>NZ_LT897781.1:3321681-3628908 GCF_900188315.1 Marinobacter sp. es.042
CGGATAAACTTCCAGACCTTGTCCGGCAGGTCGTACTGCTCGTGGGTGATCTTCCAGTCGTCGAGCATCGCGCACAGCTTTTCCACCGGGCCGTCCAGGAAGGCCTGCTCTTCGCTGGTTAGATGCGCTGGTTTGGAATCCAGCAACTTGTTCCACTTGGGCTTGCCGGAAAAGAGCTCACCGTCCCAATCGACCGAGCCGGATTTCAGGGCCTCGGCTTCGGTGTCCGAGAGTTTGGGCAGTCGGCTGCGTACCCAGCCGAGCAGCGGGCGGCTGAGCTTGTCTAGACGCAAGTCGCCAGGAATAACCAGAATCAACGCCAGGGCTAGCAGCACACCGCCGCAGAGAATGCTGATCAGATGCCATTCATCCTGGAACAGGCCCACAACGGTCGCAAGAGACATGACGGCAGCGGCTGTGGTGCCGCCGATACCCAGATAGATCAGCACCAGGGCACTGATCAGCAGGAGAAGAACACTCATGGGGAGACCTCCGTATCGTGAATGCAATTGCTCAGAAGCTATTTTAACCATCGGTTAAAGTTCAGGCAGTTGCAAGGGCTCGGGGCGTGAGATGTAAAGATTGATTGCAGTAATGAAAAGGATTGTCAAAAAACGGGGGTGAAGGCTCTATTGATTGATCCAATCTGCCATTTTTAAAGAAGTCATAGGCTCATTCAATAAAGATCTGCCCCGGAGCCTACTGATGTTTGGTCATTTCACCGTTGCGAAACGCCTAGCCCTTGGTTTTGGACTGATTCTGTCTCTGGTAATTGCGGTCAGTCTGATTGGCAACCAGCGGGTCGGTTTCATCGACAGGACCCTGACCGATGTGGGTGATGGCGCTGCCGTGAAACAGCGGTACGCGATCAACTTTCGCGGCAGTGTCCACGATCGGGCGATAGCCATCCGGGATGCGGTGCTGGTGGAGAGCGAGCGGGACCTGCAAACACACCTCGCTGACATCGAACGGTTGAAGGCGTTTTACCGGGATTCCGCTGGCCCCATGGATGAAATGTTCCGGGAAGAAGGCGCTACCAGCCGGGAAAAGCAACTGCTGGCGGCGATAAAAGACATTGAACTCAGGGCCCTCACGTTAACGGATGAACTGCTCGAGCTGCGATTGGCCGGCAACATCGATCAGGCCAGGGCATTTCTTCTCAGCGATGTCTCCGGCGCCTATTCGGAGTGGCTCAAACGGGTCAACGCCTTTATCAATTACCAGGAAGACGTGGTGACCACCGGTGTTGATGAAGTGCGTGAGGCGGCAAGCACATTTAACGCCCTGAACCTGTCTGTAACGGGGCTTGCGGTCGTTCTGGGTGCTCTTGTGGCATTGGTGATCATCCGTAGGTTGAAGAAAATTCTTGGCGGTGAGCCGGAGGATGTTGCCCAGGCGATTCGCCAGCTGGCTGACGGAGAGCTCGACCAGGATATTCAAACCCGCTACCCGGACAGCGTGATGGGCGCGTTGCAGGATACCGTCGAGCGACTGGGCGGCATTATCCGGGAGGTCCGCTCAGCGGCGGAGGAACTGTCCAGCTCGTCTTCTGAACTGGAGGCGACGTCCGACAACAACAGTCGTCAGATCCGTCTGCAGGCCAGCGAAGCGGAACAGATGGCCACGGCTGTGAACCAGATGGCTGCCACGGTGAATGAGGTCGCAGGTTTCGCGGCCAGCGCGGCCACCGCTACCCAGAAGGCCGATACCGAGGTTGAAAGCGGGAATCGCGTGGTGCAGGACACCGCGGCCTCCATTGGAGAGCTGGCGGAAACCCTGGAACAGGCAACGCAGACCGTTCAGCGGGTGTCTGAGGACAGCGCCAATATCGAAAAGATCATAGAAGTGATCAATGCCATCGCCGAACAGACCAACCTGTTGGCGCTCAATGCCGCCATTGAAGCCGCCCGCGCGGGCACTCACGGGCGGGGCTTTGCGGTGGTGGCGGACGAGGTGCGCTCTCTGGCGTCGCGGACCCAGGATTCCACCCGGGAGATCCAGGAAATGATCGGCAACCTGCAGACCGGTGCCGGCGAGGCGGCCAACGTGATGGAAAGCAGTCGTGAACTGGCACGTAACACGGTCGACAAGACCAGCGAGGCGGAAGCTGCCCTGGCTCGAATCCGCGATGAGGTTGGTTCAATCAACGACATGAATGCCCAGATTGCCAGTGCCTCGGAAGAGCAGAGTTCCGTTGCAGAAGAGGTCAACCGCAACATCAGCCGCATCCACGACGCCACGGTGGAAACGTCAGCCGGTTCCGAGCAGGTGGCCGGGGCCAGCCGGGATCTGGCGGTGCTTGCCGGGCAGCTGCGTTCGCGGGTCAGCGTCTTCCGGTTTAAAGGCTGAGCCCGCAGATCAACAACGCTAGAGTGGCCAGCAGCACCGCGACGTTGATGCCCAGAAGGGTGTTCAACTGTGCGGGGTTGCTCAGGGCGCCCCGCAGCCTGGTGCTAACCCAGACCGCTGCCGGTAATGGCGCAAGGGCGATAGCCGTCCAGGTCGGCAACCAGCCGACCCAGATTGCCGAGCCGAGTAGGCCGTAGCTGCCAAGTAACAGAAGGCCTGCCAGGCGGGCAGCGGCCGGCTGGCCCATGGTAATGACCAGATGCCGCCGGCCGACTTTCCGGTCTGCATCGGCATCCGGAATCTGATTGATCAGCAGTAGCTCGCTGACCAACAGCAGACTGATGGCAGAGGCCGCAACGGCCGCAGCATCGAGCCGTGCCCCCATGGCAATCAGGCTGCCCAGGATCATCACGGGGCCGAATCCCAGCCCGGGAGCAAGCAGGCAGATCAGTGGCGAACGGGTAATCCAGCGGGTGTAGGTAAGCACCAGCACCACGCCTGCGGCACCCAGCACCAGCATGGGCAGGCCCCGGAGCCAGAGAAAGTAGAGGCCAATGGCCACAACCAGTGCCAGCGTTCCGGATGCGGCCAACAGGACCTGCCGGGCGGCGGAGGGAACCTCCGGCAGAGCGCCACTGCCGCCGGAGAAAGGCGTGCGCCGGGTGATCAGGTCCAGTCCGGAGATGAAATCTTCGTATTCATTGAGCAGGTTAACGGCGGCATGGGCCAGGAGGGCGCCAATCAGAACCAGCAAGGTGTCAATCAGGGCCGGCGATGCGCCCTGCTGCCAGGCCAGGGCCACACCGAGACCGGCACACAGTGGTGCGAGTATCAGAAAGTTCGGGCGGGAGGCGCGCACCACCGCAACGGTTTCAGACATCGGGTCCTTCCTCTGATCAAACGTAGCCGGCGGCAAACACCAGCCCGAGCACAACCGGCATAACGATGAGACTGCCCAGGTTGCTCAATAATACCAGCGACGCGACCTTGTGTGGCTCCTGACGATACTGTTCCGCCACCATGTAGTTGAGTACAGCCGGTGGCAGGGCCGCAAATACCCACAGCGCGGCTATCTGCATGCCCGGAAGATCCAGAACCGCAATCATCGGCCAGGCCAGTATCAGGCCGCTGGCGGGGCAGGCAATGGCTCCCAGCATGCCCAGCTTCCAGTCGCTGAAATCGATATCCAGCATGCGTACCCCGAGGGCAAAGAGCATCAGCGGGATGCAGACTCCCCCCAGCATGTTCAGGGTTTCCAGCAGCCATTCCGGCAGGGGTACGCCCCCGAGATTCACCGACAGTCCGGCAATACTGGCAAATACGATGGGCAGCTTGAGCCGTTTGATGATGGAGGTGTGGGGGTCAAGCATGTAAAGCCCCACCGAAAAGTGCAGCAGCATTTCCACAATAAACAGCACGATCGCCGCCGGAAGGGCCTCATCACCGAACGCCAGCACCAGCAGCGGGATCCCCATGTTGCCGGAGTTGTTGAACATCATTGGCGGCAGGAAGGTTTTCAGATTCAGCTTCAGAACCCTGGCCAGCGGGTAGAGAACAATACCTGATCCGAGCACGACCACGGTGGCCGCCAATGCCAGCCGGGCATATTCCTGCAGCGGAGCCTGCTGGTCGGCGAGAACGGCAAAGACCAGCATGGGCACAAACAGCTCCATGTTGAGAACGTTCAGCCCCTGGATATCGGGCGTCCGATAACGGCCATAGAGGGCGCCGCAACCAGCGATCAAAAACACCGGCAACATGGTGGACAGGATCTGGCCAATCATTGAACAGGCTCCGGGAGAAAGTTTGGAAGTTTTTGTTGGATAAACCGTTAGGTTCGCAAGTATCGGCCCATCTGGGCAAGTGTTAATCGACGATGTTCGACCAAAGCCGGAGATGAACACAATGGTTGTGTTCGGGCGGGCGCTTGCGGTGCCTGGATGAGCCCACCACAATACCGGTTTCCAATACTGATATCTGCTCTGGAGAGTCCTTGTGTCCAGCCCTTTCGATGACCCGGTTTCCCGTGAGAATACCTGTTCCGTCAAGTTCGATGCCCGCCAGGCGGTTTTTGGCACCGAGGAGGTGATTCCGGTGTGGGTTGCTGATATGGATTTTGCAGCCCCTGAGGCGGTTACCCGCGCATTGGCGGAGCGGGCGGCACATCCGGTTTACGGCTACACCCTGTTTCCGGACAGTCTTTATCAGTCGATGATTGACTGGTTTGCCAACCGTCACGGCTGGGAGATTCAGCGGGAATGGATACTGATGGCACCCGGCGTGGTGCCATCGATCAATGCCGCATGCATGGCCTACGCCGGGCCTGGCGAGGGTGTGATTATTCAGCCGCCGGTGTATCCGCCGTTCTTCAGTTCGGTGCGGCACAGTGGCCGGGTGGTGATCGAGAACCCGTTGGTGCCCGAGGATCCGGACACAGGGGACCCCGGCCACTACCGCATGGATCTGGATCATCTTGAAGAGTGTGCAGCGCGTCCCGATGCTCGAGTCCTGCTGCTGTGTTCACCGCACAACCCGGTCGGCCGGGTGTGGTCCGAGGAAGAACTGAGGGCGGTGCTGGATATCGCGCGTCGGCACCAGTTGGTGGTGGTGTCCGACGAGATCCATTGCGATCTCATCTTTCCCGACAAACCCCGTCATACGATGCTGGCCAACCTGGCCGGCCCTGACGACGCACTGGTCATGGCGGTGGCTCCCAGCAAGAGTTTCAATATGCCCGGGCTGGGACTGTCGGCTCTGGTGATTCCGGATGCGGATCGGCGAAAGGCCATGAAGGCGGTGTTCGAATCGATGCATCTGCCCCAGTGTAATCCGTTCAGCATTGCCGGGTTTGAGGCCGGTTATCGCCATGGCGGTCCCTGGCTGGACGATCTGATGGCTTACCTGCAGGCAAACCGGGACTACGTGGTGGAAGCGGTCGGCCAGCGCCTCCCCGGCATTCGGGTCTCTGCTACGGAGGGCACGTATCTTATGTGGCTGGATTGCCGCGAGCTGGGTCTGGACGATGCGGGTCTGAAACGCTTTTTCGTTCGAAAGGCCGGTGTGGGCATGAATCCCGGACTTTCCTTCGGAGACCCGGGCAGCGGCTTTATGCGCCTGAATATCGGCTGCCCGAGGTCGGTTCTTGAGGAGGTCATTGGCCGCATTGAAGCGGCCCTGGACAGGGACGTGTCAGATCACTGATTTTGAAGGGCACAGTGCTCTTCAACCAGTTTCCAGTGAGGGGGCTCGTCCATGTCTGGCATGTCCCCCCGAGTTGGCCCGGTGGCTTCCCAGATCTGTCCTCCGTGACTGGCCAGGTCGCCTTTTTCATAGCTTTTCGAAAACAGCCATTGTTCCGGCTTTACGCACATTCCGGAGGCGGTTTCGCCGCGATGGGATTTGCCGTCATTCTGTTTGTCGCTGCCCTTTGCCTGCTTTCCGCTCTCGGGTCGGTTGCTACAGTCGGGCACTGAGTCAAGCTTGTTCCAGTCAAACGTGATGCCTGGTTCCAGTCCCTTGTGCATCTCTCTGGATTCGTACCAGTGGCCTTTATGGAAAACCACGGCATCTTCGGGGTAATAATGCTCGGGGTTCCACTTGGCTGTCTCCGGATCGCAGGGTTCTGCCGCAGCCGGTGCCGACAGGCTCGCGGTCAACAGCATCAGAATCAGGCAAAAGAAGCCGCGAGCGTTACTGAGAGTGAGTTCAACCATGGGTTTCTCCTTTTGCTTGCTGCTTTGAGAGTGGGTGGTTCGTGCGAACTCGGGTTTGTGTCGCCAGCACCAGTCCCGCAAGAATCAGCACGGCTCCGATAATGTGAAACAATCCGAGGGACTCGGCCAGGAAAATGCCCGCAAGAATTGAGGCAAAGACAGGCGTCAGGTACATAAAGATGGCTGCTCTGGCCGGGCCAATTTTATGCACACCGTGGTTCCAGAATCCATAGGCCAGGATCCCCGGGAAGATCGCGAAGTACAGTAGCGGCATGGCCGTGGTTTTTGACAGCTCGAAGCCTCCGGAGAAGAAAATCAGATCTGTCAGGTAGAAGGGCAGCACAACCATCGTGCCCAGAAGAATTTGCGTGGTCAAAAAGGTCAGTGCTGGCAGAGGCACTGCCTGTCGTCTCAGTAGCACCGAGAACAGGCCCCAGCTGAATACTGCCGCCACCATGATCAGATCGCCGGGTTGGGCCTGGAGACGGGTCAACACCGAAAGATCGCCGCGGGCAATCACGGTAACGATGCCAGTAATCGCCAGCGCGATTCCCAATGCCTGAATCGGCCGGGTTCGGTCGCCGAGCAGGATCCAGGCAAGCAGAGCGACAAAAATGGGAATGGTGGCGTTGATCAGGGCAATGTTGGTCGCGGTGGTTGTGGTGGCCGCCAGATACAGCAGGGTATTGAAGGCTCCCACACTGAAGGTCGCCAGTGCCAGCATGGAACCGAAGCGCTGGCGGATAACCTGGCGGTGGCGCCAGATACCGGGAAGCCCGAATGGCAGCAGGATAGCCAGGGCGATCACCCAGCGCCAGAACGACATGGATAACGGCGGGATGTTCTCGACCGTACCCCGGGCCACCACGGCGTTGCCGGCCCAGAATAGCGGGGTGAGAACCAGCCCGATGTAGGCCAGGCCGGGAATACGTGATAAAACTCCGGCGTTCTCGGAAGACACAAAGGCTCCTCTGGGTTGGTGATGCCCGAAAAAAGCCTAGCATACTACTCTCCGGGAACTTCTGCCTCCGTACCAATGTGGTAGGCGGCGAAACCGGCCATCACGACCTGGTCCACGGCCATACCGATCACGCGGCCATCACTGGTGGACCGGATGGGGTGCTGGGCGTTGGTGATCGGGTCGGAGACGTAACCGAGAATCTCACCTTCCGATACATTGGCCCCCAACTCAATTTCGCTGAACAGGATCCCGCCGTGATCGGCCCGGATCCAGTCGGAATCGTAGTAGACGGGTTCCGGATCGCCCCACACGAACATTCGGGAGATCATGCCCTGTCGCTCCATCAGGCTGGTGAGGCTGTTAACGCCGGCGCTGATCTGGTGTTGCTGGATACGGTGGGATTCGCCCGCTTCCAGGGTGACCGTTCGAATGCCGGCTTCCACGGCGGCCGTGCGCAACATGCCTGCAGAGCCCGAGCTGTGCACCACCGCCATGCGGTCAAAGCCGCGGGTAAATTCCGCCACATCCGGATTGTTCATGTCGGCGCGAAGTTGCGGCAGGTTGGTGCGTTTCAGTGAGCCGGTATGGATGTCCACCAGCATGTCGCACTTGCGAATCACGTTTTCGAACAGTGAATGCGCAATCCGGTCCGCCAGGCTGCCGTTGGGACTGCCCGGGAAATGCCGGTTGAGGTCCCGACGGTCGGGGAGGTAGCGGCTGCCCTGCTGGAATCCAGGCAGGTTTACAATCGGCACGCCTACCACAGTGCCCGAGAGCTTCTCGGGGTTCAGGTCGTACATGGTCTGGCGGATGATTTCGATGCCGTTCAGTTCGTCCCCATGGACGGCGCCGGTGAGGCACAGGGTGGGGCCGGCGTTGATACCGTTAACCACCAGTACCGGCGTGGCCTGGGACAGGCCGGCAATCTGGATGCCTGGCGTCCAGGCCAGACGGGTAGACGTGCCCGGCATGACATCGTTGTCGAGCAGGGTGAATACCTTGCCCTCGCGAATTTCGGGTTCGGGTTGCGGCTCAGGTTCGGCCACCGCTTCGGTTGCCATGACCTCGGATTCGGCGGCATCCGCATCCGTGTCGGCCGGCGTTGAAACCTGGGCTTCCGGTGGCGGTGCCACCTGTTTCAGATCGATATTCGGCGCCACTTTCCGTGACGCAGCCGAGGGCGTATCGACACCGGCCCCGCCCCGTGGGGCTTCCGGTTTCCGGGATTTGTGGGTCTGCCCTTTGGTCTGCAAGGGAGCCGACTGCTCAACGTCCTCGACGCTTTCGTCCTCGGCCAGTTCGGCAACCAGCACTTCGGATTTCTTGCCGGCCTTTGCCGAATCGGTTTCGGCCAAAAGCGGTGCCGACAGCCAGGGTATCACCAGGGCGATCAGAAGGATCCGGGGGGACGGTTTTTGAAGCCGCTCAAACAGCATATTTCCTCACGGTTCGTCAGTGTGCGCTCAAGGATAGAGTGCCCCTGTCGGTCATGAACACCGCTGTGACAAAGGTTTAATGCCACCTTCATGAAATCCGGGCAAGTTATAACGAACCCTGTTATACGCCGGAAAAGCGATCAACAATATGGGTGTTTTGCGAAATCCGGTGTGCTTTCGTTACTACCCCGTTAGCTCTCGTGTATGACATGCCAGAGGTCATTCTCTTTGAACGCCCTGTGCTCCGCTTCCAGTTTCAGCAAATGCGCCAGGGCTGACCGTGCCGCCAGGCCGTGGATGGCCGTCGGAACATCATCATAGGCTTTGGCGGTAAGGGCTTTAAGATCCACGGGAGTGAGGGCTTCCAGCGCACGGGCCACCTTATGTTCGCGCGAGAGGCGGTGGGTAATCAGGAAATCGATCACCGCTTCGGGATGCCCCATCAGGAACCCGTGTGCCGGCGCAATGTAACGTACAGACTCTGCCAGCAACTCGTAGAGCGACTCGATATAGGCCTTCATGTCGCCGTCCGGCGGATTAATGACCACCGTTGAGCCCTGCATGATGTGGTCACCGGAGAACAGCAGCTGCTGGTCGACCAGCAGAAAACACAGGTGGTTCGACGCATGGCCCGGGGTATGCAGCACCTTCAAGACCCCGGCTTCGGTCACAATCAGGTCGCCGTGCTCCGGCTCATCGTCGGCGCGGAACGTCTGGTCCTGCCCGGCACCCGGGGGCGCCGGCCAACCGAACACCCGGCATCCGGTCCGCTCCTTCAGGGCGGCAACGGCTGGCGAATGGTCCTGATGCGTGTGGGTTACCAGAACCTGGTCAATCACACCACCGGTCACCTCCAGAATCCGCTCAATATGGGACTCGTTGGCGGGGCCGGGATCAATCACCGTAAAGCGTTCATGGCCCAGAATGTAAGTGTTGGTACCCGGCCCGGTCATCATGCCCGGGTTGGGCGCCGTCAGCCTGACGACCCTGGCGGCAACCTCTACCGCCTCACCCGGAATAATCTCCGCCCGGGTGGAGCCTTCGCCCTCCGGATCCAGCTTCGCCGCCTCATCGTAGGCCGGAGCACCCGGTTCCAGCGTCACCGGCTTGCCCTTTTTCCGAGCGGGCCAGGGCTGGCTCGGATAAGGCTCCGGCGGATTGGCATGGGCATAGCGCATCAGCGCCTCAGTGGTGTCGAAATCACTGAGCACCCGCAGCGTCCGGATCGTCGGCAACCCCAGCAAACACTGGCCCTTGCGATGGTCCTCAAGGGCCTGCTCCGGCCTGATCCAAACATGATCAATGGTTTCGACCCCGTCGTGCCCGGCCAGTTGCCCCTCAGGAGCGGGCGTCACGAAAAACCGTGTATCGAAACGCCGTGGTGGCCCCGGCGGCGTGATCCAGTGGCCGAGATAGGCCAGCCGGTCCAACGGAATCGCCAGGCCGTGCTTTTTACACAGACTGGCCAGAGACAGATCGCCGTCGAACACCGACTTCCGATCCGCGTGGGCCGGATGATCCCCGGCGATCGGGTTGCCCTGCTTATCCACCGCAACCAGAACGCCGGACTCCTCGAAACACTCCCGAACCGCCGCCAGCATATAGTCCGCGCCGCCCTCATCGACGCTCATGATCTGACTGATCTCGGCGTCTGCGGTCCCGATTATATGATCCTGCCCGTGAGTCTCATTTTCCTCGACCCTCCCACCGGGGAATACAAAATAGCCGGGCATAAACACGGCGTCCCAGGTACGTTGCAGCAGCAGGACTTCAAGGCCGTCGGCCGTATCTCGAACCAGAACCAGCGTGGCAGCAGGGCGAATATCCATAAAACTCCATCTTCAAATATTTATTGTCAGTGCGCGGGAGTGATACGAACGATGGCAGGGAAGGGCTTTCCAAAACTGTCTGTCGCCATGGATGGCGACAGTCAAGCGTCACATGGACGTGCCGAAAGGAGCGTGTTTTGGAAAGCCCTTCCCTGCCGTCGCTCCACCAAAACCATCGGCGCGGAGGTCTCATAGCAAGATAACCGATTTGGGACTGGGCGTCTTGAGATGAACACTAAAGTCGAACAGCGTATGATTTGCCCCAACATACCCAGTGAAAACAGGAACCCCCGTGGCCCGAATCAAACTCTCCTTCCCGGATGACGTCTTCTGCTTCGAAACCAGGATGCCCGTCAGAATCACCGACATCAACGGCGCCAACCACCTCGGCAACGACGCCCTCATCTCCATGCTCTCCGAGGCCCGGGCCCAGTTCCTGGTCAGCTATGGCATTCAGGAAGCCAGCAAGGACGGCACCGGCATTATCGTCACCGACCTGGCCACCATGTACCAGTCCGAGTCCTTCTTCCCTGAAATGCTGCGCTTTGAAGTGGGTCTGATGGACTTCAACAAGTATGGCGGGGATTTCGTATTCCGGGTCACCAAGGCCGAGAGCGGCCAGCCCGTGGCACTGGCGAAGTATGGCTTCGTCTTCTTCAACTACCACCGCAAGGAAGTGGTGCCGGTGCCCGAGAGCTTCCGCTCACGCTTTGCCTGAGGATACCTCGGCCTTGAGGCGCGTCATGCCGGCACGGTAAAAGCTGTAAGCCATGGCGCCTGCAAACAGATTGCCCACCAGGGCGCCGCTCATAAGCCCGTAGACGCCGTTGATCTGGCTACCGATCCAGAGCAGGGGCAGGAAACACAGGAACAGTCGCAGGGTGGAGACCAGCAGGGCCCGCATCGCCATGCCAAGGGCATTGCACACCGACACCATCAGCATGCACACGCCCAGACCGCTGTAACTGAGCGGTACCCGCACCAGATAACCGGCGAGAACCTCCTGAACATCACTGTCGCTGGAGAACAGTTCCGACACCAACCCGGAAGCCACCACCCAGGTCAGGCCAATGGCCAATTGCCAGACCACCACAAACCGGACCGCAAGACGCACCAGTTTACGAATCTGCTCGATATCGCCGGCACCCAGCATGCGACCAATCATCGGCGGCATCGACATGGTCAGGGCCAGCACCACCACAATGGAGAAAAATTCCAGGCGGGTGCCGAGGCCCCAGGCCGCGACGGCTGCTGAACCAAAGCCGGCGACCATTGCCGTTGCCAACATCGCTGAGACAGCGGGCATCAGCTGACTGACCATCGCCGGAGCCATGATGCCGTTGAGCTGTTTCACGGCCTGGCCCAGGGCAAGCTGGCCCAGATCAAACCGGATCCACTGTCGCTTCAGAAGTTTTGGATAGATCACCAGGCAACCGATACTGAAGGATGTGATGGTGGCCCATGCGGCGCCGGGGAGTCCCCAGCCAAAGACAAAGATGTAAAGCGGATCCAGGGCGATGTTGGCCAGACTCGTGGCTACCATCATGTACCCGGGCAATTTGGTATCGCCGTGGGAGCGGCAAACGCTGTAGCCGAAGTAGAGGAAGGCCCCGGTCCAGGCCGCCATCAGCCAGGGGACCCAATATTGCCGGACCAGTGGCAGTAGCGAGTCTTCAGCGCCCAGGGCGGTCATGATGTGGCTTTGCAGGAACCACAGCGCCATGCAAATGACGAAAACGAGGCTGCCGCCCACGGTAATGATCAGGCCGCCCAGCCTGAAGGCGCGCAATTCATCGCCGGCCCCCAGCGTGCGGGATACGATCGCTGTGGTGGCGATCCCCAGACCCACCTGAAGGCCGATGATGAGTTGCTGCATCGGCAAGGTGAAACCCAGGGCTGCTAGCGGATCACGACCCAGCTGACCCACGAAGGCACTGTCGGCCAGCTGGAAGGTCATCAGGGACAGCACCCCGAAGAGCATGGGCCAGGTCATGCTGTAGAGCTGGCGGGCCAGGGATGGGTTTTGGGTGGTGGTCTGCACGGGGCGTCAGGGGCCTTCGGTTAGGATTCGGGCTTTGGGCGGGGATTCTAACAGGTCCTGGCTTGGGTGTTAGCAAAGCAGCCGGTGCGACTTTCCAGGACACGCCGTGAACCCATTCATGGGGGCTTGGCATTGCCATCCCTGGCAATGCACAGTCCTGGAAAGTCGCACCGGCCGCTTCGCCCGAGCTCAGGCGATACTGCCAACTGCCGGATTATTGATTGCTGGTTTTACAGCACTTTCAGCGCTGCATCGTAATCCGGCTCGTCCTTGATCTCATCGACCAGCTGGCTGTGGATGACCTTGTCGTTCTCATCCAGTACCACCACCGCCCTGGCGCAGAGACCGGCGAGGGGGCCATCCTGAATGGCGACGCCGTAGTCCTGCTGGAAGCTGTAGTTCCGGAAGGTGGAGAGGGTTTCGACGTTTTTCAGACCTTCGGCGCCGCAGAAGCGGGCGGCTGCGAAGGGCAGGTCGGCAGAGACTACGAGGACCACGGTGTTGTCCAGGCTGCCGGCTTTTTCGTTGAACTTCCGGGTAGACGCGGCGCAGACGCCGGTGTCGATGCTCGGGATGATGTTCAGGATCTTGCGCTTGCCGGACCAGTTGTCGAGTTTGACTTCTTCCAGCCCGCCGTTGGTCAGGGTAAAGGGAGGCGCGTTGTCGCCTGTTTCGGGAAATTTACCGCTCAATTCAATGGGGTTGCCGTCCAGGTTAACGCTGCTCATGGTATTTGCTCCTCGGTGTCTGGTTTAGAGTCTAACGTACTCTGTGTAGACCACTTTGGATGATTTTGCCTCAATTACCGGTTGCACTTTGCGGTTCGAAACCTTTCGCAGGGTAACGCTGAACCAGCAGCAGATAACAGCCCATGGCAATGGCGGCGCATGCTGCAATGATCAAAGCCATGACCAGAGAGGTGCCGTCGTGCAGATGGCCGACCAGCATGCCGGCGATGGCGGCGACGGCCATCTGGGTGAAGCCGAACAGGGCAGATGCGGAGCCGGCCATAGTGGGGAAGTTGGCCAGGGCGCCTGCCATGGTCTGGGGCAACACCATCCCGGTACCGATCATGAACAGGGCCTGGGGCAGGATAACCGCCCAGACGTTGAACACTTCACTGAGGGCCAGAACGGCCATCAGGCTGCCGCCACCGACGGCGATAATCAGGCCACGAACCAGAATCTGGTCCGGCAGCAGACGACGGCCGAGACGGACGGCAGTCAGGTTGCCGACAATATAACCGGCCACCATACAGGCGAAGTAAAGGCCGAACTGCTCGGTCGGCACGCCCAGGAAATCGATCAGGACGAACGAAGAACCGGACAGGAACGCAAACAGTCCGGAAAAGATCAGCGCGTTGGTCAGGGTGTAGCCCAAAAAGCTGATGTCCTTCGCGATGGTCCGATAATTCCGCAAAAGGCTGCCGATTTTCAGGGATTGGCGATGTTCCGGGCGCATGGGCTCTGGAATGCCGAAGGCCACAACCACCGCCATCACCAGGGCGTAGCCACCCAATGCGAGGAACACCGATGACCAGCCGAGGCTGGCGGTCAGCAGACCGCCAATGGTCGGTGCAACGGCCGGCGCCAGGGCCATGATGCTGGCCAGTATTGCCAGGATCTTGGCAGCTTCGCGGGGCCTGTAGATATCCCGAATCGCCGCCCGACCCAGGACCGGGCCGGCAGAACCACCAAGCGCTTGCAGGAAACGGCACAGAATCAGCGTTTCGATGTTCGACGCCAGGGCACAGCCAATGCTGGCAATGGCGAAAAGCACGAAACCACCAATCATGATCGGCTTGCGACCAAAGCGATCTGCCAACGGACCGCAAATCAGCTGGGCAATGGCAAAGCCGACCATATACAAACTCAGCGTCAGCTGAACCTGATCGGTACCGGTGCCAAAGTCTGAACCAATCTGAGGCAGTGCCGGCAGATACATGTCCGTTGCCAGCGGCCCAAGGGCCACAGCGGCGGCAAGAAGTATCGTTGTCCAGACACTGGTCAAAGTCAGCATGTGTTTCCTAACGCGTTATCAGAGAAATACCGAAAGAGTAACGACAGGTCAGGTTGGGAAAGGCTTTCCAAAACTGTAGAGGGCCAAGGATGGCCCGAAACAAGCGCACATGGATGTGCTCGTAGCGTGTTTTGGAAAGCCTTTCCCAACCTGGCCGACCGCCGAGTAATGGCAGTCTAGGTGAGAGGAGGTAAGAAGATAACGCCAGCAAAGCTCATACAACCTATGAGCAAAACTAATTGATTAACTTTTCAGACCGTTGAGCGCAGCGGCAACAGCATTCACCTGATTCCGCAGCCATTTGTGGGCAGGATCGTTCTGATTGCGGCGATGCCACAACATCAGCAGGGTGAAGGGTTTGAAATCAAAGGGCAGAGGCACCCAGGCGAAGTCGCGGAGTAAGTGTTTGCTCATTCCCTCCGGCGCCGTGGCAAGCATATCCGTGCCTCGCAGGAACTCCGGCAGGCCGGAAAAATTGGAAACCGTCACCACATTGCGGCGAACCAGGCCACGGGTATCCATGGCGGTCTCCACCGTTGGCTTCTCGCCAGTGGCAAACAGCAGGGCAATGTGGTCCGCCTTCAGGTATTCCGGCAGATCTGCAGGCGGTTTGCGGTACTCGGGATCGTAGAACACCACCATCCGATCGGCCATCAGGCCCCGCTGCATAATGTCCGTCGCCTCCGGCGCGTGCGGAGAAATCACCAGATCACAGACATCCTTCCGCAACAGGTCTGCCCGGGGAATGCCGGATGGAATCACCTGAAGGCTGATGCCCGGAGCTTCCTGCCGCAAGGTTCGCACCAGGCCGGGCAAAAGCAGGTCCCGCTGGTAATCATTGGCAGCAATCGTGAAGGTGAACTCGGCCGTGGCGGGACTGAACGGCGGCCCCGAGGACAGCGACTGCAGATCATCCAGAATCTGCCGAATGTGTGGCCCGGCCTGAAGAGCGTAGCGGGTTGGCACGATACCCCGCCCGGATTTTACGAACAGGGGGTCCCCCAGTGCCTGGCGCAGGCGTTCCAGCGTGTGGCTCACCGCCGACTGGGTAACACCCAGCCGCACCGCAGCACGGGACACGCTGCCTTCATCGAGCACCGCCAAAAACGTACTCAGGGCTCGGAAATCCAGGTTGAATGTATCAATCGGGTTCATGAATGGCAGTGTAACCCGATGCCCCCGGTGGCGCTACGGCACCTTGGTGTACTCGCTTTCCTTGATGAAGGAGCCGATGGCCTGAGCAAGATCATCGAACCAGGGGTTGTAGGTCAGCCGGCTGGTAAACACGGGCCGCTCTGTATCGTGCCAGGCGCTGAACCAGAGATCTTCTTCCGGCAACTGCCGGCAATCCTCGAGGGAGATGTTGTTGGGTTCCAGGCACCGTTGCAGCGGCGCGCCCAGGCCGTAGAGTTCGTTGTCTGGCGCAATCAGCAGGGACTGATGAGAGAATTCCAGGATATTGGCGTCAGGCAGATAACTGTTCAGGAAACGGATGCGCTCATCGGCCTGCGCGACCGGCCAGGGTTTACGGGTATCCCGAAAGATCATCATGGCATTCCCGGGATTGCTGAACCGCTCCCGGAACTGCGTGACCAGATACTCGAGATTGATCACCGAGTCGGCCTCAGTGGCGGCCAGGAACAGGGGTATATCGAGGCTTTCCTTCTGGATTATCCGGCTTTGCGCCGCCGAGATGACATCGCCGATCTGGCTGCCCGCGTTAAAGGAAAACGACTCGTACTTCACCGGATTCAGCTCGGGCTCTTTTTCCACGAAATCACCAAAGACGTCGGCAATGGGCGCCAGCCAGAGGTAATCCCGAAGACCGTTGAGCTGCCAGGCGGGCGCGACTGCAATCAGGCCCGCCGGTCTTGGCCCCGTCTCCGAAAGCGCGTAATCCGTGGCCAGGGCACCGCCCAGTGAAAAGCCGCCAATAAACGCCCGGTCCACATCCTGCGACAAGGCGACGAAGTGATTACGTACCTGATCGCGCCAAACGTCGGCGCTGGCCGTCACCATATCCCCGGGACGGGTGCCGTGTCCCTGCAGCAACAGGGCCCGGACTTCCACGCACTGATCCGCCAGGTAACGGGCCAGATCCCGGAACACGAAGGGCGAATCGCTCAGGCCGTGCACCAGCAACAGCCCGGTGCGATCTCCGGAGTTGCAATCGGCGGCCGGCGACAGCCTGTATGGCAGGTTCCATAACACCTGCTGTTCCCGTTCAAACCCTTCCACCGGCACCAGATTGGTATCGACGTAGGTTTTGACCGACGCCACATAGCGGTCGAAATCAGTCACCGGTTCGGCCCCTAGCGTTGCAGGCCCTGGCGTGTAGAGTTGCGTGCTGGTGGCGCAGGCGGCGGTCGTGCCCAGCACCAGTAAAACGAGCAAATTCCTGAGAATAGTCATAGCCGGCGAGTGAGATTCGCTCCTTTCGTTTGAACCGTCGTCATTGCTGACTGTGTTGAGTGATCGTTCAAATCTCGATACTGTGACTTCAGTATACGACCCCGAACCGCCTTCCGGATGAGGAGCCCCACCGATGAGCATGACTCTCGCTTTCGACGTCTACGGAACCCTGGTTGACCCCATGGGCATGTCCCGCCTGCTGGCGGAAGACGCTGGTGACAGGGCAGAGGGCGTAGCCGCGTTGTGGCGGGAGAAACAGCTGGAATTCTCGTTCCGCAAGGGCCTGATGAAAGTCTACGAAGATTTCGGTGTCTGCACCCGCCAAGCCCTGCGCTACGCCATGGCAACCCACAAACTGATCCTGCCCGAAGAACGCGAAAACGCCCTGATGGCGGCTTACCTGTCTCTGCCTGCGTTCGACGATGCCTTGCCGGCACTGAAAACACTGAAAGGGCAGTATCCGCTGTTCGCGTTTTCCAATGGAAGTTATCCGGCGCTGGAAAAGGTCCTTGGACACAACGATCTGCTGGAGCAGTTCGAAGGTCTGGTCTCGGTAGACGACGTCAAAAGCTTCAAGCCCGATCCGGCAGTCTACACCCATGCCCGAAGGGCCACGGGCTGTTGGGAGAAGCCGTTGTGTCTGGTTTCAAGCAATGCCTGGGATGTCATTGGTGCCCGAGCTGCGGGATTACTCGCAATCTGGGTACAGAGGGATCCGGATAAGGTTTTTGAAGACTGGGGGATTCAGCCCTCAGCAGTGATCAGCAGTCTTTCAGAGTTGGAGGTAACACTGAAGAACCTCTGATGTCAGCGAAGCCCTCCCCGTCATCTGCCGGCAAACTCCAAAGCAAGACAATCAGTCCGACCGAACAGCCAGCCACTCCGCCAACTCCAGCCAACTCTGACGCGGCGCCTTACTCCCGGCAAGAATGCCCATATGCCCGCCCGGCACAACCCGGAACGTCTTGTCCGTAGAACTCACATGATCCATCACCCGCTTGGCGGCACCGGGTGTCACGAGCGTATCGTCGCCGCCGGCAATGGCCAGTAAGTTGGCACTCACATTGTCCAGCCTGGCAATGTCCTCGCCGATCTGGATCTCACCTCTCGACAGCTGGTTGTCGATCCAGACCCGCACCACCGTGTCCTGAATGATCCCGCCGGGATAAGCCACCATCCGGTCCAGAAACGCCGACGTGGTCGCGTGGTTGGCGACAAACTCCCGGTCACCCAGCCGGATGATCAGCTCCCAGTAACTCATCACGCTGGCGACAGGGTTGGTCAGTTTGAAACCGATGGTATTGGCCCAGCCGGGGGTATGAAACCAGTGGGGTTTCACATCGTGAAGCCGGAACCCGGTCCTTTCTCGAACAAACCCGGCCACGTCTGCCATCCGCTGATTCACAAGCCCCAGAATTCCTGAGGCGTGACTGTCGATCGGCGAGCCCAGCACGATGGCATTGCGCACGTGCTGATCGTTACTGAGGGCGGAATAGAACAGCGTGAACATGCCACCCATACTCCAGCCATGCAGCGACAACTCCTGTTCACCGCTGTGCTCCCGAACCCGGTTCAGATAGGCCGGCAACAACTCGGCCACATAGGTATGCAGGTTGTAGTGACTGTGCTCCCGCGTTGGCATGCCCCAGTCAATCAGATACACCTCGAATCCCTTGGCCCGCAGAAAACGCACCAGACTACGCTGGGGGAACAGATCGTAGATGAGCATGTTCACCGCCAGGGGCGGTACGATCACAATCGGTGTCTTATGGGCCGTTCGCTCAACCGCAATGGTCTCCCCGTCCAGCTCGATAAAATCCTCGGCCAGGGGCGGGTAATAACGCAGACTGACCAGCCCGTCGGTATACAGGGTTTCAAATGGCGTCTGTCCGGCCTGAACCAGACTGGCGGCCCGGAACATTCGGTCGAAGGCGTTGCCGGCGTATAGGGCCGTTTGCCGGGTAACGCCTGCCGCGCGGTCGGCGGCGGATTTGAAGAGATTGGGCATGGGCATGTCCATGGAAAATTTGACGTTCACTATACGGATTACCGAACTTCGATTCTCTTCGGTCAGAAACCGGGATTATCCATGCTGGGGCGCAAATCACCATGGCAGAAGTGTCCAGACTGGTGGGCAAACCGGTCACTTCAGGCCACTGCCCAACGAGGCCTGTGGTTGTTATCATTAAGCTCCATTTTGAAAAAACAACCAGAAAAACAGGATTGCCATGCTCAGCTTTCTACCCGCCCCCGTGATCGGTGTACTCAACTCCATCCTGCTGGGAATCAACACCCTGTTCTGGTGCATACTGCTCTACATACCGGCCATCCTGAAGCTGATCATCCCGATCAAGGGCTTCCGGGTACTCTGCACGCGAGTCATCATCTGGATAGCTGAGGCCTGGGTCGCCTGCAACACCGGCTGGATGAAGCTTACCCATGGCACAAAATGGGACGTGAAAGGCGCCGAGAACCTCAAGCGGGAAAGTTGGTACCTGGTGCTGGCCAACCACCAGAGCTGGGTGGATATCTTCGCCATGCAGCGGGTCTTCAATCACCGGGCGCCGTTCCTGAAGTTTTTCCTCAAGCAGCAACTGATATGGGTGCCCGTCATAGGCCTGGCCTGGTGGGGCCTCGATTTCCCGTTCATGAAGCGTTACACGAGGGAGTACCTGATCAAACACCCGGAGAAACGCGGTGAAGATTTGCGGGCCACACGTCGGGCCTGCGAGCAGTTCCGTCATACCCCGGTCAGTGTGATGAACTTCGTTGAAGGGACCCGGTTTACCCAGGCCAAACACGACAAACAGAAGTCTGCCTACAAACACCTGCTGACCCCAAAGGCTGGCGGTGCGGCCTTCGTACTCGACGCCATGGGCGACTCGATCCAGACCCTGGTGGACGTGACTATCGCCTATCCGGACGGGGCGCCCACGTTCTGGGACTTTATCTGTGGCCGGGTAAAGGAAGTCAAAATGGAAATCCACACCGTTGATATCCCGGACCATCTGAAAGGCCGAGACTATTCAACGGATGCCGAGCACCGCCGGAACGTGAAAAACTGGTTGGGGGATCAGTGGCGGGCCAAGGACCAGCGGTTGGAGCAAATGCTGGCCCGATAAATATCGGGCATCAGCTGTCGGAATCATCCTCCACTTCATCCGGATGTTCACGCTTGTAGCGTTCCCATTCTTCCCAGTCGTGGGGCGTTCCCGCATGGGGCCTTCGCAGATGTTTGGCATGCTCCATGGCGTTGTTGCGGAGGCTGTGGTCCCGCTCGTCGTCTTCCTTGTCGAAGCCGTACTTTTTCAGAAATTCATCGGGCGTGATGGTCATGGCGCACCTCCATCAGTGGAACATGTCCTGATGAATACGATGCGCCTGCCATTGTGGTTTTTCAACCGCCGTCAGTGCTGCTCTGGCTGGCAATTTCCTGGGCTTCCACCAACTTGAAATTAATCTGCCTGCGCTCGTCATCCACCCCGGCAAAGCTGACCGTTACCGGTTGCTCCAGCTGGAAGATGCGTCCGTTCTTGTTGTGGATAAGGCGCATGGTAACCGGATCAAAGCTGTATTTTCCGTCAAGATCCTTGCAGCTGACGAAGCCTTCCAGCCCGTTGGCATCCAGGCGAACGAAGAAGCCGGCGGGCACTGTGCGGCTGATAACGCCGGCCATGGGTTCTTCGCCGAGAGTTTTGGCAAAATCGCTTTTGAGCCAGGATTCCAGGCTGTTCGCCGCCTGTCGGGCGCGGATCTGGGCAGCTTGCAGGGCTTCCAGCTGATCCTCTGTCAGCGCTTTCATGGGGGTGCTCCACAGAGCCGCCTTGATCAGACGGTGTACATAGAAATCCGAGAACTTGCGCAGTGGCGAGGTAAAGGTGGTGTAGGCATCGAGGCCCATGCCCTGAT
This sequence comes from Marinobacter sp. es.042, assembly GCF_900188315.1. Taxonomy (NCBI): domain Bacteria; kingdom Pseudomonadati; phylum Pseudomonadota; class Gammaproteobacteria; order Pseudomonadales; family Marinobacteraceae; genus Marinobacter; species Marinobacter sp. es.042. Next base: position 3,342,351 of record NZ_LT897781.1, read on the forward strand.
GAGGAGCCGGCTTGAAGCTCAGCTCTGCCCGGGCCAGCTGGCGGGACAGGATGGCCTTGACCGGTACCTCGGCCTCCAGAGAGTCCGTCTCCTTCATCAGCTTCCTGAAACCCTCGGCCTGATGGGCGTCGACGCCTGAGAGATGCGGTGCGTGGCTGTCGATCAGTGACCGGATGTTGTCGGCGCGATCATCCCGTAATCCGGGATGCTGGATGAACAGGCCGGCCGTGTGGTTACTCAGGAAATCCGCGGCGCAGCGGTTGGCGGCAACCATGCATTCTTCCACCAGCCGATGGGCTTCATTCTGGATGGACGGTTCGATCAGCCGGATACGTTTGTTTTCATCCAGCCGCAGGCGGAATTCGGGACGGTCGCCGCTCAGCAGCGCATGCTCGTTGCGCCATTTCCGGAGGGCTGTCGCTGCCTGATGCAGTTGATCCAGGCTGTTGGCAACGGCGTCCGGCAGTGCCTTGATGTCGTCGTCTTCCCGTCCTTCGATCAGGTTGGAAACGAGCTCGTAACTGAGCTTGCCCTTGGACTTGATAGTGGCCTGATGAAAGCTGTAGTCGCCAAGACTGCCATCATTGTTGACCTGAAGATCGCAGATCAGGGACAGGCGCTTGGCTTCCGGCATCAAAGAGCACAGGCGGGTGCTGATGCTGTCTGGCAGCATGGGCAGAGGCTCGCCCGGGAAATAGATAGCGGTGGCCCGATTGAAAGCTTCCTGTTCCGCCGGGCTGTCGGTGTCGATCACGGCGGTCGGATCGGCAATGGCGATCGAGAGTGTCCAGCCGGTGGCGTTGGGTTCGGCCAGCAGGGCGTCGTCCATGTCCTGGGTGCCAGGGCTGTCGATGGTTACATAGGGGCGGTCCGTGCGGTCTTCCCGCCCCGTTTCCCTGGACTCAATGTCGCTTTCACTGAGGCTGTCGGCCTGCGCGCGGACAGCGTCCGGCCAGGTGTCTGCCAGATCAAACGTCGCCAGGGTGAAAGAGCGCTCAATACCAGGTTTCCCGGCCTTACCGATTACCCGCAGTACCTTGGCCTGGCCCTTGCCGTCCTTGATCGGATGCTTGTGGATCTGGCAGTAGATGTAATCGTCCTGCTGGGCGTTCATTCGTTCCTTGGGGGGAATGAAGATCCAGCGGTTGATGCCCGGCGTCTCGGGCACCACGAAATGCCCTTTACCTTTTACCAGGTAACGCCCTACAAAGGTGTTCAGGCGGGTTTCCAGGAGTTCGTCCACCACGCCCTGGGTTTTGCCTTTCTCAACTTCCTGCTCGGTGACGTTCACCCGGTCCCCGGGCAGCACCTTCTGCATTTCCTCCGGGGGAAGGAAAACATCCCGACCCTCATCGAGCGCAACAAATCCGAAGCGGCCATTGGTGGCTTTGACAGTACCGGGGAAAACCACCTTGTTTTCCTTGATATCCGATTTCAGCTGGCGCAACTGGCTGAGGGCGTCGGCTTTGAGCATGAAGTAACCTGGCTGGTAAAAAATGAATGATGGGGCGGAGTATAACGGTTATGGCGGTATGAGTCAGACCCGTTACGCGGGGTTAATCTCCGGGTCTTCCGAGGTGGTGATACACACCCGGTTCCGGCCCTCATGTTTGGCCTGATAGAGGGCCCGATCTGCCTGGCGAAGAATGGTGTCGGTGCTGTCACCTGGCAGGGCGAAGTAGCCACCAACACTGGCAGTAACCGGGGTTCCGGTTTTTTGGCTTTCCTGTTCCACGGATTCCCGGATGCGAAGAGCGATCCGACTCAACGTGTCCGGGTCGCAAGGTGACAGCAGTACCACGAATTCGTCGCCACCCCAGCGTCCGGGGTGATCATAAGGGCGCACGCCGGCCTTCAGCCACAGCGCCACCCGGCACAGGATCTGATCGCCCGCCTGATGGCCCAGGTTGTCGTTGATACTCTTGAAATGGTCAATGTCCAGCCAGAGTACGCCAAAACCGGTTTCCTGGCGGCGGGCCCGCTGGATTTCCTCATCGAGAACCTCGTCCAGGCCGCGACGGTTTTTCAGACCGGTCAGGGGATCGATCCGGGCCAGTCGGTTCAATTCATCGGTTCGTTGCGCGACTTTTTCTTCGAGTTCCCGGGTAGAGTTGCCCAGGCTCTGAGTCATTTTCTCGAAATGATCGGCCAGCCAGCCGATCTCATTGTCCGGTTTATCCAGCCGTGGCAGGTCGAAACTGCCTTCCCGGACTTTTTCCACCGCGTGCTCGAGGCTCATGATGGGTTTGAGAATTCGGGTCTGGATAATCAGGTGGAACAAAACCAGTGTGACCAGCAGTGTGCCCAGAAATACGGCCACCAGCGGCCACAGGTAGCTCGTTGGCAGGAGTGTGTTGAGGTCGAGCAGCGTAATCTCAAACCAGCCAATTGCCGGCAGGAAGGCAACCCCGGCCAGATGCTTGCGGCCATCCACCGTTACGAAGCCGCTTTCCACCTGGCCGGCCTGGTCTCCCCGCTTCTTGAGCAGCTGCAGCATACCGAGAATCTGCTGTTTGTCCTGGGGATCCTCGAACAGCAGATCGACCGTGTTCTTCTGACCTTCGGGTTTGATGATGCTGGCGAAGTCGATGTAGTTCCGGTCACGGTACAGCTGAATGGCGCCGTTGTAGTCCACGAACAGGGTTGTGATGCCCTCCTGGCCGATGTCGACAATATCCTGCAGGAACGCGTCCAGACTCAGACCGGTACCGACCATGCCAACAATCTCGCCGGCCTCGTTGCGCATCAACACATCGATCCAGAGCTTGGTGACGCCCAGTTCGGTGTCCGGATTGACGTTCAGGTGGAAGTCCCGACCTTCATCAATCAGCTGGAAAAACCAGGCGTCATCGGGTTTTTCTTTATTGAGAACATATCGGAACTGACTGCCGGCGTATTCGTTTTCCTCGTTGTTGTAGTAATAGTGGCCATTCTCAACAAGAGCAACGAAGTAATTGTTGTCCCGGAAATTGGAACGAAAACTCTCCATCTGGCGGATGGCTTCAGATTCAAGCGCGGAATCATCCGGATTTCTGGCCCAGTCGAGTAATGCCGGAGAGCTCGCCATCTGTTTGGCCAGCCCAATCTCCCGCTCCAGTGACTGCAGCAGTCGGGCACTGTCGTAGCGCACCTGTATTTCCGCCACCTGTTGGCCCCAGCGTTCGATGATATTTTCGGATAGCTCCCGATAGGCCAGCCACGATGCCAGTGAAGCCACGATTATGAGGCTTGCGGCCAGACCAAGGATTCGGGTTTTAAGGCTCAACGAGGGTCCCTCTCGGTTTTTCTGGGTTTCTGGGCGCCAATGATAGAACACTGGTTAGTCAGAGTGTAGAGAAAACAGACAGGGCAGGGAGCGTTTCGGGAGGGAAACAGTGTCGCAAGGGCCGCTGATGCAACGACCCCTGCCTGGCGATCGATGCTAGTTATGCTCGGAAAAAATCCGCGTCTGTCCTGACTCGTTGAACAGGATGACCTTGAAGTGGTCTTTCCGGTCGCCCATCTCCATGCCCGGAGATCCGATGGGCATACCCGGCACGCTGAGGCCTGTGGCTCGGGGCGCTTCGCTGATCAGGCGTTTGATGTCGTCGGCCGGAACGTGGCCTTCAATAACATAATCACCGATAAAGGCGGTGTGGCAGCTACCCAGACCGGCGATCAGACCGGCGTCGGCCTTGATCCTGCCCATGTCGTTGGTGTCGGTTGCTGTCACCGTGAAGCCATTGTCCTCGAGGTGATCAATCCAGTCACCACAACAGCCGCAGGTTGGGGATTTGTAAACATGGATGCTCGGGGCCGCGCCGCCGGCCAACGCCGTGGTGCTGAACCCCAGAGCCGCCATCAGACCAAGAGCCAGGGTGTGCTTTTTCATGGCAAATACCTCAGTGGTGATGTTCATGTTCATTGGAGCCTTTGTCGTCGGAACCGGAGAGCCAGAACCACCAGACGATGGCAGCCATCAGGGCAAATCCTCCGGCATTGACCAGCAGGGTTTCCATCAGTTCCGCTCCTTTTGCTGTTTCGGATCACTGTGCCCGTCGCCTTGTTCCGGCCGGTGGCTGGTTCGGAACAGCCTCAAACGGTTGGCGTTGGAGACCACGGTGACCGATGACAATGACATCGCGGCGCCAGCCAGAATGGGGCTCATCAGTATTCCCCAGACCGGGTAGAGCAGGCCGGCGGCCACCGGAATGCCCATGGTGTTGTATACGAACGCACCGAACAGGTTCTGGTGAATGTTTTTCACGGTGGCCCGGGAGATCTCGATGGCATCGGGCACGCCGTGTAGCGAACCACGCATCAGTGTGATGCCGGCGCTCTCAATGGCAACATCCGTTCCGGTGCCAATGGCAAAGCCGACGTCCGCCGCCGCCAGGGCCGGGGCGTCGTTGATTCCATCGCCGACCATAGCAACAACGTGCCCTTTGCCGCGCATTTCGCTGACCACCCCGGCCTTGTCCTCCGGGAGGACTTCTGCTCGATAGTCATCGATACCAGCCTTTTTTGCGATGGCTTTCGCGGTGGCGTCGACATCGCCGGTGACCATCATCACCTTGATGCCAGCTTGGTGGAGTCGCTGGATAGCGGCCTTGGAGTCCGGTTTGATCGCATCGGCTACCCCAATGACGCCGACGGCCTCGTTGCCCAATGCCAGGAACAGGGGCGTGCCGGCCTCCTCAGTTATTGCGCGGGCGGCCTCAGCCAAGCTGTCCAGTCCAATGCCCTGGTTTTCCAGCCAGCGGCGATTGCCCAGACGCAGGGACTCACCGTCGAGTTTACCTAGCACCCCTTTGCCGTTCAGGGCTTCAAAATCGGTCACTTTCTCGGGCTCAACGTTTTTCTCTTTGGCCTTCTCCAGAACGGCCTCGGCCAGGGGATGCTCGGAGTGTTGTTCCAGCCCGGCCGCCAGGGCCAGCAGCCGCTGCTCATCTCCGTCGATGGCATGAACGCGGGTGACAGCAGGATGGCCTTCGGTGATGGTGCCGGTTTTATCCAGTATGACCAGATCCAGCTTGCCGGCGGTTTGCAGGGCATCGCCCTGACGAATCAGTGCGCCGTACTCCGCAGCCTTGCCAACCCCGACCATCACCGACATCGGGGTCGCCAGGCCCAGGGCACAGGGGCAGGCGATAATCAGCACCGTGGTGGCTGCCACCATCATGTGAACCACGGCCGGTTCCGGCCCAACGTTGTACCAGACCAGCGCCGCGACTACCGCAATCAGCATCACGGTGGGCACGAACACCGATGAAATCCTGTCGGCAAGCCGACCGATGGCGGGCTTGGAGCCCTGGGCTTTCTTCACCAGCTTGATGATCTGCGCCAGCGCGGTTTCACTGCCTACCCGGGTGGCCTCATAGATAATTGAACCATGGGTATTCAGGGTGCCGGCAGAAACCTCATCGCCTTCGGACTTGCTCACCGGCATGGGCTCACCCGTGAGCATGCTCTCATCAATGCGGGTGGAGCCTTCGGCGATGACACCATCGACCGGCAATTTTTCTCCCGGCCGTACCCGAATATGGTCGCCCTTGCGAACCTCCTCGACCGGAAGATCCTGCTCTTCACCATCGCGAATCACTCGCGCGGTTTTCGCCCGCAGGTCAAGCAACCGGCGCACCGCTTCTGACGTTTTGCCTTTGGCCCGAAGCTCCAGCGCTTGCCCCAGGTTGATCAGGCCGATGATCATCGCCGAGGCCTCAAAGTAGACATGGCGAGCCATTTCCGGGAGAGCACCGGGAATACTCGCCACGACAATGGAATAGAGCCAGGCGGTACCGGTACCCAGGGCAATCAGGGTGTCCATGTTGGCGTTATGGTGACGGAATGCCTTCCACGCACCTGTGTAGAAGTGGCGTCCGGTAGCGATCATTACCCCAAGAGTGAGAATGCCCAGGTTCAGCCAGGTGAGCTGATTGGCATCCGTCACCATCATGGTGTCGAAACCCATGCCGTAGACCATCAGGCCAAGACCCAGGCTCAGACTCACCGCCATTTTTACCAGCAGTGACTTGTACTGCTTCCGGTCTTCCTCCTGCTTGCGATCGTCTGCTTCGTCCGCGTCCTCGATCACGCTGGCGCCATAACCGGAACTTTCAACCGCCTTCACCAGGGCCTCGGGATCGGCATCACCCGTGGCAGTGGCGGTATTGTCTGCCAGGTTCATATGCGCATGGCTGATCCCGGAAACCGACATCAGAGCCTTTTCAATCGTATTGACACAAGAGGCACAGGTCGCACCTGTCACCGAAAGATGAATTTGCTCATCCGCTCCGGTTGTCGCTTCAGAGCTGGCAGGTGCCGAACGTTCACCGGTTGCCCGGTCTTCGGCGCTGTCGTTGGAGTTGCCCTTATCCTGATGAGCTGGAGGACAGCAACTGCCCGGCGTGGCGTCTTCTACAAAAGGCTCAGCCGGGTAACCAGTCTCGGTAACAATACGCGCGGCCTCAGAGGCATCCACTCCCTCCGGCAAGGCCACGGTCTGTTTTTCCAGATCGACTTCAACCAGCCCAGTATCGCCGGTCAACGGCTCCAGGGCGTTACGAATCTTCTTCGCACAGCCCTGGCACGAAGCTCCGGAAATGCTGAGGGTTGTTTGTAAAACAGGTGTATCAGTCATCCAGAATCACCCCTCGTTCTGTTCGTTTGCCCCGCAACAGGGCGCCGGATCATCCCAGTGTTCGATCAACCGGCAGATGGTGTGTCCATCCGGCGTGCCATCCGGCATGTCCTGCCAGGCCGCCAGCGCAGAGGTCATCCGCTTGCGAAGCTGCTGCAGCTCCCGAATCTCCCGCTCAACTTCTGCCAGCCGGTGTTGAAACACATCCCGAACCATCGGACACGGCGAATGATGGTCGTCCGCCTGATCCAGAATCTGCCGAATTTCAGGCAAGGAAAATCCCAGCTGACGGGCCTTACGGGCAAAGCGAAGCCGTCGAAGATCCTCGGTATCGTATTGCTGGTAGTTGTTGTCCGGGTTACGGGTTGGTTTGAGCAGTTCTTCCCGGGTGTAAAAACGCACCGTATCCGGATTAACACCAGCGGCGTCTGCAATCTCTTTTACTTTCATCGTCTTGTGCTCAACTTGCCAAAGATCATGGCGTCAGGAACCACAGACTGAAGTCCGCACGGCAAACTCCAAACCAATAAGAATAGACTAAAACCTGTGAGCAACTCACAGGTCAAAGGGTTTTTTCGAGGGAGGAATCCGGGAAGGCCTATTAATCCTGGGAACGCAAAAACGTACCGCAGGTCTTGCATTGATCCGGCGCCATCAGCTTTGCCTGCCAGCCAATCTTGTGGCCACAGGCCGGGCACGCCAGCTTAAGCTGCAGAACTATGATCGGCGTGATCAGGGCGGCGATCAGAACACCCAGGGGGCCCCAGCTTTCACCGCTGGACAAGCCCAGCTGGCTGCTGAACACCAGAATGATGGTCAGCGCCACAAAGGCAAAAATAAAATAGTTCCGGTTCCAGCGTTCCCACTGGCGAATCTTGTCGTCCTGTTCCGGTGTCAGGTATTGCGCAGCCATAGAATCTCACCTGGAGGATTTACCCGTATCTTGGGGACGGCCGGGGGGAATTACAATCCGGAATCGGCGGTGATACCTGCCACCAGAACGCCGGAGGCCAGCGCCTTCTCAAGGTCATCGACAGGGATCGGCCGGCTGATCAGGTAACCCTGGGCAAAGTTGCAGCGTTGGTTCTTCAGGAAGCTCAGTTGCTCCTCGGTTTCCACGCCCTCGGCAACCACCTGAATACCCAGATTATGCGCCAGATTGATTACCGCCCGGGTAATGACGGCATCGTCGTGGCGTTCGGTGACCTCCGTGATGAACGAGCGGTCGATCTTCAGCAGATCGACCGGGAAATCCCGCAGGTAGCCGAGAGACGAATAACCGACACCAAAGTCATCAATCGCCAGGTTCACTCCCAACTGATGCAGACGGGAGAGCTGATTGCGATTGTGCTCGATATTCTGGATGAAGATCTCCTCGGTCAGCTCAACCTCCAGACGATCCGCCGGGACATTCTCTGCGGCCAGCGCTTCCCGGATATGATCCACCAGATCCTCATCGTCCAGCTCCCGGCCGGAGAGATTGACCGCAATGCGCAGGCCATCCTGTGGCGACCCTTTCCATGCTGCCAGCTGCCGACAGGCGGCCATCACTACCCAGCGCCCGATATCGGTGATCCGGCCGCTCTCCTCGGCCAGGGGAATGAATTCCACGGGAGGCAGCAGCCCCCGGCGGGGATGGCGCCAGCGTATCAGTGCTTCAACACTCTGGATTTCACCGGTGTCCAGATTCAACTGAGGCTGGTAGAAGAGCACGAATTCGTTGTTGGCCAGGGCCTGGCTCAGATCTTTGTCCAGCTCCAGGCGCATGACCTCCCGTTCCTGCATGCCTTCGGTATAGAACTGGTAGGTATTCCGGCCCTGCTCCTTGGCGCGATACAGGGCAATGTCGGCATTGCGCAACAGCGTATCTGCGTCCAGACCGCTCTGGGGATACACCGCCACGCCCATGGTGCCGGTAATGCTGTGGGACTGGCCCTGAACCTCGTAGGGCTGGTCAAAGCACTGTTTGATCTGGCCCAGCAGGTGAATGATGTCGTCAATGTCGTCTACCTGCTGCTGGCAGAACATGAACTCATCGCCTCCGGAGTAGGCCACCAGCAGCCGTTCGTTACTCAAACGGTTGAGCCGCTCGGACACCTTGATCAGCAGCTCATCCCCGAACTGGTGGCCAAGCGAGTCATTCAGCGTCTGGAACCGGTCGAGGTCCAACATAACCAGGGCAACCTGGCGCATCTGGCGATCCGCAATGTTCAGGGTGTGAGACAGGTCTTCCATGAAGAACCGACGGTTGGCCAGACCAGTGAGGGTGTCGGTGGATTCCAGCCGCGCCAAATCCTTCTGGATCGCGGTGCGCTGTTCCATTTCCTGATCCAGTTCCCGACGGGTCTTCAGCAAGGCTTGATTGCGTTTCAGAATCAGCTGTACCAGTAACGTGGTCAGGCTGGTGAGAAGGCCCATCAACAGGAACGTGGTAAAGGTCAGGGCCGGCCAGTCGCTGTATTGGTTATCCACCCACTCGACAGACGGGCGAAGTGTCAGGGTCCAGTCCAGCGTTGGCAGATTGACGGACTGGCGTTGCGAAAACTCGCTGCTGACCGGCTGTGACACGTTCAGTTCATAGCTCACTTCGCCGGCTTCGCGGATCTCGATCCGGAACGATTCCAGGACCCGTTCGGTGAGGAGTTGGCGGGCCAGTACTTCCATCCTGAACACGCCGGCCATGAAACCATTGTTTTCAGGGCCTGCTCCCACGGGCGCATAGATCACCATGCCCTTGCCGCCCTGGCGCAAATTGATGACACCGGAAAGATCCCAGGTGCCGGACTGCTTCGCCAGCTCCAGCGCCTGGCGTCGTTCCTCGTTGAAGGCAACGTTGTATCCGATGACCTCCTCGTTATCGGTGAATGGCTCCAGCCAGCGAATAACGAAATCAGAGTCAATCCATTCAATGGCCTGGTAAACCCCGAAATCGTCCAGATAGTTGCGGGCGTCCTGGCGCCACTCCTGTTCGGTGATGTCCGGGGCTGTCTCGAGTCTTTCAGCCATGCGCCGGATTGCTTCGGCATGGATCAGAAATTCCCGCGCGAGGTGGTTGGCCATGGCCCGGGCTTCGTTGGCCAGGTTCGCTTCTATCTGACGTTTGTCCTGCTGCACCAGGCCGTAGCGCAGGCCGGCTGCCAGACCCAGGAAAACCAGGAATATCACCACCGGAAACAGCGGGCTCAGCAGGCCCGAGACAACAGTTTTTTGGGGTGATACAGGTTGTTCCACAGGGCTTTCCAGTCTTCCGTTGATGTCAGCTGATTATGTCAGACCTGACAGACCGGTTACAGAAGAGTGGAGAAAGTGTGACTCAGTGCCTGATTTAGATCAGGTTTCAGGGATGCTCAGAAACCCTGCGGATACCCAGCCGGGGAATTTCCTGCTTGGGGCAACGGTCCATCACCACTGTCAGTCCCGAGGCTTCGGCTCGCGCCGCACCTTCATGGTTGATGACGCCAATCTGGAGCCAGACCACGGGGATTTTCAGATCGATGGCCTGGTCGATAATCGCATCTGTGCGCTCCGGCGCCAGGAACAGGTCAACCATGTCCACCGGTTCGGGAAGGCTTCGGAGGTCGGCGTATACCGTTTCACCGAGCACGGTCTGACCGGCCAGGCGGGGATTGACCGGTAGGATTCGGTAGCCCTGGGACTGCAGGTACTCCATGACCTCATGGGAAGGCCGGCTGGTCTTTTCACTCGCGCCGACAAGGGCGATGGTCCTGACAGTGGTCAGGATGTCACGCAACTGTTCCGGGCTGGTACTGGGCATGATGCTGGCGAAACCTCGCTGGATTAACGGTGTGCCTGCAGACAGACAGACACGGACTCCGCGTAGCGTAGCGCGTGAGGCTTGTCGATTTCCACCTCGGCCCACTGTACCGCCTCATGCTCCATGACGATGGTCAGGACCTCGTGGGTCAGACGCTCGAGCAGGGCGAAGCGATTGCCATCCACATGGTGAATGATCTGCTTGGTGATGGTTCGATAGTTGAGGGCGGCGGAGATTTCATTCTGGTTCACGGCTTCCGTCGCATCATAAGTTAGCGCAACGTTGATCAACACGTCCTGCTGATTATTGATTTCTTCTTCCTTGATGCCTATGTAGGCCCTGAGAAGAAGATCCTTGATGCGGACTTTTGCCAGGTGATTCCCGTTGACGTCTGTCATGCGCCCTCCCTCGGGTCAGATAGTTCAGCGATTGTTACTGATCAGCGTCAGAAACTCTGTGCGGGTCGCCTGGGATTTGCGGAACTGCCCCAGCATCATCGAGGTTTTCATGCGGGAATTCTGTTTCTCCACGCCCCGCATCATCATGCACATGTGCTGGGCTTCGATGACAACGGCCACGCCTTTGGCGCCCGTGACGCTCTCAACGGCCTCGGCAATCTGTCGGGTCAGGTTTTCCTGAATCTGCAGACGGCGGGCGTACATGTCGACGATGCGGGCAAACTTGGACAGGCCTAGTACCTTGCCGGCGGGCAGGTAGGCAATGTGGCACTTGCCGATGAACGGCAACATATGGTGCTCACACATGCTGTAGAGTTCGATATCCTGAACCACGACCATTTCATCCATGGCCGATTCGAATACCGCATTGTTGACCAGGTCGCCAAGGTCCTGCTGGTACCCGCACGTGAGGAACTGCATGGCCTTGGCCGCGCGCATTGGAGTGTCTTGCAGACCCTCGCGATCCGGGTCTTCGCCCAGGCCATCGATGATGGCACGGAAGTGCCCTGAGAGGTCGTCAAGGAGTTTACTCATAGTCTTTTCCGGTTAGCAGTGTCTTACGAGGGCCAAAGCTTAAGGCAATTTGCCCGCCATCTCTACGCTTTACGCAGGCATCGCCGGAAAAGACCACTTTGGCCGCCATGCCCAGTGGTATAGGCAGTGGGGCTATGGCAGTGGCGGCCGGTTTGTTCTAAAGTTTCAGGCTATCAATGTTCTTCGGGGACAATGCATGGATGAGGTGATGCCGACCGTTGGTGGGGTTTCCGCCGCGGGGCGCGAGGAAGGCACCCTAGAAGGGTGGCAACATGGAGGTAAGTGGTTCAGTTTCGAGGGACATGCCATCTTCAGCCGGATGGCAGGCTCGGGAGAACCGCTGGTGCTGATTCATGGATTTCCCACTGCCAGCTGGGACTGGAATCGACTCTGGCCGATGCTGATTCAGCAGCACAACGTGCTGGCCCTGGACATGCTGGGCTTTGGCTTTTCCGATAAACCCGCCGATTACGATTACAGCATTGAAGACCAGGCGGATCTGTTTCAAGGCTGGATTGAGGGCTTGGGTCTGCCGTCCGTGCACCTGCTGGTTCATGACTACGGGTGCAGTGTTGCCCAGGAGCTTCTGGCGAGGGAGCAAGAGGACCTGCTGCCATTCCGGATTGCGAGTGTCTGTTTCCTCAACGGCGCCCTTTTCCCCGAGGTCCACAATCCCCTGCTTATTCAGAAGCTGCTGGGGAGCCCCTTTGGCGGGCTGATCAGCCGGGGCCTGACCCGACGCAGTTTCGAGCGAAACTTCCGCCGGTTATTCGGAACCCAGAATCCGCCTGATCGACAGGATATGGAGGACTTCTGGCACCTGCTGACCTACAACAACGGCCGGGGCATCCTGCATCATCTGATCCAGTTCATGGAAGAACGCCGCTGCCACCGCAACCGGTGGGTTGGCGCGCTACAGAAGGCAACGCAGCCGATGCGATTGATTTCGGGTACCGCCGATCCGGTCTCGGGTGCCGGCATGGTCAGACGCTACAGGGAACTGATGCCCGATGGTGATGTGGTCACCCTCAGGAATATCGGGCACTACCCCCATCTGGAGTGCCCCTGGGAGGTTTTCAGTGCCTATCGGGAGTTTCGCAAGCGCTGCGAGGGATAGCTCCCGGGGCGGGCTTTCCTCAGCCCGATGCGGAATCGGGCATATCCTCGGCACCCCTGCCTACAACCGGTAGCGGCCGGGCCGCGTTGACGACCTGGTTGCGACCCCGGGATTTTGCTTCGTAAAGCGCCTGGTCCGCCCGGTTCAGCCAGACTGACCAGGTCTCACCCTTGCTGACCTCGGCGACACTGGCACTGGCGGTTACCTTGATATCTTCCAGGAATGGCCGTGCGCTGATGCTGGTCAAAAGCTGATTCGCCAGCACATCGGCATCTTTCTGGCGGGTTTCCGGCAGCACGATCATGAACTCCTCACCACCAATCCGGAACAGCTGATCGCTCTCGCGCAGACGGGATCTCAGGCGCAGTGCCATTTCCGTGAGCACCTTGTCGCCGGCCAGATGTCCCCATTGATCGTTGATCGTCTTGAAGTAGTCAAGGTCCAGCAGAATCAGACTGGAGACCCGCTCATACCGCTCCCGCATCTGAATCTGGCTGTTTAGGATGTCAGCCAGTTGCGAGCGGTTCAGACAGCCGGTCAGGGGATCGGTGGTTGCCAGTCGCGTGAGTTCCTGCTGAAGCTTGCCCACCAGCCAGGCGAAAATCATGGCAAACAGGCACGTGAGACCGAGCGAAAAGGTTATCCGCCAGAAGTCGGCCTCGGGAAATCGTAAAAAGGACACGACGGCCATAACAACAACGAAAACAATGTTGCTTCCAATCGCCTCCCTGAGCGGTAGTAAAAAGAACAGGGCAGTGGCCGCCGGGTAGGCCCAGTAGAGGCCGGCATGGCCATTGATGTGTGTCGAGTAGGCGGCACTGACCACAGCGAGCAGGGGAAACAGACGGCCTTTGAGGAAGTAGGTTCCGCGTAGCCGAAGAAAGGCAATGACTAGGATAGCGTTCGCACAGAACAGGACCAGCATTGCCGACAGCAGAAAGTGGTGCTGCTGCCATTGCACGACGACCAGAGGCGCTACTGCGACAAATGCCCAGAAATGCAGGTGATAGACCAACTGGCGCTTGAACCCCAGCACCGCGAGTGTCGGGTTGGTGGCAAGGGTGGAGGGTGGTACCGAAAAATTCACAGCATACTCCCGCTGTTTGAGTCGTATCCGCCCGCGTCCGGTGCCGGGACAGTCTTGAAGTCTAGCATGGCCGTTCATTTAATGAAGCAGATAGCGCCGTTTATGACCACCATTAGTTTTGTTCAGTTGGCCGCGCCTTGTCCACTTCGTTAAACTCCGCGGGACTGATTCAGGGACACGCCCAGGGACCATCCTATGACTGCTATTCACATCCGAGAACCGGCTCTGACGATCCGGGCAGGCCGGCGCGCGATGCAGCGCCTCAGGGAAAAGCCGCTGTCGCCCGAGGACGTGCATGTCATTCCGGGTGCTGCCGGTGGCCCCAAGGCTCTGGGAATAAGTGGCCTGGACAAAGCCATTTTCGGTGACTGGTTGCCAAGGGTTCCGCAGGAGCGATCATTGATCGGCTCGTCGATCGGCAGCTGGCGTTTTGCCGCCGTGGCTTCCTCCGATGACCCAAAAGCCCAGCTCGCCCGGCTGGCGGAACTTTATACCGCACAACGCTTTGCCAAGGGTGTCAGCGCTGCGGAAGTGAGCCGCAAGAGCGTGCTGTTTCTGGAAGAGCTGCTCGGTGGGCGGGAAGACGCCATTCTGAACCACCCATGGTACCGATTGAACGTGGTGGTGGTTCGCAGTCTTGGCAGGTTGGCGGAGGATGCGCGAGGGCGGTTGGGGCTTGGCCTGATGAGCGCCATCAGCGCCAATATGGTCAGTCGCCGGCATCTGGGCCGGTTCATGGAGCGGGGCATAATCCACGACGCCCGTCTCAAGGCGCCCGTGTCAAAGCTGGTGGATTTTCCGAGCCATGAGGTTGCGCTGACCCGCGAGAACCTGTTGCCCGCTCTCCTGGCTTCTGCGTCTATCCCCCTAGTGATGTCCGGTGTTCGCAATATTCCCGGCGCCCCGGAAGGCGTCTATCGCGACGGCGGTCTTCTCGACTATCATCTGGATCTGCCATACCAGCAGCCGGGCGTGGTGCTATACCCACACTTTACGGATAAGGTGGTCCCCGGCTGGTTTGACAAGTCGTTGCCCTGGCGGCGGGGCGACGCCACCCGTTTGCAGGATGTCCTGCTGGTTGCACCGTCAAAAGCCTATCTGGAATCCCTGCCTGACCGAAAACTCCCGGATCGGAAGGACTTCGAGCGCTATGTCGGAGATGACGCCGGCCGTGAACGGGCCTGGCGATCGGCCATTGCCGAAAGTGATCGCCTGGGTGATGAGTTTATGGAGCTGATCGAAACCGGGCATCTGGCGGATATCGTCAGGCCCCTCTGAACGATGTGTTTCTGTAGGAGTGTCTATACTGGTTCAGTAAAGTCATGACTTGGGGAGCAGATTATGTCGGATGAAAAACCGGTGGTCGCCAGCAAGACACCTTTCTCTGTGATGGTTGAGGCGGGCAAGAACTACTTCTGGTGTGCCTGTGGCCGCAGTGGCAGCCAGCCATTCTGCGACGGTTCCCACAAGGAGACAGGGATAACCCCGATTAAATACGAGGCGGAGAAGAAAGAGTGGGTGTGGTTCTGCGGGTGCAAGCAAACCGGTAATGCCCCTCTCTGCGACGGTAGTCACAAAGCGCTCGAGTAGAGCGCCATTCGCTGCAGGGTGCTTACCCTGAAGCCCGAGAGGCCGTGAACCGGGTCTTTCAGCGCCCGAACCCTGAGTACTACTGGAATCTCCGTCTCCTGGTCACGATGGACCAGGGAAAGATCAACGCGTTCAATGGAACTGTCACTGCGGGCGGCCGCCAGGGCTCGCCGGAAATTGTCCCGGGACGCCGGTGCAACAAGTTCCTCCAGGGGCTGGTTGACCAGATCGGCGGGTGCCTGGTCCAGAAGTTCGGCGATTTGCGGTGAAACAAAACCGATCCTGCCTTTTTCGTCCAGTTCCCATATGACCGCTCCGGACAGAGCCACCAGATCCCGGCTGCGCTGCTCACTATCGTTCAGTGCTCGCCGAAGTATCGATTTTTCTGTCTGAAAGTTGGCGATCTGATGGTCAGCACCAATTTCTCGCTGCTCCAGACCACGAATGTGTAGTGTTTGCCGGTGGAGCCGCCGGTTCAGCACCAGGGTGAGGGCGGCCGCGAACACCGACAGGGCTGCACCGGCGATCCAGACGGTTCGTCGAGAGGCTTGGGCGACCGCTTCAAGTCCCTCTGGAGACGGTACGGTTGTGAGTATCCAGTTCTGATCCATTGGCGAAACTTCGGTACGCAGCGCCCGTGTCGGGTCCACCGAACCGTTGGTGCCCAGTTCCAGCAGCGGCATCTTGGTATGTCGTTCGAGGGTGTCGATGCGCAGTCCGAGAGAATCCGGCAGGGTGTCACTGAACAAGGCCTGGAGCCAGGCCGACACGGGTTGGTTGTGGTCGCCCACCATCGACTGGTCCGGAACGTTGGCCAGCAGATGATTCACCAGGGCCTGATGCTGGGCGTGATATCGCGCTTCGGCAAGCGCCATGGCCCGACGCGCTTCAATGTTTGCAGTAATTCCGGTTACCAGCAGGCCGGCTGCGACCAGGATCAGGGGAATCCAGATTCCTGGCCATAAGACCGGTCTGCGGAAACGGGCAGAAGTCGAGCTTTCCATGCCGTGCGTCCTTTGCGGCTGGGTCTGTACCCTCAGAACAGACCGACGTTACTCCTATACTCTAGTCCAGCTCGAGAAGAGAGGGAAATGCTCAGGTCCGGACTTTGCCAGCTGCGCCGTAGACCAGCAGGAATACGGCAAAAGCCGTGACAACGACGGAAGGGCCGGCCGGTGTGTCCAGGTGCCAGGACAGGCTCAGACCGCCGCTCACCGCCACAAACCCGAACCCGATGGCCATGGCCGCCATGATTTCCGGATTGTGGGCCAGGCGCCTGGCGGTTGCCGCAGGAATGATCAGCAGTGCGGTAATCAGCAGCACGCCGACGATTTTCATGGCTACCGCGATGACCAGTGAGAACATCAGCATCAGAACCAGGCGAAGCCGCTCTACGGCAACACCCTCCACCCGGGCGAGTTCTTCGTGAATCGTGCTCATCAGCAACCCCTGCCAGAGCACGGCAAGGAGGATAATGATCAGTGCCGCGCCGCCGTAGATCCACAGCAGGTCTTCACGGCTCATGGCCAGCAGATCCCCGAACAGAAGGCCGGTCAGATCGACGCGGACATCCGGCATGAAGCTCAGGGTTACCAGCCCTATGGCCAGGGCGCTGTGGGCCAGTATGCCCAGCAGGGTATCGGTTGCCAGAGTCCGGGTCCGTGACAGGAGTACCAGTGCCATGGCCAGCACCACACAGGTGATGATCACACCGAGGTTCAGCGGTACGCTGATCAGGAAGCTCAGGGCGATGCCGAGCAAGGCCGAGTGCGCCAGGGTATCGCCAAAATAGGCCAATCGTCGCCAGACCACGAAACAGCCCAATGGCCCGGCTACCAGGGCCACGCCGAGTCCGCCGATCAGGGCGCGCCAGAAAAAATCGTCCAGAATCGCGTCAATGATGGGCATGGTCACACTCCGTGTGTCTGCCCTCGACAACATTCCCGTGCAGATCGTGGCTGTGGTTGTGGTGATGGTGATAGACCGCGAGAGACTCTGCCACCGGGCGACCGAATGTTTCGATGAAAGCCGGGTCGTGGGAGATGTCCTCGGGATAACCGCTGCAGCAGACATGCTGGTTCAGGCAGATAACCTTGTCGGTTGCTGCCATGACCAGGTGCAAGTCGTGGGAGATCATGATAACACCGCAGTTCAGGTCATCCCTTAACTGACGTATCAGATCATACAATGACGCCTGGCCATTGATGTCGACGCCCTGGGCGGGCTCATCAAGGACCAGGAGGTCCGGTTTGCGGGCCAGGGCCCGGGCAAGCAACAGCCTCTGCTTCTCTCCCCCGGAGAGGTGGTGCACGGAGGCATGCAGCAGGTGTCCGACGCCGGTGCGGGCAAGGGCAGACTCACATTCCGCGAGAGACCGGCCGCTGAGCAGCATGAACCGTTTGACGCTCAGAGGCAGTGTGGCCTCCAGCGTCAGATGCTGCGGGACGTACCCGATCACCAGGTTCTTTTTCAGGGACACCTTACCCTCAGATACTTTCTGGATGCCAAGTACGGCCTTGATCAGTGTCGTCTTGCCTGCCCCGTTTGGACCAATGATGGTGATGATGTCGCCACGGTGAATCTTCAGGTTGACCTGATCAACCACGGGGCGTTCGTCAAACCGGACAGTGAGGTTCTCCAGGTTGACCAGAGGATCAGTCATGGCCCGGCTCCGACTGGCATCGGGGGCAAAGGCCGGCAATTTCAAGCGTCGTGGTCTCGGCCCGGAAGCCTTCGCCGGATGCGGCTTTGCGAACCTCTGTTGACACCTCTGGTGCGGTCAGTTCGAGCACATTGCCGCAGGCGCGACAGATCAGAAACATGCCGGTGTGGCTTTCACCCGCGTGGGTACAACCGATAAAGGCGTTGAGCGACGCGATGCGGTGCACAAGCCCATGCTGCTGAAGGAAATCCAGTGCGCGGTAAACGGTGGGCGGCGCAGCGTTATGACCATCGGAGGACAGTTCCGCGAGCACATCATAGGCACCCAGGGGCTTATGGGACTGCCAGATCAGTTCCAGAACCCGTTCCCGGATGGGGGTCAGCCGGGCATTCTGCCGCTGGCAAATGGTCCTGGCGTCAGTCAGGGCCTGACTGACACAGGCATCGTGGTTGTGAGGCCGGTAGGGAATAGCACGGGCAGACATGGTCGAAATCCTGCAAAATTTGAAACATTATAACATTTGCAGGGCTGTCTGCCATGTCCGGCAGTGGCACGGTTCAGTGTCGGGACTTTACGACCAGGGATTCCAGAAATTCCAGATTCGGGATCCAGGCATGCTCACCTTCAACCTCGACCTGCATCAGATCCGCCGGCCCTGGTTCACCCTCCAGCTTCCTGACCTGGTCTTCCGCCAAACGGGCCTGGCTGGGAATGCCCTGGGTAACCAGTGCCATAAACGGAACTTCGTTGTGGTGATCGCCGATGGTGTTGAGGACCACGATGCGGCCCCGATTATCGCCCGGAACGGTTAGGGCGCCGCCGTTGGCCGCGTCGTATGAAATCACCGGAAGTTGCAGGCCCCGCCAGTCAAGGTAGCCAACCAGCCATTCCGGCGTGTTCGCGCCGGCATCAGCGCTGGCATAGTCGACCACTTCCGCAATCGAGACGTTGGGCAGCAACAGTTGCCGTCCGCTCATGGGAATCATGACGCAGGAGAGGGATTGGCTGTTGTCATTCATTGCGTGTTACCTCAGGCGGAGTCCCGTTTCTGCCGGCTCTTGAGCAGGCAGGATTCTTCGATGGTTTTTACCAGTTCCCGTGCCAGCTGCTCCGGGGTGCCACAGAAACCACTGCAACCGGTGGCGGCGACGGATTCGGGCATAGAGCTGTTGCCGCAGCTTGTGCTCTCCTGGACCCAGATCCGGCTACCGTAGGCTTTCAGTAAAGGCGCTGCAATAGCGCCATCATTACCCATGCCGGAAAAAAGAATAGCATGGCAGCGCTGGCCGTAATGATCCGCGACGTTAAGCAGGACCTGATCAATGGAAGGGCCATAGGGCCCCGGCCAGGCATTGCTGGTTTCGGTGAGGGCTCCCTGCTCGTTCAGCTTCCATTCGTGCTCCACCGGCATCAGCACCACATCACCATTCTTGACCCGATAGCCTTCTTCGGCTCGCTTGAGCTGGTAATGGGCGTGGCGACCCAGTACCCGCGTAAGAACCTCTGTGAAGTTCCCATCTATGTGCTGGGCGTAGATGAAGCCCACGGGCAGATTCGGCGGCAGGTGGTCCAGAAACGTCTTAACCGCCGCCGGCCCTCCCAGTGAAGCGCCCAGAATCCAGACTTCCTCGGCCACCGAACCGGGTACGGCAGGCGTTATCCAGTGAGGCAGGCCCGGCGATGGTGCTGGTGCCGGCGTTTCCTGCTCCAGTTCTGCCAGAGTGGCTTCTGAGTCCAGCTCTTCCAGGTGCCCCAGTTGCTGCTCAAGTTTGCCCAGTAAACGTCGTTCCCAGCGAAAATACTCGGTACTTCCCGGTTTGGGTGCTTCATCCAATCCGAACAGTACCGGTGCGTCGGTATTTTCAAGCAGGTGATCGAACAGCAATGGGTGATCGGCCTCGTCTTCGAGGGTAACCAGCCAGAGGCTGGCATCCGGGAACTCCGGGTAGCCCAGCAAACGCTCGGGATCCCCGGCAAAACGCACCTCCAGACCGAACTTGGATGTTGCGGCCTGCAGTCGGTGTCGCTGCAGAACCACATCCGAGACGATCCCGACCCGTGGCCGGCCAGTCTGGCCGGCCATCACTGACGTCCGGTCAGCCGCTCAATAGTCTCAAGCAACTCGGTTTCCTGGAACGGCTTGCCGAGGTACTCGTTCACACCAATGGCCAGCGCGCGTTCGCGGTGTTTCTCGCCGGTCCGTGAGGTGATCATGCAGATCGGGGTTTCCCGCAGGTTGTCGTCGTGGCGCACAAAGCTCGCAACCTCGAAACCATCCATCCGCGGCATTTCGATATCCAGCAGGATGATGTCCGGTTTGTGATCCTGCAGCTGTGCGACCGCGTCCAGGCCGTCTTTGGCAGTGATGACCTCCATGCCGTTACGCTCCAGCAGTCGTGAGGTAACCTTCCGTACGGTAACCGAGTCGTCCACCACCATGACCACGGTAGCCTGCTCCTCGTACCGTGCAGACTCGCGGGCTTTCTCGAGATTGGCCAGGCGCTGGCGCTCGGACAGGATGTCGGAACGGATCATCGCAGGCAGGTCGAGAATCACCACCACGTTGCCGTCACCCAGGATGGTGGCACCGGACACACCGCGCACCGAACTGAATTGCGGACCAAGGGATTTAACAACGATCTCCCGGCTGCCCATCAGGTTGTCCACCTGCAGGGCCATGGGCTGCTCGGCGCCGCGCACCAGGATCACCGGCAGCGGCAGGGCCTGTCCCTGCAACTTCGGATGGTGATCGCTGTTCAGCAGGCTGCCCAGATACTGGAGCCGGTATTCCTGGCCGGCGTATTCGTACATCGGCGCGTCCGGCTTGTAGTATTCCTCAAGCTCGTAGGTGCTGACCCGGACAATACCCTCGATGGTGTTCAGCGGGATCGCGTAGAAATCCTCGCCGGTGGACACCATCAGCGCCCGGTTGACGGAAACCGTGAACGGCAGGCGAACCGTGAAGGTGGTTCCGCGGCCAACGGCGGAATCGATGTCCAGGCTGCCACCGAGCTGTTTGATCTCGCTGGCAACCACGTCCATGCCCACGCCGCGGCCGGAAATCTGGGTTACTTGTTGGGCGGTAGAGAAGCCGGGCTGCAGGATAAACTGCAGGATTTCCCGCTCGGACAGATCCTCGTCTTCCCGCAGCATGCCCTGACGGATCGCCTTGTCGCGAATGACCGAAGAGGGAATGCCGGCGCCATCGTCGATCATCCTCAGGACAACGTCGCCGCCTTCGCGGGTCAGTGACAGTGTGACTTCGCCAGTCTCCGGCTTGCCGGCTTGCTTACGGTCCGCCGGGCTTTCGATGCCGTGGTCCAGGGCGTTCCGGAGCATGTGTTCCAGGGGTGCGATCATGCGCTCCAGGATGCTCCTGTCCATTTCGCCTTCGGCGTTGCGGACATCAAAGTCGACTTTCTTGCCCAGTTCGCCGCTGATCTGGCGAACGATGCGCCGCAGACGCGGCACCATGGAGGCGAACGGAATCATCCGGGTCTTCATCAGACCCTCCTGGAGTTCCGTGTTGATCCGGGACTGCTGCACAAGCAGGGTTTCGGTGTCCCGTACCCGGTCAGACAGGGTTTCCCGCAGGTCTGCAAGGTCCGAAGAGGACTCGGTCAGAGCGCGGGACAGCTGCTGAATGGAGGAGTAACGGTCCATCTCCAGCGGGTCGAAGTCGTCGCCGTAATCCGGCCCGTGCTCTTTCTCGGCACTGAACAGTATCTGGGCTTCAGTCTCGATTTCCATCCGGCGCAGCTGCTCACGCAGACGCTCGATGGTGGCGGCCATTTCCTCCAGGGTATGGCCAAAATCACTGGTCTGCTGCTCAAGCCGGCCACGGGTAATACTGGTTTCACCCGCCAGGTTGACCAGCTCATCCAGCAGCGGTGCGGACACCCGAATGGTCTCCTGGGCCGCCCGCTGAGCCTCGGCCGCCTGTTTGCGAACCTTGGCCGGCGATTTTCCGGGCTTGGGTGCCGGTGCTACCGGTTTTTCTGCCTTGGCGGGAGGCGTCGGCTCTTCAGGCTTTTTCGGTTCCGGCGCGGCCGGGGCTGGCGCAGGCTGTTCGGCCTTTGCCGAAGGCACACCCATGCCGGACTCATAGCCCTTACGGATGTCGGCAACCAGGGCGATGATGGCGTCGTGATCTTCGGTAATGGCCTGCCACTGGGACTCATCCGGGGCATTGCCGCCAAGGTCGATCAGACGGGTCTCAAAGGCGTGGGCCTTGTCACCAAGTTGTGTGAGTTGGGACAGACGGGCACCGCCCTTGAGAGTATGCAATGCCCGCTGGGCTTCCTGGTTGAAGGTGTGGTTTGCCGGTTCCTTGCGCCAGTCATCGAGCAGCTGCTCCAACTGGTCCATGATTTCACCGGCTTCCTCCAGGAAGATTTCCAGTACTTCCGGATCGATCGCTTCCTGTTGGGACTCTTCTCGGGGAGCAGCGGTCTCTTCGGCGGCCACTTCGTGGGCCACCCGGAAGTCCTCAATCAGGTCCGCATCCGGCTCGGGCTTGCTGCCCTGTTCCAGGCTGTTGAGCATGGTCTTCAGGCTGCCCAATGCCCGGTCGCTGAGCTTCAGCAACGTCTTCTGGTTATTGGACCCGGAGATGAGGGGATCCAGAGCGTCGGACCAGGCTTCTGCCAGGTTGGCAATCGGATCGACGTCAGAAAGCCGTGCACCACCCTTGAGGGTATGCAGTTCCTGCTGCAGCTGGGTCAGTCCGGTCAGTTCTTCCGGTTCCTCGCGCCACTGGTCAAGACACTCACTGATGGCGCCATAGATTTCCAGGCCTTCGTCCAGGAAGATGCCGATCAGGTCATCATCGCTGGCCTGTGTCAGAGTCTCGCTGAGGTCGGGGGCTTCTGCTGACTCCTCGGACGGCGCCGACTCACCCCGAAGGATAGACTGGACGCGAGCGACCAGCTCCTCCGCCGGCGGGCAAGGCTTCTGCGTCGCCACCTGCTCGACCATTTGCGCCAGCCGGTCATGGCAGGCGAACAAGAGGTCGTTCATGGCGTCGCTGGCTTCCAGCTGACCCTCCGCAATCTTTTCAAACAGGTCTTCGAGCACGTGGGTCAGGTCGCCAATGGGCTCAACGCCAGCCATCCGGGCGCCACCCTTGAGCGTGTGGACATCCCGTTGCAGTTCCGCGGCAATGCTCCGGTCCGACGGGTCTTCGGTCCAGGTGTGCAGAGCGCTGCCGGTAGAGTTGATCAGGTCGTAGGCTTCTTCCAGGAAGATGCCGACCAGCTCCGGATCCAGATGCGAGAGATCGGCAACGCCGTCTTCCGCCTCGCCGGTTTCCGCGGTTTCTGAATCGGAATCGACGGGTTCCTCGACCTCCGGGAGGGGGGCCTGCTCTTCGTCGTTGAAATCCGGTTCCGCTTCTTCTTCAGGGCTCGCAACATTGGTGACCGGGCGTGTTCCGGTGGCGCTGTCCATGTACGCCTGGATTTCGCCAATCAGATCCGGCGCAGGGCGAGGCGGCTCCTTGGCTTCCAGGTTCTCGACCATGCCCGCAAGCCGATCGTGGCAGCGGAACAGCAGATCCGAGAGCTCATCATTGATCGATAGCCGCTGCTCGGTCAGTCCCTCAAACAGGTTTTCCAGCTCGTGGGAGAGATCGCCCACGGCAGGAATGTCGGCCAGGCGTGCACCACCCTTGAGGGTATGCAGATCCCGCTGCAGCAACCGAAGGATATCCAGGTTTCCGGTATTTTCGCTCCAACTCTGCAGCGCGTCAGCGGTGCTGTCGATGAGGTCGCGGGCCTCTTCCAGGAAGATCTCCGCAAGCTCCTCGTCCATGTCATCATCGGATTCGGACATTTCCGGCAGCGGCGGTTGTTCGGCCGCCGCTGGTTCTTCATTTGCCGGTACGTCGGTTTCATCCATCTCAAAGCTGAGATCGATTTCTTCGAGCTCACCGGTGAATTCCTGCTCGAAGGCGTCGGGTTCCTGGTTTTCTGTGCTCGGGGCCCGTTTCAGGTTTTCGAGCGCGGTAACCATGTCGTCGCTGGATTCCGTGGCAAGCCCGGCAGCCACCTGATCCATCATGTTGATCAGCTGTTCGTGAGCTGCCCGAACGGTCTCGAAAAAGGCTTCGTCCGGCGCTTCATCGTGTCTGGCGGCTTCGTCGTAGGTGTCTTTCAACGCGCTTGAGAGCGCGGCAACGTCGCTGAGCCCGGCTTCGGAGGCGCCGGAGGTCAACTGCTCCAGCTCGGAACGTAACGGGTTCAACGACTCCATCTCGCCGGGGTTTTCTGCCCAGTGGTCGAGAATCCGGTCAGCATCCAGAACAATGTCGAGGCCCTCGTTCAGGAACAGCTGAACTAGCCGTGACGGAGCCTGCTGCGGATGTTCGCGCGGGGCCTCCTCGCTGTGGCCGCGGAGTGTCTCTTCTGTCAGTTGGTCCAGCTTCTCGAGGAAGGCTTCGGTGCCCGGCAGCGAGGCCTGTGGATTTTCACGGATCTGGGCCAGGCCCTGGGTCAGGAAATCGCAGGCGGATTCGATCAGCGAAAGCACGTCACGGTTGGCCCGCTTGTTCTGTGCCCGGGATTCCTTGACGAAGCGTTCCAGTGGTGTGATCACAGCAGCAATGGGTGCAATGCCGGCGGTATGGGCGCTGCCTTTTAGGGTATGCAGGGCCCGGGAAAGATCATCGGTGTAGGTAACCGTGGTCTTGTCTCCGGCTGCTGACAGGAAATCCTTCAGCGTCTGCAGGTGGGTCTCGGTTTCACTTTCAAAAATATCGAGCAGTACCGGGTCGACCGCATCCTCTTCAGCCGTCTCGACCTCTGCGCCTGCAGTCGTGGTTTCCCCTTCGGCTACGGCTTCGGAGCCGTCCGATTCGGCCTCCGGCATCGTGCTGGCATCGGGAATCTCCCCGTTTGCCAGAGCGTTGGCGCGGGCTTCCAGGTTGGAGGTATCGACGGACGCCGAACGGCGCTTCTCGAAATCTTCGACCAGGGCCGGCAGGTTGGCGGTGACATCTCCCAGAAGACTGGCGATGTCATCGTTCATGAATATGCTGCCGTCGATAACGCGGTTCAGCATATTTTCCACGGACCAGGCCAGTTCACCAACAACCAGTGCGCCGACCATACGGCCACTGCCTTTCAGCGTGTGGAAGGCACGGCGAACTTCGGACAGGGCGCTGCGGTCATCGTGCTGACGCAGAAGCATCGGCAGGTATTCGCGAATGGTGTCCAGCACCTCACCGGCTTCTTCGACGAATATTTCGAGTATTTCATCGTCAATCAGGTCGTCGTCAACAGCGGACTCATCCGACACGGCCTCAGCTGAGGCTTCTTCATCGATGGATGCCGGGATTTCGTGCTCTTCTTCTCCCTGGTCGGCGACTGTGTGTTCGACCTCGGGAGTTTCCGGCTCCGCCACAGCATCGTCGTCGGTGCGACGGGTGGTTGCCATGGCCTCGGCCCGGTTTGTGAGCTCCTCCACGTCGCCTGCGGTCTGGCCGTCCTTGAATTCACGGATCAGTGATGGAATCCGTGCATTGACCTCGTCCACCAGGGAAAACATGTCTTCGGTGGGGCGAATGGTCTGATCGATCACCCGGTTCAGCAGGTTTTCCACAGACCATGCCAATTCGCCGATACTGGTCGCGCCCACAAGTCGTCCGCTGCCCTTGAGCGTATGGAAAGCACGACGAACTTCGGTCAGAGCCTCACGGTCGTCGTGATTCTGGCGCAGACGCGGATAGAATTCATGAATGGTCTCGAGAACCTCTTCGGCTTCCTCAACGAAAATGCCGAGAATCTCGTCGTCCAGGAGCTCCGAATCCGAGCTTTTGGCTTCTTCCGGGGCGGTCGAAACGCTGGCTTCATCCTGCTCGTAAGACGGTTCAGCGACGGGCTCTTCCTGGGCCTTGGTTTCCGTCCAGGTGGGCTCAGCCCCGACCGGGAAGCCGAGGGAAGCGAGACTGTCCTCGGCAACCCGCAGAATCGAATCGTTTTCACCAATCCCTTCAGCGAGGCGCTCCAGGTAATACTCGATGCTGGTAACCGCATCGGCCAGGATGTCGAGCTGCTTCCAGTCAGGAACCTGCTTGCCGTCCAGTAGCACATCGCTGATGTAGCGCTCTGCCGAGGCCAGCATGCTTGCAACCCGGTCCAGCGGGATCAGGCTGATGCCGCCGCGAATGCTGTGCAGCAGGCCGGGGACATGCTCGATTTCCCGGGTATCCCATTGCGAGGCAATGAAATTGACGATGGCGGATTTCACCTGCTCCAGAGTGTTCCGTGATTCCCGCAGCAACGCGCCGCTGGCCTCGCCCAGTTCCCGGGAGCCAAGGTTAATCGGTGTATCGGAGGTTTCGTCAGCGGACGACTCCTGCTGACCTTCGCTGTCCAGACCGGCGAGACTGGCTTCGACGTAAAGCAGTGCGCCGGCGATATCCATCAGCGTCCCATCGTCAACCAGCTCGGCCTGGGCGCTGAGTTTTTCAACCAGTTCGACCTGCTCGGTGATCACTTTCCGCGGTATGCCCAGACCCAGCACGGCCAGGGTATTGGCCACTTGGCGCAGACCCGGCAACAGGTCGTCAAGCTCACTGTTCTGGCGGAGCTCTGAGCGGACAAACAGATCCAGCTGATCCTTCAGTTTCGCCAGCTCTTCATTGAGCGCGCCGACAACGGAATGGATGGCGTCCCGGCCGGGGCCGGAGACACGCGTTCGGGCGGCATCAACATCGTCTTCTGACGGCAGTGCCTGGTTCAACTGGTAGGCCTCCCGCAGGGCACTGACCTGGGGTGAATCCAGATCCCGCGCACGGGCAACGTAGTAGAGCAGGTGTTTAAGCAGCGCTTCCGGTGCCGGTTGCTGAAGGATATCGGCGTGCTCATCGGTCAGTCGGCGTATTTCACTGTCCAGCTCCCTGAGCAGGGATTTCACCGCCGCATTCACCGGGTTTACGTGTGCCTGAAGTGTTTCCACAAACGCACTGGCCGCTTTCCAGAGCTCGCCCCGGGGCGTTTTCTGGCATAAACGGACCAACCGTTGAATAACCTTCTGCATGTACTCGAAATGAGCATCGAGATCCGCTTCCCGGATAACACCGGCCAGCGCGAACTGGTACATCTGGCGCAGTTTGCGGATGTGGCCCAGGACCGTGGGGTCCTGCAGGCGCTGGGAGACCTTCCCGGACACGGTCATTCGCGAGGGGGCCAGGTCTGGCTTGAACAAAGAGGTATCAGACAGCAGGGATTCGCCACGGGCGGCCCGGAGGTCGTTAAGCAGTGGCAGCAGCACCATCGGGAAATCGTCCTGGCTGCTGGCCAGATGCTCGAGGTACTGGGGCAACTGCAGGATGGCCTGCATCAGGACTTCAACGGCTTCGTCGGTATTGGCAACGGTTTCGTTGAGTACGGCCTGAGTGAGCTTTTCCATCTCCTCGGTGAGCAGGGCTGCACCGTAGAGCTCGACCATTTGCAGGGTGCCATGTACCTGATGGAGATAATTCAGGCAGAAGCGCAGGCGCGCGGTGTCGTCACGATTCTCGACATACGCTTCCAGTGCATGCTGACCCTGGGTCAGCGTGTCCTGTATCTCTCCCCGAACCCAGTCGAGGGCGATGCTGTCATGGTGATTGCCCATAACCACTCCGGTTATTCTTCGTCAGTCTGGCGTTTGATCCACGCCAGCACATGTTCCGAGGGGACTCTCTGTAACCCTGGAGGCTGCCAGTCGGTCAGCTCTCCCTGGCCCAGTACCAGCAACCCCCCGGGCGCCAGCCGCTCTGCAAGTCGCTTGACAATTTCCCGCCGGCGCCAGCGGCGGAAATAAATCAGCAGATTCTGGCAGAAGATAATGTTCATCCCGTGCATGGGTGCTTTATCCAGGTCCAGAACATTCAGTCTGGTAAAGCACACCCTGTCGCGGATGCTGTTCACGATTTCTACGGTGTTCCGCTCGGCCGGGCGGAAATACCGTGCTTTCATTTTCTCGTCCATTCCCAGCAGTTTGCGGGGATTGAACTGACCGTTCCGGGCCTTCTCGATCACCGGCTTGCTGATATCAGAGCCGGTGACACCGAACAGAGGCTGCAATGCCAGCTGCTCCATGCATTCATTCAGCACCATGGCCAGGGTGTAGGGCTCTTCCCCGGTGGAACATCCGACACTCCAGGCCTCTAGTGGGCGCTTTTTCAGCTGTTCCCGCGGCCGTGTCAGGACATAGTCGGATACCAGCCGGAAAGCGTCGGGATCCCGGAAGAAACGGGTTTCCTGGACAGTGAGCCGGTCCACCAGCGTTGACCATTCCCTGATCGCATCCGGCCCGGATACGATCTTTTCGTAATAGGCCTGATAGCTGCTGCAGCCGATTTCCCGCATCCGGATGCCAAGGTTCGTTTCCAGAAACGAACGGCGCTCGGACGACAGGGTGATCCCGGTTCGGTGTTCCAGCAGGGTTTGCCACTGGCTGAACTGCGCCTCGTCCATATCCGGGAGTCGACGCAGTGACCAGATGCCCTCGGCAGGTGACAGGTTGTTATGCATTTGCGCCATAAACCGTCAACAGCCCTGGAACGGAAATCAGCCCACCACCGGAACGTCGCTGTCTTCCTCTTCCTCGTAATCCGCCACGTCTTCTTCCGGCAGAGTGAAGCCGGCAACGGAAGACCGAAGCTCGGACGCCATTTCTGCCAGGTTACCGATAGACTTCGCAGTCGCGTTGGTACCGGAAGACGTCTGGGAGGTGATTTCCTGGATAACGTTCATGGTGTTGGAAATGTGCGCCGCCGACGAAGACTGCTGACGTGCAGCGTTGGAGATGTTCTGGATCAGTTCCGCCAGAGACATGGATACGTTCTCGATTTCCTCGAGGGCGATACCCGCGTCCTGGGCCAGACGGGCACCTCGAACCACCTCGGCGGTGGTGTGTTCCATGGAGATAACCGCTTCGTTGGTATCCG
The DNA here is from genome assembly GCF_900188315.1 of Marinobacter sp. es.042. Classification (NCBI taxonomy): domain Bacteria; kingdom Pseudomonadati; phylum Pseudomonadota; class Gammaproteobacteria; order Pseudomonadales; family Marinobacteraceae; genus Marinobacter; species Marinobacter sp. es.042. The sequence continues at coordinate 3,371,129 of NZ_LT897781.1, forward strand.
ACTGGATCGTCTTAACCAGCGCTTCAATCTGCTTGGTCGCTGCAGAGGAGCGTTCCGCCAGTCGCTGTACTTCGTCCGCAACAACCGCGAAGCCCCGGCCAGCGTCACCGGCCATGGAGGCCTGGATCGCCGCGTTCAGGGACAGGATGTTGGTCTGGTCGGCGATGTCGTTGATCAGGGATACGATGTCACCGATTTCCTGGGAAGATTCACCCAGACGCTTGATCCGTTTGGAGGTCTCCTGGATTTGCTCACGGATGTTGTCCATGCCGCGGATGGTGTTCTGTACCACTTCCGCGCCTTTCTTCGCGATCGCAACCGACCGCTCCGCAACCGCGGAGGACTCGGCAGCGTTCGAGGATACCTGGTCGATGGACACGGCCATCTCGTTCACCGCGGCGGAGGCGCCGGCGATTTCCTGGGCCTGGTGCTCGGAAGCATCGGCAAGATGCATCGCAGTGGCCTGGGTTTCCTGAGCCGCTGACGCTACCCGCACGGCAGTACCACGAATCGCCTGAACCAGTCCGCGCATCTGGTCGATCGCGTAGTTGATGGAGTCGGCGATGGCACCGGTGAAGTCCTCGGTTACCGTGGCCTCGGTGGTCAAGTCACCATCAGCCAGGTCGGCCAGTTCGTCCAGCAGTCGCAGGATCGCGTTCTGGTTCTGCTCGTTCTGCTCTTGCGTAGTAGCCAGTCGGGCCTGGGCTTCGCGGTACAGGGCCAGACCGATAAACACAACAATGGCAACCATGGCGGCCAGGATCGCGAAGGCCAGGGTCGGGCTGACCAGACGTGAGCCGGACTGGGTCCGGAAGTTCTCGGCCAGTACAGAGAGTTCGGAAAGCAGGATCTCGGAATTCTGGAAGATGTCGCTGGCAGCAGTACGAACCTTGAAGAGGTCGGGAGAGGCTTCAAGGATTGCGTCTACGTTCTGGGAAACGAACTGGAACAGTTCATCGACAGCTTCGAGGCCGTAGATGGCGTCTTCGTCATTTACCTGAGAGATCCCCATGGCAGGGTTGCCGTTCAGCTGGCCTTCAAGCACTCGGCCGAATAGGCTCGCGTCACGACCGAAACGGTCCGCGGCAATAACCGCGTCTTCGTCACCGGAGAGTACGTTGTTAACCGAGCGAACAATCCGCTCCGCCAGGAGTGACTGACGCTGCGCCAGTGCGATCTGTTCGGCGGGGGCGTCGTTGTCGAGCAGGATCTGTACGATATCGTCGTACTCAACCTGCAGCTGCGGAATGGTTTCGTTCAGAGTCCGGGCAACTTCGTGGAGACCGAGCACCGCATCCTGGGTGGAGAGGATGCTGTCGGCGTTTTCCCGCACGGTGTTCCAGTTTTCCTGAACGCCACTCTGCTGGGCCAGTTCACTCGGCGGCAGACCGGTTTCCGGATTACCCTCGGTTACGTTGGTCCAGAGCTGCTGGAATTCGTCACGGGAGCGGCGCAGCTGGTTGAAGGCCTCGGCGGTACCGCCGGCAGCCTCGGTCGCGTTCTTCGCAATCTCCTGAGAGAGCACCCTCAGTTCGGCGGTGTTGGCGATGTATTCCTGATCGTTCTGGCTGTCTGTATTGATAATGAACAGCACCACAACGAGCAGGATAGTGAGTGCGATCAGCGCGGCGATCAGGCCGGCAACCAGCTTGTTGCCTCCCTGTCCCATACTGAGTCTTCCGGCTCTGTTCTTCATTTTCTGGCTCCCGGCCTCTTCAAGAAATTGGCAAGTTTGTTTTTTCGGGTTTCAGGCGGTCAGGGTGATGTTCCTGCCATTGTCACCACCCTTACCACTGTGCGACGTCAAGAAATCGTTCGTCCTCGAGCAGGTCGACGGCCGAAAACACTTTCCAGACTTCCTCGTTGCGTTCATAACCGCCTGAGACAAACGGTCGAACGTTTTCAGGCACGCCCTCGGGCGAATCCTTGAAACTGTCAGTTGCGAAATACTGCATGCCCAGCACACTATCGACGACCAGCCCGCTGAAAATGTCACCCTGCTCTACCACCAGCACGCGCCGTTCCCGCTGGCTACGGGAAGAGCGGGGAATATCGAAAAAGCCGGCAAGATCAACCAGGGGCAGGAGGCGGCCGCGAACATTGGCCGCGCCAAGCAAAAACGGGCGAACCCCCGGTATATGGGTAAACCGGGGAACGTGGAGGATTTCAGTGACTTCGCCCATGGGGGCAACGTACCGTTCGCCTGCGAGAACGAAGCCGATGCCGTTCCACAGTTCAACGGCTTGCTGTTGTTCCGGCAGGCCGGCAGCCAGCGACCGGCTGCGCGCGGCGATATCCGTCAGAACGGCAAAAGGGGCGGCCTGGGCGGACATGCTTACTCCACGGTTGGGGATCAGGCAATCAGACTGTTGATTGTTTTGATCAGGTCGTCTTCGTTAACCGGCTTGACCAGGTAACCCTTGGCGCCCTGGCGGGTGCCCCAAACTCGGTCAGTTTCCTGATCCTTGGTAGTTACGATGATGACCGGGATGGACGCGGTTTCCGGGGCGCGGGTCAGTTGGCGGGTTGCCTGAAAGCCGTTCAGGCCGGGCATAACGACATCCATCAGAACCAGATCCGGGGTCTCTGCACGAGCCTTGGCAACGCCGTCTGCGCCGTTGTCAGCTGTAAGCACCTCGTGCTTATGCTTCTCGAGGATCGTAGAGATTTTCTTAACCTCGGTAGGGGAATCGTCAACAATAAGAATGCGGGCCATGGTTTCCTCGATGGTTCTTTGGGTCAGCAGGTTTACTGTTCCGCCTGTGGAACATACTGGCGGATGGTATTGAGCAGCTCATCCTTACTGAACGGTTTGGTCAGATACTGGTCCGAGCCGACAATACGGCCCTTGGCCTTGTCGAACAGACCGTCCTTGCTGGAGAGCATGATAACCGGCGTCTTTTTGAAGGAGGAATTGTTCTTGATAAGTGCGCAGGTCTGGTAGCCGTCCAGTCGGGGCATCATGATATCGACAAAAATGATGTCCGGCTGTGAATCGGCAATCTTGGCAAGAGCGTCAAAGCCGTCAGTCGCGGTGATGACCTCACAGCCGACCTTTTTCAGAAGGGTTTCTGCGGTGCGACGTATGGTTTTACTGTCGTCGATCACCATGATCTTCAAGTTCTCGAAGTTGTCATCCATTGTCCAACTGCCTTGCGCTCAGCGACTGTCGTTATTTTAAAACGGGGGTTTTAACACAAACCTTAAGGTTCTTCTATAAACCCCGCTCATTTATAGATTATCAATGGCCGGATAAAAAGTATTAGTTTGTGACCAAATGTACTACTGCCCGCAACGTCACGTAACTGACTGAGGATTTCTCCGGATGCATTTGCAGTTCGGGTACAATACCATCTGATTTCAAAGCATAGCACCTAATGTCTGGTCCGCTCTGCAGACCGGTTCGTGTTTTTAACCCTCAGGAGTGCAGGAACGCCCATGACCGTCAGACTCGGGATCGTGATGGATCCGATTGAAGATATCCACTTCAAGAAAGACAGCTCACTGGCCATGTTGCTGGCTGCTCAGAAACGCGGTTGGAAAATCGAGTACATGGAGCTCCCCGACCTGTACCTGGACGGTGGCCGTGCCATGGCGCACACCCGTGACCTGACTGTGCACATGGATCCGGAAAACTGGTACGGCTTCGGGCCGTCCCAGGACCGGGCGCTGGGAGATCTGGATGTCATCCTCATGCGCAAGGACCCGCCGGTAGACCGGGAGTTCCTGATGGCCACCTATATACTGGAGGCGGCCGAGCAGCAGGGCGCTCTGGTTGTCAATCCCGCGTCCACGCTGCGCGACTGCAATGAGAAGCTGTTCGCCACGCAGTTTACTGACCTGACGCCGCCACTACTTGTCAGCCGTTCGGCGAGTCGCTTCCGTGAGTTCTACGCCGAACACGGCGATGTCATCATGAAGCCGGTGGACGGCATGGGCGGTCATTCGATCTTCCGTATCAGGGAAAACGATTTCAATCTCGGTGTCATCATCGAAACCCTTACCAACTATGGCACGCACCAGGCCATGGCCCAGAAATACATCCCCGAAATCAGCGATGGCGACAAGCGCATCCTGCTGATCGACGGTGAACCGGTCCCCTATTCGCTTGCGAGAATACCTTCTCATGGCGAGAATCGGGGCAATCTGGCCGCTGGCGGTCGGGGTGAGGGTCGTGAACTGACCGCTCGGGATCGCGAGATCTGCGAACGCGTTGCCCCGGTGATCAAAGAGAAGGGTCTCATTTTTGTGGGTCTGGATGTCATTGGTGACTACCTTACCGAAATCAATGTCACCAGCCCGACCTGTATCAGGGAACTCGATGCGGCCTTCGGGATCGATATTGGTGGCTTATTGATGGACGCGATTGCAAAGCGTCTGGGCCAGGCATAATCCGGTGATGGCGGCCGGACAGGTATAACGACAGGATCCATATCAGGAATGGCAGTTCAGGTAAGCGACTTCGACCGGTTTTCCTTCACCCTGTTTATGGCGCTGGCGGTGCACGCCATCGTGGTGCTGGGAATCACCTTTGCGCCTGAACCGCCCCGCTCCTCTGCCCAGACCATGGAAATTACCCTGTCCCAGTTTGACGATGAGGAAGCTCCGGAGAAGGCGGATTTCCTGGCCCAGACCAGTCAGAAGGGCAGTGGTACCGAGGAAGATGTTCGGGAAATGACCACCCCGCAACCGGCGGAGGTGAGCCAGCCGCAGGTAGCCCAGGTTCAACCCGAGCCTCCTGCGCAAACCGAGCCGCAGCCGCGTCAGGAAAAGCAGGTAGTTCAGACCGAAAGTTCTTCCAGTCAGAAGGTTCGCCAGCCTGAAGAGCGCACCAGGCCGGAAGAGGAGCCTCTGCCGGTTCGCGAGAAAAAGAGCCTGATGGAGCGCAGCCTCGAAATTGCCAGCCTTGAGGCCCGATTCGATGCCCAGCAGCAGGCTTATGCCCGCAAACCCAGGGTGATGCGGGTAACCGCCGCCTCTACGCTCAAGTCCACCAACGCCTGGTACGTTCAGAACTGGGTGAGCAAGGTCACGCGGGTGGGGAATATCAACTACCCGACCGAGGCGCGCAATGCCGGAATCTATGGCACACTGCGAATGCTGGTGTCACTCAAGAAAGACGGCACCATTAAAGAGGTGGCGATCCTGCAGTCTTCCGGCAGCACCGTCCTGGATGATGCTGCCATCCGTATAGTCAGGATGGCCTCACCTTTTGCACCATTTCCGGACGAAATGCGGAAAGAGGTGGATGAACTCGAAATCATACGTACCTGGTCCTTCCAGCGTCGGGGGCTGACATCCGGATGACAGCATCAAAACACTCTCCCCATAGCTTGCGCCACCAGTTCCTGGTGGCATCGCCCTATCTCGCTGATCCCCGTTTCCATGGCGGCGTGATCTACATTTGCGAGCATTCTGACGACGGTGCCCTGGGGTTAATGATCAATCAGCCGCTGGACATCCACCTTGGTGAAATCCTGGAACAACTGGACCTGCCAGGCGGCGAGCTGGATCTGCCGGTATTCAGCGGTGGTCCGGTGCAGCCGGAACGCGGCTTTGTGCTGCATCCCCCAGGCACCAGCTGGCAGAACACGGCGAAGGTCACCGACGATGTTTTGCTGACCACATCCCGCGATGTATTGGCAGGCATTGGTCGTGGCGAAGGTCCCGACGAGTACCTGGTGGCATTGGGCTATTCCGGCTGGAGCGAAGGGCAGCTGGAAGAGGAACTGGGCAGTAACGCCTGGCTCACCTGTCCGGCCAACACCGACATCCTGTTCCGTACTCCCTGGGAAGAGCGCTACAAGGCGGTGCTGCAGCTGATCGGAATTGATCTCAATCAGCTCAGCGAATCGGTCGGTCATGCCTGAACCGGCCAGCCGTCGCGTCATGGCGTTCGATTTTGGCACCCGCCGTATTGGCGTCGCGGTCGGTCAGGAGTTGCTTGGATCCGGCCAACCGGTGGCTCTGATTCCTGCCCGAGACGGTATCCCCGATTGGCAACAGATTGAGTCCCTGCTCGAGGAGTGGCGTCCGGACCTGGTCGTGGTCGGTTTGCCCCTCAACATGGACGACACCGAAAACGATATGTGTGCCCGGGCGCGCAAATTCGGCAAGCGCCTGCATGGGCGCTACCACGTGCCGGTCGAGATGGTGGACGAGCGGCTCACCAGCTTCGAGGCCAAGGGTGAAGTGATGGCCGCCGGAGGCAGTCGTGATTTTGGTCGCCACGGAGTGGATGACCGGGCCGCGGTGCTGATCCTGGAAACCTTTTTTCAACAGTGAGGACCGAATGACGGCATTGCTTGATATTGATCAGTTGCTTGACCAGATGGAAACCGGGCTGCGTCAGGCGCTCCAGCAACGGGGCGTGCAATCCCCGGTCCTGATCGGTATACGGACCGGAGGAGTCTGGCTGGCCAACGTGCTGAGCAAACGCCTTGGCATCGAAGAGCCGTTGGGCGAACTGGACATCTCCTTCTACCGCGATGATTTCAGCCGCATCGGTCTGAATCCCCGGGTGAAACCCTCGAGTCTGCCCTTCGATACCGAAGGTCGTGACATCATCCTGATTGACGATGTCATCATGAGCGGCCGGACGATCCGGGCGGCCATGAATGAGATCTTCGATTATGGCCGTCCAGCCAGTATCATACTGGCCACCCTGATTGACCTCGGTGCCCGGGAATTGCCCATCCAGCCGGATGTGGCTGGCAAGACAATGGCGTTGGAAGCCCATCAACGCGTCAAACTGCGTGGCCCCGACCCGCTCCGTATCGAGCTTCAGGAAGCCGGACAATAAACCTCCGAATCGGATAACAGGCGACCCATGACCGCGAACGACTCTTCCCCGCACCACTTGCAGCTGACCCGGGATGGTCAGTTGCGGCATTTCCTCACTCTCGACGGTCTGGATCGGGCGCTGCTGACCGACATCCTGGACACTGCGGACTCCTTTATCGAGGTCGGTGAGCGAACCATCAAGAAAGTGCCACTGCTTCGCGGGCGAACCGTGGTAAACCTGTTTTTCGAGTCCAGCACCCGAACCCGCAGTACCTTTGAGCTGGCGGCCAAGCGCCTCTCTGCGGATGTGCTCAACCTGGATATCAGCACCTCGGCCACCTCCAAGGGCGAATCCCTGTCTGACACGCTGCTGAACCTGGAAGCCATGGCCAGCGACATGTTTGTGGTCCGGCACTCCCAGAGTGGTGCGCCGCATTTTATCGCCGAGAGCGTGACGCCTGGCGTCGCCATCATCAACGCCGGTGATGGTCGCCACGCTCACCCGACGCAGGCCATGCTGGATATGCTGACGATTCGCCAGCACAAGGGGCGTTTCGAGGGCCTCAAAGTCGCTATCGTTGGCGACGTGCTGCACTCCCGAGTGGCCCGCTCCCAGATCCGGGCTCTCAACGAGCTGGGTGCCGAGGAAGTTCGCGTCATTGCCCCGGGAACCCTGCTTCCCAAAGACGTGGAAAGCCTCGGCTGCACGGTGGAATACGACATGACCCGCGGGATGAAGGATCTGGATGTGGTCATTATGCTGCGACTGCAGAAAGAGCGGATGGAAGGCGCATTGCTGCCCAGCGAGCGCGAGTTCTACCGGCTCTACGGCCTGAACCAGCAAAAACTGGCGTTGGCCCATCCGGAATGCATCGTTATGCACCCGGGGCCGATCAATCGGGGCGTTGAAATCGAATCGGCGGTTGCCGACGGACCACAGTCGGTCATTCTGAACCAGGTGACCAACGGCATCGCCATCCGGATGGCGGTCATGTCCATGGCCATGGGTGGCCAGGTTTCAGAACGGCAGCAGAAATTGAGTGAGAGGGGCCAGGCATGAGCAGTGTCAACACATCCGGAACCAGCCTGAAGATTACCGGAGGCCGACTGTTCGATGGTCAGGGCCCGGAGCAGCAGAATACCGCGCTGCTGATCCGGGATGGCCGTATTGCCGCGATGGGCGAAGCTGCCGCCCGGGCACAGGCCGACGAGACAATCAGCGCCGAGAACGCTGTCATAACGCCGGGGTTTGTCGATCTTTGCTGTAACCTCCGTGAGCCGGGCAATGGCCAGAAAGGCAATATTGCCTCGGAAACTCTCGCAGCGGCTCATGGCGGTTTCACGACGGTCTGCGCTTCGCCGGAAACCTCGCCAGTGAATGATTCCAGTGCCGTCACCCATCTGATCCGGGACGGCGCCGCCAGCCGGTCGCCGATCCGGGTGTTGCCCATTGGTGCCATCACCCGGGGTCTGGAGGGTGATTTGCTCAGCGACATGGCGGGCCTGGCCTCAGCGGGTTGTGTCGCTGTGGGTAATGGCTCCCGGGGCGTGCGCAACGCCCGTATCTTGCGCCGCTGCATGGCCTACGCCCAGACCTTTGGTTTGACGGTGATGTTCAGTCCCGAGAACCAGGCCCTGGCAGCCGACGGCTACGCCCACGACGGCCTGGTAACATCTCGCTTGGGCCTGCTCGGTATTCCGGAAGTGGCGGAAACCGCCGCGGTGATGGAAATGCTGTTGCTGGCGGAGGAGACCGGGGTACGGTTGCATCTGAGCCAGCTCTCCTGTGGTCGCAGTGTTGAAATGCTGGCTGAAGCCCGCCGCCGCGGCATTGCGGTAACCGCCGATGTGGCTATGCACCAGCTTGTGTTCACCGAGGAGGCCCTGGCCGGTTTCGACAGCCGCTTCCATGTTCGGCCTCCTCTGCGCGGCGAGGGCGATCGGAAGGCGTTGATAGCCGGTGTTCGGGACGGTGTGATTGATGCCATTGTCAGTCAGCATCAACCTCACGATACCGCCGCCAAGCAGGCGCCCATGGCAGCCACCGAGCCGGGACTGTCGAGCATTGAGAGTGTGCTGTCGCTGGGGCTGGAACTGGTGGAGATGAATGAGCTGGCACTGCCTGATCTGATTCGCGCGCTGACCAACGGTCCGGCTTCCGCGCTGGGCAGAACAGCCCGCCTTGCCGAGGGCGAAATCGCTGATGTCTGTGTGTTTGATCCTGATGCCTTCTGGACACCGAACTCGAAAACACTGGTTTCAGCCGGTCGCCATGCGCCGGTGACCGATCGCGAACTGCCGGGTGTCGTCCGGCTTACTCTCAGTGAGGGTCGAAAGGCCTGGCCAAAGCCGGCAATCTGAATCCGGCTCAGGCGACAAAGTGCGGCAGGGGTTGCGGAACCTCTGTCGACACCATCACAGAATCCCCCCTTTTTGCTGAAAAACCCTTGATGGCAGGCACCTGTGCCAACGTATTCTTGTAGCCGTCGCCCTATGGTCGACCAAGGAAAGCGTGGCCTGACCGGCTCATTTTCACAGACCGGCGCCCGACAATAATAACCAGGAGTCATCCCGTGAAATCAGCAAACCTCCCCCAGCGGGTAGCTTTGGCAGCTGCCCTCTGTGCCAGTCTGGTATTCCCCTCGATGGGGCAGGCACAGGCGCAGAACGAGCCTCTGGAACGCAGCTTTTGCGTTTTTGACCCGGTTGGTGCCAATGGTCCCCTGTTTGCCATCACCAAAACCTTCCAGCCGGTTGCGCTGAAAAACGGCATCAAGCTTGACCTTCGCGCCTACACCGATGAGAAGGTGGCCGCCGAGGATTTCAAGGCGGGCCAGTGCGACGCCGTGCTGCTCACCGGCACCCGGGCCCGGGAATTCAACAAGTTCACGGGCAGCCTTGAAGCCATGGGCGCAGTGCCCGGCGAAGAGGAAATGCGGCTGTTGTACAACACCCTCAGCCAGCCAAAAGCCCGGCCTTTCCTGATTGATGGTCCCTACGAGGTTGCCGGTGTATTCCCCGGGGGCGCCATTTACCTACACACCCGGGACCGCAACATCGATTCTGTTGAGAAACTGCAGGGCAAACGGATTGCAACCCTCGATTACGATCAGGCGTCCGTGCGGATGGTTCGCCATGTGGGGGCATCTGTGGTGGGGTCCAATTCCGCCAACTTTGCCGGCAAGTTCAACAACGGTAGCGTGGACCTGGCCTATGCTCCGGCCGTCGCCTACACACCACTGGAACTTTACAAGGGCGTTCAGCCCAACGGTGCGGTGGTCAAATATGCCCTCGGGTATATGAATTTCCAGGTAATCATTCACCGTGACCGGTTCCCGGATTCCGCCGGCCAGATGGTGCGTGACCAGGCCATCAAACGCATAGACGAGGCCTACGAGATTATTGCCCAGGCAGAGGCTGAAATTCCGGAAGACGTCTGGATGCAGCTGCCCCAGGAAGACACCGCTGAATACGACAAGATGCTGCGCAAGGTGCGTCTCTCGTTGCTGGAGGACGGTGTATACGATGAGCGGGCTATCAAGTTGATGAAAGCGATTCGCTGCCGGGTAGATGCCACTCGCTCCGAGTGTGCTTCCGTCGCCGGAACCTGATACAGGGGTAGAGCAGGCCCGCAGCTACGGGCCTGTGCCTGACTAGCGGATTTCGTCTTTGAGAGCCTTGCCGGCTTTGAAGCCTACGGTTTTGCTGGCAGGGATGCGAATGGTCTCGCCGGTTTGCGGGTTTCGTCCATCACGCGCTTCGCGGCTGCGGATGTTGAAAGTGCCAAAGCCGATCAGGGTGACATCCTCGCCACGGGAGGCGGCGGCCGATACCTGGTCGGTAAATGCGGTAATCACTTCGCTGGCCTTTTCCCGGGTCAGCCCGGTGCGGTCGGCAATGGCCGCGGCGAGTTCAGGTTTGCGCATCGGATACTCCTTTTATTGTATTTCTGCGGGTTCGGTCTGTACTGGCCGGAATCACAACGACTCTCGGTTGCTCCAATCTATAGTGGCTCGCGGCCCATTGTGCAAACCAAGGGGGGGCATAGGTGTGTGTAAATTGGCGTCATTTGCGGCATCGGTCGCATAAAAACGGGGCCCCCTGCGCCATAATGCGTGCCTTGTTACAGACTGTAACAAACCGGTTTCTCCGCCAGAGTCCGGGCTGTGCGATTGCAGCAGGGCTGCATCGGAACAAAAAACGCAAAAGGTGAAGAAGGTATGACCCATTTCCGGAATCCCTCCCGCAAGTCGCCATTTTCCGCGCGTCGAGTACGTAACCTTGTGGCGGCTTTCACGGCCAGTTTGGTCCTTGGCGGCTGCAGCGCGGTGAATCACGTGATGTACAAGACCACCGGAGATGTGATGCAGGGCTTCTCAAGGGATCACACGGTGCCTTTTCTGATGGAGAGCAACGATCTGGCCATGGGGTGCGCCATGAGCGAGGCGACTGCGCCACTGCTGATGTCCTTCGGCCGCGTTACCAATGAGCCGGACCAGTTGGCGGTGATGCTCTACCTCAGTGCCGGCGGCTGCGCCGAAGAAGAGGCGAGGGAGCACGAGCTGGCCGCACTTGCCGCCCTGAATGCCATGAACGGCAATGCGGCCGAGGATGCCATGATCCGGCAGAAGCGCGCACATAGCGTTGCTGCCCGGCGCTATTACAAGGCCTGGCAGCACCACAATGCCCATTACGGCAATCCTGCCGATGGCGAATGCCCGGATTTTGATGACGACATGGACGAGTTCATCTATATGGCGGGTCTTCTTTCCGGCCTCCAGGCGCTTAATGCCCAGATTCAGTCCACCTCGTCCATTGGCGTACCGGCGAACGTTGGCTCCATTGCCGCCCGGGCCACGAGCTGCCTCGATAATGAAAAATGGTGGGGTGCGCCCATGGCATTGCGGGCAACGGTGTGGGCGATGATTCCGGGTGCCCAGCCCGAGGGTGAGAACGCGTTTGAACGGCTGGCCATCGCCGACGATCAGGGCGAGGTTGCGGGGGTGCGTTTGCCCCACGTGTTCCACGCTATCGCGGCCCTGAACAAGGGAGACGAAGCCATGGTTCGTTCGGTGATCCGGGATCATGCCGAATCGATCGAGACTACGCCGGCCAATGAGCAGTGGCGGTTCGTGGACGCCATGGCCACCGATATGATCGTCGCGGTTTCTGACCGTCTCTGGGTTGAGAATACTGGGCACCGTACACCCGTGGGGCAGCTGGGCAGCTTCTGGGATGACCAGGCGGAAGCCGTTGAAACCATGGATCTGGACGATCTGCTCTAACCACTTCCTACCCAGAGTAATCAGTTATGTCGAAGGGCGGTTTTCATCGTAGCGGGCTGGAGTGGTTTTCATCGCTGCCCGCCTGTCTGTTATTGCTGGCGGTGGTCATTTTCTCCACGAGCAGCGACATCCACAATCAGATGCTTCGGGGCGGTGAACAGCTCTGGAGTGGCTATTACAAGTTGCGGATGGATCCGGTTCAGCCCACCTGTGACCCGAACCGGGATATCGACGCGGCGGTTGCTGAAGAAATGGCGGCGGATGCCGAGACGGATGACCCGATGGCCGCGTTGCTGGGGGCCGAGGAAAAAGACCCGGCTGACGTCCGGCTTGCCATCGAACGAGCGGTTGCTGACTGCCGCGAGGCCCACCAGAATTTCGAGAATCTCAGTGACCAACTGACACCAGGGGTGAAAGCCTACCGGGACATCGAGCTGTTTATTGCTGACCTGATCGCCTTTGGCCTGGAGTCACAGCGTTTCATTCTCGTGATCCTTGTCATGCTGTGTGCGGTTACCGCGACCCTCACTCGTCATCATATCGCCATGCGTGCGATGGAAACGCGGCTGGATTACACCGTCTCCCATACTCTTCAAACCATTGCCAATGCCATGCTGCTGGGCTCGAGCGCAATCTTTCGCCAGTCCAGCCTGGGTTCAGACACGGCGGTCTCGTCCGAAGAGTTGTTGCTGCACAATTTCTGGATTATCGGCTTCGCCTGCCTCACGCTGGCCAGCCTCTACCGGCTGTTCCGGGTGCCTGATGATCTTGAGGAGGGCGGCAGCCTGAACAAGGCCTTCCTGGCCGTTCCGCTCTATACCGTGATGTGTCTGATCTCCGGCACCTATTTTGCCCTGATCGGACACGCGTCGGGGATTGGTATCTATCTCGGCAAGATGATGGAGCTGTCCGACATGTTCCTGAACGTCGGTCTGTATGTGTGGGTGGGCATGATGCTCAAGCAGACCCGCCTGGCCACCCTGGTGTTCAATGTCTTCCGGCCCTGGCGCATGCCGCCGGAAATGCTGGCGGTTGTAGCGGTTCTGGTGGCTGCCGTGCCCACGGCCTACACCGGTGCCTCGGGCATCTTCGTCATCGCGGCCGGTGCCGTCATCTACAGTGAGCTGCGTGCCGCCGGTGCCCGGCGGCATCTGGCCCTGGCGGCGACCGCCATGTCCGGTTCCCTGGGTGTGGTTTTGCGTCCCTGTCTGCTCGTGGTTGTGATTGCTTACCTGAACCGGGAAGTTACCACTGATGAGCTGTTTGGCTGGGGCATCTGGGTGTTCGTGCTGACCGCCACCATGTTCGCGATTGTGGCCCTCAGTGTGAACCGACAGAGTGAATTCAACCTGGCGCCCTCTGCTGAAGCCTTCCCGGCCATGACGCAGGCGCTCAAACCCCTGATTCCCTACGTTCTGGTCATCGCTGCCGTGGTCCTGTTCTACCGTCTGGCGCTGGACGTGAGCATGGATGAATTCTCGGCGCCAAGGCTGCTGCCGGTGATCATGCTGGCAATCCTTGTGTACGAGCATGTCAGCCTGAAAAACCGGTCAGGAAAAGCCTCGGGAGAGATCAACCATCAGGGCCTGGAGCGAAGTCTCCGCGGCGCCACAAACGATACGACGGCGGAAATTGGCGCGCTGCTGCTGTTGCTGGGGCTGTCGGTCAGCATCGGTGGTGTGATCGAGCGGGCCCACCTGATGGAGGCTTTCCCGCAGTCGTTCGACAGTGCCTGGTCGGCCATGCTGCTGATGGTGGTGATCCTGGTGATCCTGGGCATGATCATGGACGCATTCGGTGCCGTGATCCTGGTGACCGCCACGGTTGCCACGATTGCCTATTCCAGCGGGATTCATCCTATCCATTTCTGGATGGTGACCCTGGTGGCATTTGAACTTGGCTACCTGAGCCCGCCGGTAGCACTGAACCATCTGCTGACCCGGCAGGTGGTTGGTGAGGCGGAAGTGCTGGCAGCCCAGCAGGAGGGAGGTACTTTTTACCAGCGCCATGAACGCATCATCATGCCGTTGATCGCCATGGGCATTTCGCTGGTGCTGGTGGCCTTTGTGCCGCTTATATTCTACGCCTGATTACAGGATGTGGGGCGACCGCTAGCGGTTGCCCCACATCTTCGACACCGCAGCATCTGAGCCCAACGTCCCGACAACCAACGACACGCCACCAATACCGAAGAAAACAAGCACGGGAATCAAGGCGCCTGCCTTACCGGTGTAAACGAGCATAGCCGTTGACACCGTCGCCAGAACGAGGAACAGGACGCCCACCACATTCAGCACGGTGCGGTGCGAATCTTTGTAGCTGGGCCCAACCTTTCCGGATTCCAGTGGTTTGAGAATAAACGAAAAGAGCTGGCGTAGACGCTGTTTCATGAAGCCGTTTCCTAGAGTGTGTTGGGCTATCATACAAAAAAAGCGCCGTGCTTTCGCAGGGCGCTTTCCTTACTTGCCGTAATCGACTCAGCTCAGCTTCGGACCGGCTTCGACGATCGAATCTGCCACGTCGAACTTCTTGAAGTTCTCGACGAACTGGGCGATCAGTTCCTGGGCCTTGCCATCGTAGTAGTCCGGGCTTACCCATGTGTTGCGCGGGTTCAGCAGCTTGGTGTCCACGCCCGGAACATGTTTGGGCACGTCCAGGTTCAGGGTCGGCAGGTGTTCGGTTTCAACGTCGTCCAGGTCGCCATTCTGGATTGAGGCGATGATGGCACGGGTGGTCGGAATGCTGAATCGCTGGCCTTCACCGTAAGGGCCGCCGGTCCAGCCGGTGTTGACCAGGAAGACCTTGCTGCCAAACTCGTCCATCCGCTTCATCAGAAGTTCGGCGTAAACGCCGGCGGGACGGGGGAAGAAGGGCGCACCGAAGCAGGTTGAGAAGGTAGACTTCAGTTTCGAGGAGGAACCCATCTCGGTGGAGCCAACCAGAGCGGTATAGCCACTCAGGAAGTGGTAAGCGGCGCCTTCGCGGCTCAGGATGGACACGGGCGGCAGAACGCCGGTCATGTCGCAGGTCAGGAACACGATATGAGATGGCTCACCGGCGCGGTTCTCGATCACGCGCTTTTCAACGTGCTCAAGCGGGTAGGCGCAGCGGGAGTTTTCGGTGAGGGATACGTCGGTGTAATCCGGCTCACGGGTCTCGGGGTCGATGGTCACGTTCTCGACAATGGCACCGAAACGGATGGCGTCCCAGATGATCGGTTCATTTTTGCGAGACAGGTCGATGCACTTCGCATAGCAACCGCCTTCGACGTTGAATACGGTGCCCGGGCCCCAGCCGTGCTCGTCGTCACCGATGAGGAAGCGGTGCGGATCGGCGGAGAGGGTGGTCTTGCCGGTGCCGGACAGACCGAAGAACAGGCAGGTCTCGCCGTCTTCACCAACGTTGGCGGAGCAGTGCATCGGCAGCACGTCTTTTTCCGGCAGCAGGAAGTTCTGCACGGAGAACATGGCCTTTTTCATCTCGCCGGCGTAGTGCATGCCAGCCAGCAGAACCTTGCGCTTGGCAAAGTTGATCATCACGCAGCCGTCGCTGTTGGTGCCATCGCGCTCGGGATCGCACTCGAAGTTGGCGGCGTTCAGGATCTGCCATTCCTGCTTGTCGGCCTGGTTGTAGCTGTCCGGACGGATAAACAGGTTGCGGCCGAACAGATTCTGCCAGGCGGTCTCGGTCGTCATTTTGACCGGCAGGTAATGTTCCGGGTCGGAACCAACATGAACGTGAGACAGGAACTGGTCTTTCTCGGCGATGTAGGCTTCAACACGATCCCAGAGGGCGTCGAATTTTTCAGCGTCGAAGGGACGGTTGATCGGACCCCAGTGGATATCGTCCGAGGTGCTGGGCTCCTCGACAATATAACGGTCCTTGGGAGACCGGCCCGTGCGCTCACCGGTTTTTACGACCAGGGAACCGTTGGCTGCCAGCTGGCCTTCTTCACGCGCCAGTGCTACCTCAACCAGTCGTGCTGTACTCAGATCATTATAAGTGTTGCTCACTTCGACCTCGCCCTCGGGATGTCTTAGTGATTGCTCAGGCCGCCCCCCTAAAATTGACGGAAATCTGAGCAATCGGGTCAATTCAGGCGCGCTATTATGCCAGAGACGCCGGTAAAAAACGACTGCCCGGGAAGCCTTGCTATCAGCGGGTTCCCGGCTAATCGAACGTGTTTCTAGTGTAGCGTATGACCGGTGAAAAGATGATCAATATCATTTCTATCGAAGCGATAGTGAGCATGACAGAACTGGCAGTCCATTTCGATAGAGCCCTCTTCCTCCACGATGCTGTAACACTCCTCGCGGCCAATGGCTTCCAGGGCACCGAGGGTGCGCTCCCGGGAGCAGCTGCACTGGAAGGCGACCGGTTCGGCGTCAAACAGGCGTACGGTCTCCTCGTGGAACAGGCGGTGAAGCAGGGTTTCGCTGTCCAGCTCCAGTAATTCGGAGGCTTCCACGGTTCGGGCCAGGTGGTTGACCCGGTCCCAGAGGTCTTCATCCTCCTCTGTAGCGCCCGGCAGGCGCTGGAGCATCAGGCCGGCGGCGCCGTTTTCGTCGGCAAACAGGAACAGGCTGGTGGGAATCTGCTCCGAGCGATCAAAGTATTCCTCAAGGCAGCCGGAGAGTGTCTCCTGATCCCGGGGTACAACGCCCTGATAACGGTTGCCGCGGTTGGGCGTGATGGTAATAGCCATCCGACCCTCGCCGAGCAGATCGTGGAAGCTGTCTTCGCTGACCGCGTGCTCATCAAAGCGGGCCAGGCCGCGGATGTGTCTGTCGTGGCTGCACTCGGCCATCAATGTGCGCAGAGGCCCTTCCCCCTGGGCCTGTACCGACAATGTACCTTCAAACTTCAGGGTGCTGCTCATCAGGATGCTTGCCACCAGTGCTTCTCCGAGGAGTTCCCGGACCGTGTCCGGGTAGGGCGCCTGGCTGCCTATTTCCTGATAGCTGTCCGCTAGCTGCACCCAGGCTCCGCGCACCTGGCTGTGTTCAAAAATAAAGCGCTGGAACTGGTCGCGGGCTGCCATGTTGTATCTCCTGAATGCTGAATGCCGGTCGTTGCACGTTTGACCGAGGGCGGGGATGTGAAAAAGGGTTCAGAGGCCGTTCTGTTCGCGAAAGCGCTGAATGTCCCTGCGGTCTTTCTTTGAGGGCCTTCTGGCCGGAGGAAGCTGCGCTGCCTGCATGGTTTTACGCTGCCAGGCCATTTCCTCGCGTTTCTTAACGCTGTCTTCGGTTTCGTGGTATAGCTTCTGGGCTTCGGGTGCACCACGGCGCCGGTCGCTGATGTCATCAACAATAATGATTTTTTCCTGCCAGCCCAGGCGCAGCGTCAGCTTGGCGCCGGCTTCCACCAGCCTGCCGGGTTTGCATCTCTGGCTGTTGTAGTGGACCTTGCCACCCTCGATCGCTTCCTTGGCCAGGGAGCGGGTCTTGTAGAATCGGGCGGCCCAGAGCCATTTATCAAGTCTTACACGTTGGTCGTCAGCGGTTGATGCCGTCATGTCTCCTCACCTGATGGGCTAGTAGGCCAATTATAACCCTGTCATCGGCCGGATGGCAGGGGCGACCGCTGGCGAAGCGCGGGGAGAATTTCATCGAAGTGATGAATGCAGGGTATTTCCGGGTGCTGTTCCCGGGCTTCCTGCTGGCTGTCCGGCGCCAATACGGCCAGACATTGGGCAATGCCGGCTGCCAGCGCACTTTCCAGCACCGGAAAACTGTCGTCGACCATCAGGGTGCTGTCGGCCTGGTAAGGCGTTACCCGCTGGAGGTCCTGCCAGAACGAGGGATCTTCCTTGGGCTTGCCCAACTGGTGGCTGGATACAATGGCATCCACCCTTGTATCGAGGCCGGTTCGTTTCAGCTTCAGGGCCAAGGGGTCGGGGTGACAGTTGGTGACAATCACCGAGTGAAGCCCGGCTTGTCGGAGGGCATCGAGAAAATCCGTTACGTGGGGGCGATAACCGATCCGGTCGCCCACCTCTGCTTTCAGTCCCGTGATGTCGAGGGACAGCCGCTCGCTCCAGTAATCGGTGCAGTACCAGTTCAATGAGCCGCGCTCGGCCATGATCATCGGAATCAGGCGGTCTTTCGCTTCCTGGGGGTGGAGGTCGTAGTGCTCGGCGTACCTTGCCGGCAGATGCTCTAGCCAGAAGTGGTTATCGAAATGCAGATCCAGCAGTGTCCCGTCCATATCCAGGAACACCGTGTTAAGCGAGGACCAGTCAACCATAGAGAAAAACAGCCTGAAGAATTTGCTTCAGGCTGCCGGAGTTCGCTCGTCGGGGCAAGCCGTGATAGTACGGAGGCGTGCCCGATAGAGCCGGATCAGTTGCTGGTCTGGACCGTCTCGGGTTTCTTGCCGGTACGGGTGCAGCCCAGGCAGCGCACGAAGGTCGCCTTGGCCGGGCCCATTACCAGAACTTCCCCTGCTTCATCGGCGTTGCCGCCCAGCAGGGAGAAGGGCAGGGAGACCAGGTAGACAGCGCTGCCCACGATGGTGGTAGCCAGCAAGGCCGGGCGAACAAAAATCGCATCACCGGTCATTGCCAGTGCCGACGGGGTTTCGTCCACGGCCTGGGCGTGCCCGAGGGATGAGAATGCCAACAGGCAGGCCGCCACAGTGGCTACCAGGGTGCGGGAAATCTTGCGGGTCATCTTACTGTCTCCTGAGCTTTAGTGGCCCTGAAAGGGTACTGCTTTAAAGAAAAGCAAACCCGGATCGTATCAACCGGATACCATCCTATTGTAAACCGTGGGCGTTAATCCTCTGTTAACTATGAATCATATTTGCGCATTTTCAAACGATTTTTCGTTGCAGAATGTGCGATCTGGTCAGCGTTCAGCGCTGGCAACGGGGACAGTAAACCGTTGAGCGATTGTTCATCCGGATTTCCTTCAGAGGTGCCCCGCACTCCTTGCAGGGCTGGCCGCCCCGGCCATACACCAGCAGGGACTGGGCAAAATAGCCGGGCTTGCCATCGCTGTTCACGAAGTCCCGAAGGGTGGTTCCGCCCATCAGAATGGCGGCGCTGAGCGTTTCCCGGATGGCTTCGGCCAGCCTGTGATAGCGGTCGAGGCTGATTCTTCCGGCCTTGCGCCGGGGATGAATGCCCGATTTGAACAGCGCTTCATTGGCATAGATGTTACCGGCACCCACGACCACCTGATTGTCCATGATGAACGATTTCACCGGTGTGTTTTTGCCGCGGGAGAGCCGGAACAGGTGCGCGCCATTGAATTCCGGGGCCAGGGGTTCCGGGCCCAGGTGGGTGATCAGCGGGTGCTCTTCGGCGGAATCAGCCCAAAGCCAGCAGCCGAACCGGCGTGGGTCGTTGAATCGAAGGATGACGCCGGACTGTAATGCCACATCGATATGATCATGGGTCAGGGGAGGGGTATTGTCAGTAATGATGCGCAGGCTGCCGGACATGCCAAGGTGAACAATCACCGTGCCCTGGTCCATATTCAGGAACAAATACTTGGCCCGGCGGTCTACACTTTTAATCACCTGACCTTCCAGTTTCACGCCCAGATCGGCCGGAACAGGCCAGCGCAGACTGCCGTTGCGGACTGTCACTCGGGTAATTGTCTGGCCTTCGCAGTGGGGTGCAATACCCCGTCGCGTCGTTTCTACTTCGGGCAGTTCAGGCACGGGCGGGAATCTCCGGTGGAAAACGGCTAAGTGTAATCAGTAACAATTTTGCATCCAAATGCTGTTGTTGTGGCTTACAGCTGTACGCTAAAGTGTGAAGGTTGGCTTCGCGCCAAAGATATTGATTTTGAGGATTTGCTATGTGGTTTAATGGTCTTCTTGACCTGTCGGTGATGCAGCTCATTCTGGTCACCCTCGGAATGACACACGTCACGATTGTCAGTGTAACGCTCTACCTGCA
The DNA here is from genome assembly GCF_900188315.1 of Marinobacter sp. es.042. Taxonomy (NCBI): domain Bacteria; kingdom Pseudomonadati; phylum Pseudomonadota; class Gammaproteobacteria; order Pseudomonadales; family Marinobacteraceae; genus Marinobacter; species Marinobacter sp. es.042. The sequence goes on from NZ_LT897781.1 coordinate 3,391,109, forward strand.
TCGCCATTCGGCGCATAACTCGCTGGACCTGCATCCGGCCCTGAAACACTTCTTCCGGTTCTGGCTCTGGTTAACCACTGCGCAGAACACCAAGGAATGGACCGCCATCCATCGTAAACACCACGCCAAGTGCGAAACCGAGGAAGATCCCCACAGTCCGGTAGTGTTGGGTATTCGCAAGGTCCTGTTCCAGGGAGCCGAACTCTATGCGGAATCGGCGACGCCCGAAACGCTCGAGCGCTATGGCCAGCGGACACCGGAAGACTGGGTGGAGCGCAATGTTTACAGCCGCTACCGGATGTTGGGCATCGCGTTGATGGCGGTAATCAATCTGGCCCTGTTTGGCGTTCACGGTATCTGGATCTGGGCGGTGCAGATGATGTGGATTCCGGTCTGGGCTGCCGGTGTGGTCAACGGTATCGGCCACTGGATGGGTTACCGGAACTACGAATGTGCTGATAACGCCCGCAATATTTCGCCTATTGGTTTTCTGATTGGCGGCGAAGAGTTGCACAACAATCACCACACCTATCCGAATTCCTCCAAGCTGTCCCGCCGCTGGTTCGAAGTGGATATCGGCTGGGGCTACATCCGCCTGTTCCAGTTGTTCGGGCTGGCCAAGCCCAAGGGTTATCGACCGATTGCCCACCATGTGCCAGGTAAACTGGAGGTGGATGTGGAAACGGTTCAGGCCATCGCCAACAACCGGTTTGATATCATGCGCCAGTATCGTAAACGTGTCATGGAGCCGGTCCTGCGCCAGCAGAAGTCGCTGATGGACGATGAGATCCGTCCCCGTTACCGGAAGCTCAAGCAACTGCTCTCCCGTGAGATCACGCTGATTCAGCCGAAGGAGAAGGAAACCCTCGAGTCTGTGCTGGAGCGCAATGCGGTGCTGCGCCAGATCTATGAGAAGAGCCACGAGCTGCAGGCGCTCTGGCGCCAGCGTGGGCTCAAACCCCAGGACAAGCTGAACGCGCTGATGGAGTGGTGCCGTGAGGCGGAAGCCAGCGGTATCCGCTATCTGGAAGAGTTCGCCGAGCACCTCCGGGCCTACTCGCTGCGCCCCTCGGCCTGATACGGGGTAGAGAATCGACGTAAACCTGCTTCGGCGGGGAATCCGGGGCCAGATGAAAGTGTTCATCTGGCCCTTTTTTATTCTGGCCCGGAAACAACCCGGAACAGGGAGTAGGTGACCTGTCCCGCACTTTTTTGCCGGTGCAGCTGCCAGGAAACGGGCACAGAAGGCGTTGGCAGCTCGCTCTCGTGTTCCACGTAAACCCAGCCGCCGGGTTTGATCCACGCCTGTTGTTCCAGCAACGGAAACAGCTTTTCGAGCCAGCCCTGGCGAAACGGCGGATCCATGAACACGATATCGAATGGCGGCCGGTTTCTCTGGGCCAGATAGCTTTCGACGTCCGAACACACCACTTCGCCGTTGTCGGATTTCAACAACCGGAGGTTGTCCCGCAGTGCTCTGGCCAAGGCTGGCGTGTGGTCCACGAGGGTGGCCTGCCCGGCACCGCGGGAAAGAGCCTCTAGCCCGAGGGCGCCGGAGCCGGCGAACAAATCGAGGCAGTCACTGCCGGCAAGGTGGAAGGCAAGCCAGTTGAACAGGGTTTCGCGGGTGCGCGCGGGGGTGGGTCGAACGCCACCGGCGTCCGGGAAGCGCAGTTTGCGGCTGCGCCAGTTGCCGCCAATGATTCGCAGCTCACCGGTGCCGCTGCCTTTGCCAGCCGGAGCCGCCTCGCGACCAGCTGGGGATCTCGTCTGGTGAGACCTGCTTGCGGATTGTCTGCGCGTCATAGCCGCCGCTCCACGGAAATATTCGGTTCAGGATATGTGCCTGCATCTTACCGGAAACGTTTACGGTCGCGATAATCGGAGCGACCCTCACTTCACCGGGACAGTCTGCTAGAATACCGGCTTTCTTTGTCCCGCCCATTCAGACTGATGGATTGATTTTTATGACGGCAGAGTGGATTTCAATCGGCCTCCTGGCCCTTCTTGTGCTCGTATTTGTCCTGGATATCGCCGGCAACCGTAGCCGGGCACCACGCCCCAAGCCGGTGCCGCAGCGCAAGCCCGAGGTTTCCAAAGGGCCGGCACCAGAGCCGGAAGAGGGCGAGATTGAAGCGCCTGCCGCCGCAGAGCCACAACCAGAGCCGGTGGCTGAGCCGGAACCGACCCCAGAGCCCGCGGAAGAACCGCAGAAAGCACCGGAACCGGAGCCTCAGGTCAGCGTTTTCGAGCGCATCAAAAAGGGGTTGGGCAAAACCCGGGCAAGCCTGACCGGTGGCTTGTCCGACATGTTCTCGCTTGGCAAGAAAATTGATGAGGAGCTGCTGGAGGAAATCGAGACGACGCTGCTGATGGCAGACGTTGGCGTAACCGCCACTTCTGAAATCATCGACTCACTCACCGACAAGCTTGAGCGCAATCAGCTCAAAGACGGCGAGGCCCTGCGTAAGGCTCTGAGGGATGAACTGCACGGTCTGCTGAAGGATGTCACCAAGCCACTGCAGATCGACTCCGGCAAGACGCCTTATGTGATTCTCATGGTGGGCGTAAATGGGGTGGGCAAGACCACCACCATCGGCAAGCTCACCAAGAAATTCCAGAACGAAGGAAAATCGGTCATGCTGGCCGCCGGCGATACCTTCCGTGCCGCTGCCGTTGAGCAGCTGCAGGTCTGGGGCGAGCGCAACAAGGTTCCGGTGGTGGCGCAACACACCGGTGCTGACAGTGCGTCGGTGATTTTCGATGCCATCCAGTCGGCCAAGTCCCGTGGTGTTGATGTTGTGATTGCCGATACTGCCGGCCGCCTGCAGAACAAGGACAACCTGATGCAGGAGCTGGAAAAGGTGGTCCGGGTTATGAAGAAGCTGGACGAATCCGCACCCCACGAGGTCATGCTGGTGCTGGATGCAGGCACCGGCCAGAACGCCCTGAGCCAGGCGCAGGTGTTCCAGCAGGCCGTCGGCGTCAGTGGCATTACGTTAACGAAACTGGACGGCACGGCCAAAGGCGGTATCGTGTTTGCCATCGCCCGTCAGTTGCAGTTGCCCATCCGGTTTATTGGTGTTGGTGAGCAGGTGGACGACCTGCGCAGTTTTGATGCCGAAACCTTTGTGGACGCCCTGTTTGACGAATAGCCCGGAATCCAGCCGCGCGGAAGCCGCCCATGATTGAGTTTCGCCAGGTCACCAAGCGTTACGACAGTGATCACACCGCTCTGCGACAGGTCAACTTTGGCCTGGAGCGTGGCGAACTGGCGTTCCTGACCGGTCATTCCGGCGCCGGCAAAAGTACCTTGCTGAAGCTGATCATGGTGATGGAGCGCCCCAGTGCCGGTGAAGTGGTGGTTGGGGGGCAGGTTCTCAACCGTTTGCCCCGACGCCAGATTCCCTACATTCGTCGCCACATTGGCGTGGTCTTCCAGAACCACCAACTGTTGTTTGACCGCACGGTGTTCGACAACGTCGCCATGCCACTGGAAGTCATGGGCGCCTCCCCCAGAGATACGGGTCGCCGCGTGCGCGCGGCCCTGGACAAGGTGGGTTTGCTGCAGAAGGAAAAAATGAACCCGATGCAGCTCTCTGGCGGGGAGCAGCAGCGCGTGGGTATTGCCCGGGCGGTGGTGAACAAACCCCCGGTGCTGCTGGCGGATGAGCCCACGGGTAACCTGGACCCGGCTCTGTCTGCGGACATCATGAATCTGTTCGGGCAGTTCAGCCAGGTGGGTGTGACCGTGTTGATCGCAACCCACGACATCGCCCTGATCAACGAGATGGGGCGTCGAACGCTGAAACTGGATCATGGCCGTCTGGTGGCCGGCGGCACGCCAGTTCTCGGGGGAGGTGTCCATGGCCGCTGATCCCCGCAAGAAAGCACAGCCTACCCGCGGCGCCAACCAGGCTCGCGCGCCCTGGCGTGAGCAGGCAGAAAGTTATTTCATCCATCACCGCAAGGTCGCCAGGGACAGTGCCAACCGCCTTTTGCATACACCGGTGGCGAGTCTGATGACGTGGACGGTCATGGGGGTTGCCCTGGCGCTGCCAGTGGCATTGCTGTTGCTGCTGACCAGTCTTCAGGGAGTCAGCGCAGGCTGGGAGAGCAGCGCCCGGGTGACGGCCTATATCCAGTTGGATGTGCCTCTCGAACGAGCCCGAGTGCTGGGTAACGAAATTTCCGGAGACGGCCGGGTGGCAGGTGTTGAGCTGGTGGATCGCGACCAGGCGCTTGCGGAGTTCCGCGCTTCATCGGGCCTGGAAGATGCTCTGGACTATCTCGAGGATAACCCGCTGCCACATACCCTGCTGATTACCCCGGAAGAGGGCGCCCGGTCCACTGAGGGTGTTGAGGGGTTGGTGCGGTTTATCGAGGGCATGGAAGGCATAGAGCGGGTTCAGGTAGACCTGGGCTGGTTGCAGAGGCTGAACGCCATGACGGATCTGCTTGCCCGTGCTGTCTGGGCGTTGGCGATCCTGCTTGCGGCGGCGGTTGTGCTGGTGATCGGCAATACCGTACGGCTTTCAATCGAGAGCCGTCGCGACGAGATCCTGGTTGCGAAGCTGGTGGGCGGAACAGACAGCTTTGTTCGCAGGCCCTTTCTGTACACCGGCGCCTGGTTCGGGCTCGGTGGTGGGATTGTTGCCCTGATATTACTGCAATTGTCACTTTGGTGGCTCAGCGGGCCCATAGAGCGGCTGGCAGGCCTGTACAGGAGCGACTTTTCCCTGGATGGGCTGCACATTGATGGCGCCCTGGCGTTGATAATTGTTTCGATGCTGCTAGGCTGGCTAGGCGCTTGGGTGGCCGTGAAGCGTCATCTGGATGACATGGAGCCGGGTGATATTGCCGGAGGAGCATGATCCGAATAACGGGAAAACCGTATTGAAGAGACAGCTTCTATTAGCGTAGGTTGATAAATAGTAAAGCCACGGTGAATTTTCCAGATAGTTGTTTTATAACGTTTTACTGGGAATTTCGGGAACTTTCAGGGTTCTTGGCGGTCTAAAGGGTAATTGATATATTTAGGGCCGTTGGGTTCGGAGGTTAGAGCATGGGTACGAGTTTACAACTGGTTGACAGACTGGTTCCGGGTCAGAATCTCGAGTCTTATATTCAGGCTGCGAGCCGCATCCCGGTACTCACAGTTGACGAAGAGCGGGAGCTGGCTGAACGGCTCCATTACGAGGGCGATGTGGAAGCCGCCCGTCAGCTGGTTATGTCCCACCTGCGCTTTGTGATTCACATTGCCCGGAGCTATTCCGGCTATGGCCTCGCTCAGGCGGATTTGATTCAGGAAGGCAACGTTGGCCTGATGAAGGCGGTCAAGCGCTTCAATCCGGAATACGGTGTGCGGCTGGTGTCTTTTGCGGTGCACTGGATCAAGGCAGAGATTCACGAGTTTATCCTGCGTAACTGGCGGATTGTTAAAGTGGCCACCACCAAGGCCCAGCGTAAGCTGTTCTTTAACCTTCGCAGCCAGAAGAAGAAGCTTGCGTGGCTCAGCCATGATGAGCTGAACGCTGTTGCCGAGGATCTGGGTGTCGAGCCCAGGGTTGTCCGCGAAATGGAAGGCCGGCTGGCGTCTCAGGATACCGCCTTTGACGGTCCTCAGGACGACGATGACGACAACGCCTATCAGGCGCCTGCGTACTACCTGGAAGACGCTCGCAGCAACCCGGCGACCCAGCTTGAGAACGCGGATTGGTCGGACGATTCCAATGGCCGGCTGATGCTGGCTCTGGGGCAACTGGATGAGCGCAGCCAGGATATTCTCCGGGAGCGCTGGTTGTCTGAAAGCAAGTCGACCCTGCACGAGCTGGCCGACAGGTACGGCGTCTCGGCCGAGCGTATCCGGCAGCTAGAGAAGAATGCGATGAAGAAGATTCGCATGCAGATGTCAGAGGTGGCCTGAGTTATTGGCTAGCCACTGAATACTTGAGTCGTAAAAAACGCCACCACCGGTTCCGGTTGGTGGCGTTTTTGTTTGTATAATCGGCCATCTAACTTTTGTGGAAGACGCCACCCAACCACGCCCCGAACCTTTGAGTAAGGCCAGCTAACCATGACCTCGACTAAACCCCATATTGCATTTCTCGGCATCGGCCTGATGGGTACGCCCATGACCCGTAACCTCCTGAACGCGGGTTTTCCAATGACTCTGTGGAACCGCACGCCCAGTAAGTGCGAGCCGTTTTCCTCCCAGGCAACCATTGCCGAATCGCCAGTGGAGGCCGTGGCCAATGCGGATGTGGTGATCACCATGCTGGAGAACAGCGATGTGGTGGAGCAGGTGCTGGTCGCTCAGGGCGTGATTGATGCCCTGAAACCGGCGGCGCTGGTTATTGATATGAGCTCCATCCAGCCTTCTGTAGCCCGTCGCCATGCTGAGTTGGCCGCAGAGAGGGGCGCGGGCTATGTGGACGCGCCTGTGTCCGGGGGTACGGTGGGTGCGGCGGAAGCTCGCCTGAGTATCATGGCGGGTGGTTCGGAAGCGGATGTCGATCGTGCCCGGCCAGTGTTTGAGGCGCTCGGCAAGTGCACGCGCATCGGGCCCGTAGGCTCGGGGCAATTGGCGAAGCTGGCCAATCAGGCTATTGTTGGGATCACCATTGGTGCCGTGTCCGAGGCGCTGTTGCTTGCGGCGAAAGGTGGTGCCGATCCTGCGGCCGTGCGGGAGGCATTGCTGGGTGGGTTTGCCGGGAGCCGGATTCTGGAGCTCCATGGCCAGCGGATGATCGACCGGGAATTTGCACCTGGCGCGCCGGCGCGGATCCAGCTCAAGGACATGCGGATGATTCTGGATGAGGCTCGCGCGGAAGGGCTGACTCTGCCCCTGGCTCAGCAGACCCATAACGAATACCTGTCACTGGTGGCCAATGGCCACAGTGATGTCGACCACAGTGGCCTGTTGCTGGAGCTGGAGCATCTGAACGGTGCCCTGCTTGGCTCCCTTGGCCGCGGCCCGAAGGAGTAAACACGCCATGCCCCGTTTTGCTGCCAATCTGTCCATGCTGTTCACGGAAGTGGACTTTCCCGAGCGCTTTGCCATGGCCCGGGCCGCGGGTTTTGAGGGCGTGGAATACCTGTTCCCCTATGCCTACCCCAAAGAGCGACTCGGCCAGATGCTGAGCGATAACCAGCTGACTCAGGTGCTGTTCAATCTGCCGCCCGGTAACTGGGACGCCGGTGAACGGGGCATCGCCTGCCTGCCGGACCGGGTTGAGGAGTTCCAGGCCGGCGTGGATCAGGCGATCGACTATGCCAAGGCCCTTGGCTGCCGGCAGCTGAACTGCCTTGCGGGGCTGAAGCCGGCGAACGTTGCCGATGACATTGCCTGGCAGACGCTGGTGAGTAATGTCGCCTGGGCAGCGGGCAAGCTGGCTGACGAGGGTATCACCCTGTGCCTGGAAGCCATTAACTCGCGCGTGGATATGCCGGGCTTCGTACTGGATACCTCCGGCAAGGTGCTCGCACTGATCGAGGAAATCGACGCCGACAACGTGCGCCTGCAGTACGACCTTTACCATATGCAAATCATGGAAGGGGATCTGGTGCGCTCCATGGAGTGTCTTTTGCCCTGGATCGGCCACATTCAGTTTGCGGACAACCCGGGGCGACACGAACCCGGCACGGGGGAGATTAACTTTTCGAATGTTTTTGCAGCCATCGATGCCATGGGATATGACGGCTGGGTAAGCGCGGAATACCGGCCTACAGCGGCAACCAGTGACAGTCTGGGCTGGTTTCCGGGGAAGGCCTGACCGTCGCCATTGGCGACACCCTCTTACAAGATCGTAACTGGCCGGGTTGCCAACTTCTTCGTACCCTTGTCGTTACTGTAATCCGCTATCGGGAGGAGAGCCGGTGAAAGCGCTGGTAATCGAAGACGATCAGGACGTTGCAAATTATCTTGTCAAAGGGCTGAAGGAATCCGACTTCGTGGTCGACCATGCAGCCGATGGCAAGGAAGGCATGATGATGGCGGCCAGCGAGGATTACGACATCATGATTGTAGATCGCATGCTGCCGGGGATGGACGGTCTGTCCATTATCAAAACCGTGCGTGCGACCGGAAACCAGGTGCCGGTTCTGATTCTCAGCGCCCTGGGTGATGTGGACGACCGCGTGGAAGGTTTGCGTGGCGGCGGCGATGACTACCTCACCAAGCCGTTCTCGTTTACCGAATTGCTGGCCCGTATCGAATCCCTGGTGCGCAGAAATCGGCAGTCGGCGGAAACCGAGACCGTACTGCGGGTCGCCGATCTCGAAATGGATCTGCTCGCGCGCACGGTAAAGCGGGCCGGCCAGAATATTGATGTCCAGCCCCGGGAGTTCCGTCTGCTGGAGTACCTGATGCGCAATGCCGGCCAGGTGGTCACCCGGACCATGTTGCTGGAGAAAGTCTGGGATTATCATTTTGATCCCCAGACCAACGTCATTGACGTGCACATCAGCCGGCTGCGAGCCAAGATCGATAAGGAATTCGATACACCCTTACTGCAGACCATCCGGGGTGCAGGGTACATGTTACGTGAAACTGCTTAGCCAGCTCAGGACCTCGTCCTTCCAGCTAGCCCTGCTGTACATGGTGGTGTTTGCCACCTCGGTATTTCTGTTACTGGCCTTTATCTACTGGCGTACGGCGGGCTTCATGACCGCCCAGACCGACGAAACCATTGAAGCGGAAATCGCCGGTCTGGCGGAGCAGTATCGTGGCCGTGGCGTAAATGGCCTCATCACCATCATCCGTGAACGTGTTGCCCGCGACCCCAACGCCAAATCCATCTATCTGCTGACTACCGACGACTTCCTGAAGCTGGCCGGCAATATAGAGACCTGGCCGGAAGGCAGCCGTTCAGAGAGCGGATGGATCAACTTCACCCTGAACGAATCCGTCGGCTGGACCGGGGTTGAGCGCTTGGCCCGTGCGCGGATTTTTGAGGTTCAGGGTGGTTTGCGCCTGCTGGTCGGGCGGGATGTGGACGAACTCACCAACCTCAAGCGGGTGATCGAAACCGCCATCAATTGGGGTATGGGGATCACCCTTGCCCTTGCGCTGCTTGGTGGCTTCCTGATGAGCCGCAGCACGACCCGGCGTATCGAGGTTATCAACAACACTTCTCGTCGGATCATGAACGGCCACCTTTCCCTGCGCATACCAACCCGTGGCACCGACGATGATTTCGACCAGCTGGCGGAAAACCTGAACCAGATGCTGGACCGGATTGTGTATCTGATGGAGGGCATCCGGCACGTTTCAGACAGTATTGCCCACGATTTGCGCACGCCCCTGACCCGACTGCGCAACCAGCTTGAAAATACCCTGATGTCGGTGGATAACGACGAGGCGAGAGAGCAGGCCGGCCGCGCCGTGGCGGAGGCCGATCAGCTGTTGGCCACCTTCAACGCGTTGTTGCGCATCGCCCGGCTGGAAACCCGGGGTAATACCGCCGACATGAAACCTGTGCCGCTGGATGAGTTGGTCACCGATGCCTGTGAGCTCTATGAGGCCTTGGCTGAGGACAAGGACCAGTCGTTCGAGCAGGGCCTGGAAAGCGGAGTGATGATCGAGGGCGACCGCGACCTGCTGTTTCAGATGGTCAGCAACCTGATTGATAACGCTATCAAATATACGCCGGAGCATGGCGTTATAGGCGTATCTGTTCGGCGCGAGGGTGCCGATGCGGTGTTTGAAGTTCGGGATAGTGGAATCGGTATTCCCGATGCCGAGAAAGACCAGGTCTTCCAGCGGTTTTACCGGGTAGGCAAGAGCCGTTCGTTACCGGGGAATGGTTTGGGGCTGAGCCTTGTGAGCGCTGTTGCTGAGATTCACCAAGGCCGGATTGTCCTCAGTGATACGCATCCCGGGGAGGAATCGCCGGGGCTTACCGTGGCCGTGAAGATTCCCGCCTACAGCGAAGCCCGCAAACGCATCCGCGCGGCCCAGGCCGAGCAGCCGACGGATTCAGCAGCCGGGGAAACCCGAACCGCCTCTTGATCCGCCGGCGTAAATACTTACTGACTGGCGCGGAAACGATTGATGCGTGACATCACGGGGCCAATCAGGGCGTCCCTGCGGGACTCGATCTCGTGGGTAATCTTTTCAACCTGGGAACGGCGACGGTTTACCCGCACCTGAATGCTGTCCCACTCACCTTCCAGATGCTTCTGCTCGGCCGCGAGAAAAGCCGCAATGTTGTGCCGATTGACCTTGCCAGTGATTCCGTACTGGTCCAGCCGGTAGCCGATGGCATCCACGCCATTAAGTGCCAGGTTCAGCAGCTTCTGAGTATTCATGTTGTTTTCTCCGAGAATGGAAACGTTCAAAAAGACTATAAGCGCTACGCTATGCTCCGAACCTAGAGTCTGCAACCTAATTCCCGGGGCCGGCGTTCGTAGTTTCCCTGACGAAAACGTAATTCCTCGGCCACGCCGGTGTAATCCACGCTGTGCATAATTGAAACTGTAGCTTTGGAAGCCTGCAGATTTGTTGCTTGCTTCTCCCTCCAGCACAGCGCTAGCCTTACCCCGTTTTTACGGGGTTTTTTTATGCCCTGCCACTTTCTGATTCCCATTTGGAAAAGGACGTTTCGCGACCAATGACCCAGGCTCCCGGAAATGGCGGACCGCGCCCAAGATACATCACGCCCGAAGGCGAACGGACCCTGCGTGATGAACTGCAGTACCTCTGGAAGGTAAAACGCCCGGAAGTGACTCAGGCCGTGCGTGAAGCCGCCGCCCTTGGTGATCGGTCCGAGAACGCCGAGTATATCTACGGCAAGAAACAGCTACGGGAAATCGACCGTCGGGTGCGCTTCCTGAGCAAACGCCTGGAAGAACTAACCGTTGTAGACCGATTGCCGGATGACCGGGACAAGGTGTTTTTCGGCGCCTGGGTAACGGTGGAAGACGAGGACGGCGACGAACAGACCTATCGTTTGGTTGGCGCGGATGAGTTCGATCTGAACAAAGGCTATCTCAGCATTAACTCCCCCCTGGCCCGGGCCCTGATTGGCAAACGGCTGGATGACGAAGTGAGCGTTCGCACCCCGGAAGGGTGGAAGTCGGTCTTTGTGGTAGGTATTCGCTACGAGGCGCCATCCGACGACAAGTGAATGATGTCACAAAATTGGCGAGTGCCCGGGCAGGTTGTGTAATTTGTCGATAAACTGATCAAAATTTGTCACAACTGGTCGCAGACAGGATCGTCTGCCGGGGTAAATGCCATGGGTATGCATGGAGAAGCGGGGAACGTTCAGAGCAGGGTAATCACGGTGCTTGTCTTGGCTGCGGCATTTTCTGCCGGTGCGGCGGTTGCGCAGGGCGACGCGCAGGACAGTGCTTTCAAGTACGAAGAACGCTCAACCATCCACACCATCCAGCTGAATTCCATGGAGGAAGAGACGCTGGCCAATACCGTTATCGAGGGTGGCCTTGCGGCACCGGCTGCGGGTGTACCGCTCAAACCCCGGGTTGAAGACGACTTCTACCTGGATCCCCTCGGGCTTCGACCCGGAGATAACCGCACGGACCTCGGCCGATCACAGATTCCGGTGGAGTTCCGGTTCAGCAATCCGAAATCCATTCCCGGGCAGACCCACAGCAACAACTACGTGATCCGCCCACCCGAGAATCGCACTTACGATGCGCTTAACATCAATATGAATGAGCGTTGAGAAAGGCTATCAGGCTGCGGCGCAGCCGTTGTCTCCGGCGGGCGTCTTACCAAGTACATCTTCATAGAAAAATGCCAGGGCCTGGCTTGCCTGATTGAAACGCGCCCGGGATACCCGCAGACGATCGCTCAGGTACTCCAGAAACAGCCGGCGGTCTTCATTGGCCAGCGCATCCGGATCTTTCATGTCGTTAAACAGCACGAACCGGGTGATCCAGTGCAGGTAGGTTTGCTCTGAGCGTTGAGTGAGCTTGTGCTTGTGTATGGCGTCCTTGACCCGTGCCACCAAGCCTGGCTGGGACTGTTCCAGCGCTTCCGTGATGTCCATAAATAACTCTTCCTGGTGAATTGGTGTTGTTATTTTGCGCGCATCTTATGACAGCTCATTTACGAGCGCAAAGCTTTATTCAGGAAGATTGACTCTGGTCATTTTTCGACCAGAGTCTGGGCTGGAACATCAGTTATTTCAGGGCTTCAAGCTTGTCGATGTACTTCTGCATGGCCTCATCGCTGGACATGCCCTTGGCCTTTTCCCAGGCATCAAACTTGGCGCGGCCGACAAAATCCATCATGCCCGGGCGCTTGCCGGACACATCGCCCTCGGTGGCCTGCTTATAGAGCGCATAGAACTCCAGTTTCATCTCGTTGGACGGTTTGAAGTCGCCCTCGGCAGTCTGGATGTAGTTGACAGCTTCTTCGAAGCGGGTTTTCAGGTCACTCATGTTGATCTCCTTATGGTTTCGTGTTGATCCTGCTCGTTGGGCGAGTATAGCTAGCCGCTGTTCGAGCGTCATTGGCTGATTTTGGCTAAGGGGCTTTAAAGAAGGCGAATAGGATGCCATCGGGCATTAATGGTCTATCTTTGGACGATCAACGCGAAGCTAAGCGGCGCCCTGACAAGGGCGTCCGGTGTAGGCCGTAGGCCGAAACAAACTTAAGCGCCTTGTTAGGAATTTGAATATGCTGACTCCCGGCTCACTGAGCCAATTGCGAAGAGATTTCGCGCAGAATTGGCTGCAATTCACGAGCACTATCCTGTATCACCCTATGGTACCGTGCAGAAGGCTTTTCCGTTTGAAGCCAATCGACTTCAAAAATAATGTTATCAAGTCTTTTATCGGCTGAAGCCACGAGCAAATCAATGTCGTAGTTGTAATGCCCATCAATACTGCATCTGTTCATCTTTCGCGATAAATCTTCAACTCCACCCGTTTCTTTGACCGTACGTTCGATACATTCGAAGCATACATTCTCCGCTGTGATCTCGGACTCAAGCTGCTTCATCTGCCCAATCATCACGGAGATGTGATTTCTGCAAGTCTCAACTGCTGGATCCTGCCTAGAACACCCTGCCAAGAGAACTAAGATCAAAATTGAAATCGAGAGAGATTTGTTCAAACCACAATTCCTAACGCCTTGCTCACCGGAAAATTGGGAGCGCAGCGAGTAATTTTTCCGTGTGCAGCAACTTGTTATGCATTGCTACGCAAGACACGCTCAATGATTTTAACTACGTCATCGTCTTTATCTATTGTCACAGGAAAGCCTTTAACATTAAGAATCTTACTTTCTATATCTATCGTTAATTTTCTACCATCAACAGAACATTTAAATATGTTGGCGCGTTCCCCAAGAATAGTTTTAGCTAATATATTGATGTCTTGCGTAGTTGTCTTTTCATTTGCGCTTAATCTGGCAGTTGCTGGTGCTGCAATGGAAAGAAGTATATCACTTAGTGATTCCGCCTCATCAATCCGTTTTCCGTCAGATGCGTGTTCAATACAACGGACTACATCACCTAGGTTTTCTCTGATTTCTGTAATTGAACTCTGATCTAAGTGCTCAATTTCATCAACGGCAGCAGTGGGCTTTCCTTCTGACGTATAAATATCAGAAGCTTGATAATATGATTCAATCGCCCCCTTCCTTAAAATAAAACACCCAGATTCTTCTAGTAATCGCAATACAACCTCTAGCCGGTCTTGCATGGAAGACCATTTATCGGCGTTGTTTAAACCATTTAAATCCGAGCCAGCCAAACCCATTAGTGTGCAGAAAGCAGATCTTCTTTTGACTTTCTCATCAACTGGCTCTTCGGCGTTAACGTAGTAAGGATGCATTTCAGCCAGTTTAGATATATCCCCCCAATTAGGACCTACTAATGAACAAAAATCGCTATATGTTGAAGATGCGAGTTTTATAGCTGAGGGCGCTCCAAGTTTCGAGGCACTTGCATCTGCAGCAGGGGAATTGGCTAAAAAGCATTGGACCAGTTCCATGTCATCTGTAAATGCGTCAGCGTCTGCGAGAACTACTGGATTTTTCCCAATTAGCCTCATGAACTTTGCTACAACTGGCATTTGACCTTTGCCAATTACCGGTAGCAATTGAGAGCCTGCAGCTTCGAGATGAAGCTCAAGTTTGTTGGAAATGAACGACGCAATCATTACATCACTTGGCCCTTCTACTAAGAGCGGCCTTCGGCAAAACAGTGAAAGCTTATGCTCTTGGCCTAGCCGGGCGATCAAAGCTTGGAGCTTTCTGTTTTTCAATTGTTCATTGTTGGGATTTAGCTGGACAGGAGGCTTATCTAAATCATGACAAAATATTAGCGACGCTAGGTCACTAGGCTTGGTGATTCGGAGCATTTCTGTCGAATGCGTAGCCATAATCACTATCTTTTTATACCCACCTTCAGATGGGTGTCCAGCTGCAGTGATCATTTCATTCAATAAAAATGACTGCAGTTGTGGGTGGAGCGACACTTCAGGCTCATCAATTAATAAGGCTCCTACTTCATCGTCATACAAGGCTGCCAGAATGCCGACAAGATGAAGTAATCCTGATGCTTCTCGACCTGACGAGTATGGTTTAGCTGTGGTATCTAATCTTGCAAATACCACCTTTAGAATTCCGGCATCCCATTCAATGATCAAATCCCGTTTGAACAGCTTTCTTAATCGCTCTTGCACCTTAATTAATATATCTGCGCGCTCAGAAAGAGTTTGGAAATCACCATTTAGCGTTTCCGTTTGATGCCTTCGGGTTGTGTCGTGTTTTGACCCAAAATTCGCGCTTTCATAATCCGGGTTACTTCCGTGATGACCATTGTAATCTGAGCGATATTGCTCAAGTAGCCCCATTCTTCCAGCAGACAGAAAGCGAACCTTTTTCCCATTTACTGCGGAACCAAGCGGCTGTTTTAAACCTCTCAGAAGGTGAGTTTTACCACCACCATTTGGGCCAATGAGAACGGTTAGTCCTCCTTGAAGCTCTATATCTCTAGTAAAGTTGCCATTGTGGCTATTTACATCTGCTTTAATGCTTATTGGAAAATTCAAGATCATTCCTTCGAGTTAATATCTGCAAAATGCTTGGGTAACATCTAATGCATAACGCCTTGGGTAAGCCGCCGGGACGGAGCGCAGCGGAGTACCGGTCGGCTTGACCCACTGGTTAAGCATCCCGAGCCTCGACGACCCTCACACTTGGATTTTCCTGGGAGAGGACATGGAGAAGGTCATTCATAGACACGAATGCATAATGAGTAACTTTATGGCTTTTGTACTCTTCTGCCGCGTGAGTTCGCGCAGCATACAAATCTGCCCACTTTGAGTCAGGGACAATCAAAGTTGGGTATGTGTATGACTTGAATTCGGTAGCTGCGCACGCCGGCAACTCCGGAAGATCTATCAAACCGAATGTTTCATCTTCCCACTGGACTGCCATAGGAGAAGTAAACGTCAGCTCAAGGTCCTTATCAAAGCCACCAATGACCCTTGAGAAGTGCATCGTGATGACAAGCCTTGGGTTGCGCTCGGAGAACCAACAGTAGGATATATCTGCGCACGGCACATCGAGCGATTCAAGAATTTCCCACTTAATGACGTTCTCCTTTTGTGCTTAACGCCAAGCACAGCGGCGGCCTTGGAGTGGCGACGAAGGAGCCACGTAAAGGGCGTCCGGCGGCCATCGGCCGCGTACTGATGCGAATTGTTAATGGCTGACTGGCCACAAACATAGACCTGAGAGCCAAGACTGATAACCACTTTCTCACCTCTTTTCCTTAAGAGCAAAAAATGACAACAACAGAATATACACTGATGAGACTATAACCATGTTTTCTTCTATTGTAGACTTCGTTCGTATTACTGCAGCCTCATATTCATCAGTGCCATAAACAACCTCGCCTCTATACTTTAGTGCCGCTATACTATTTTCGCCTACTAAACGAACCGATACCTCTTGAAAGTCCCTTACCCGATACCAAAATCCTCTTGCAGCCTTATTTGGCACAGCAATATTCAAGTAACCGACTCCATCACTGATAGAAAACAATCCTTGAGGTGATCTGCTCTTCCCTTTCACAACTATTTTTTTCCACTCGGAGTAGGAGATTTCATGCTTTGGTCCTCCATGAAAAATATATAAGATAACCATTAAAGTAACGTAAACAAATGTTAGTAACTTCTTCATCTAAAACACCGACTAAACGCTTTAATCAATTAAAATAATGGACTATCTATGATGATGAAAAATATACTGTAAATATAGCCATTTTAATTTTTTCACGAGTGATATCTGGCTTTCCCTCTCTCGATCCATGAGCTCAGTATTTCCATGAGGGCGTCGATATTTACTGCACCTTAACAGCTAATTATACGAACGTGTTCGCCTATCACGCATTTGGGAAAATCCTAGCGTTGATCTTTTAGATAATATTTTGGCTTTTAGAATCATAAACCTATGTGCCGTTTCCAACAGTTGATGCCGGAGTAAAACGTCCACTTTTCCCGATTCACTTCCGTGGAGGGGCGTATAACTCCCAGACCTCCCATACATTTTCTGTGCCGTATCAGAGGGTTGCCAGCATTTCTCCGGTTGCCTTTCGGAGTTTTGCGAACGCATTCGTATAACTCCGTTGTCACCAATACCGGCAGGGTAGCCCAAACCACTGAATTACGCACAAAAGTGATGCCTTTTGTTGAGTAGTTCATGGTGTCTCTGGGGATTACGGTGATAAGGTTTTTGCTGTATTGAAAGCCCTCCGTTAGGAAAGGCATCAAGGAAGTAATCGGTTGAAAAGGAAGCTCGCGTGAAAGCATTCGTAGTTTTGGTCTCTCTCTGCCTTATCCCCCTCTCCGCAAACGCCGGCGTCTACAAATGGGTAGATGCCAATGGCCAGACCCACTTCGGAGACCGTCCACCGGCTAAAGCGGCATCAAGTGAAGTCGGGTTGAAGGCCGCTCCGGCCAGCGTGGATGCGGGTGCCAGGGAACGGCATCAGAAGATGACCGAGTTTCTGGATCAGCAGCAGGAAGAACGGGAGGCCCGGCAGGCAGCCAATGCCAAGGCTGAAGAGAAGGCAGAGAAGCGAGCCGAGCTGTGCAGAAAGCTTCGGGCGCGTCTCAAGTTCCTGGCCAGCGTTTCGACCTTTTACAACATCAACGATCAGGGCGAGCGGGTTTATGTGAATGAGGCCGAGAACGCCCAGATTCGAGAGGATTTCCGGGCGAAAGTGCGCAAAACCTGCGGCAACTTGTAGAGTCCTTTGGTTGCTGTTCAGCACCCTGGCTTGACGGGGATCAAGACTGACAAGTGCAGCGAGCCATACACTGGGATGAGTCAACTTTGTCTCATCCCCCACAGTCATGGAGACTGCGCGAATGTCACTGGAAAAACACGATCTGATTCACGAACTGCCGGAATCCAAAGAAGCTATTCACCTGCTGAAGACCAACAGCACTCACTTCGCGAAGCTGTTTGATGAATATCATGAAGTGGACCACGCTGTTCATCGCGTTGAAACCGGCGCTGAAAACACATCTGACGAATATCTGGAAAACCTCAAGAAGAAACGGCTGAATCTGAAGGACCAGTTGTTTGCCATGATTCGCGAGTATGAGGCTTCGGCGGCAAGCTGAGGGCAACCTGCCAGATAATCCAGCATCGGCTGTCAATTGGCCGTAATCCTCCTTGGGGAGACTGTTGATAAGGTATCATTGGTCTCACAAGGAGGAAGTTATGACGTTACGGATCCTTTCGGGGCTGGTGCTGTGCTCGGTGCTTTCCCTGGCACAAGCGGCGACCGTTGAAGAGCTCTCCCGGCAATCAATTGCGCTGGCGCCTGAACAGTCGGAGCCCTCGGTCCATCTGGGACCACGGCCTTTCTGGCTGGTTGGTGCAATGGACGACAGTCCGCTCAAAGAGAGTCTGCAAGCCTGCAATACCACCACTGTCGAAAAAACGGATTTCTCCATCGGCCATCGTGGCGCGCCCCTGCAGTTTCCCGAACATACCCGTGAATCCTATATTGCGGCAGCGCGCATGGGCGCGGGTATTCTGGAGTGTGATGTCGCCTTCACCAGGGATCGGGAACTGGTTTGCCGACATGCCCAGGACGACCTTCATACCACCACCAATATCGTTGCCGTTCCGGCCCTGAACGCCAAGTGTACCCAGCCATTTGTACCCGCCGATCCTGCCACGGGCACGCCGGCACAGGCCGAATGTCGCACCAGCGATATCACTCTGGCCGAGTTCAAGTCACTGGAGGGCAAGATGGATGCCCACAACCCCATGGCGACCACGCCGGAGGAATACCTGGCTGGTACCGCAGACTGGCGCACTGATCTCTACTCCAGCCGGGGCACCTTGATGACTCATCAGGAGAGCATCGAGTTGTTCAGGGCTCTGGGCGCGAAGTTCACTCCGGAATTGAAATCACCGGTGGTTGCTATGCCCTTTGAGGGGGATTACAGCCAGCAAGACTATGCCCGCCAGATGATCCAAGATTACATCGATGCCGGTGTGCAGCCGGAAGACGTCTGGCCCCAGTCCTTCAATTTGAAGGACGTTCTTTTCTGGGTAGATGAGATGCCGGAATTTGGTCGGCAAGCAGTCTTCCTCGACCAGTCTGAGTCGACCCTTGTGAACGCGTCCGCAACCTATATGACTTACCTTAAAAGCAGGGGTGTGAACATTCTGGCGCCGGCGCTCTGGAAGCTGCTGACTCTGGACAGCCAGAAGCAAATCGTTCCGTCCCGGTACGCGGAGAATGCGCGCGAAGCCGGCCTGGACCTGATTGCCTGGACCGTTGAGCGCAGCGGTCCGCTGGAAAAGGGCGGCGGCTGGTACTACCAGACGGTGACCGATGCCATTAACAACGACGGCGACGTGCTCACCGTGATTGATGTTCTGGCCCGTGAGGTAGGTGTGATTGGGGTTTTCTCGGATTGGCCGGCGACAACGACCTTCTATGCCAATTGTATGGGATGGTCTAAGCATTGAGGTAGGGACGGCGCAGCGCCAAGTTGGCCCCCGGAGAGAATGTGAATCTATGGCCTGTTTCTCCGTAGGACAGACAATAGCACTCCTGAGCTCTTGTTCATTTAAAAGTCTTGTTCATTAATAATGAACGGTGCTATTTTGTGAACATAATGTTGGAGAGGCTATGAAACCATCAATCAACGAGCGCGAATTTCTAAGCCAGGCAATCCGCGCGTTCCATCAAGAGACAGGTTTAGACTTACACCCTACTGTCGAGAGTGAAGTGATGCCCTACTCTGATGGCTTCATTCTTGAACTGGGCGATACGGGCATCCAGTACAGCGTTGAGCTGAAGCGCTGGGCGCAGCAGGCGAATATAGGCACTATTGTCGCTCAGCTACGGCGAATGCCGCCGCCCGCATTGCTGGTCGCTGATTACGTAAACCCGAATATGGCAGACCGCCTTCGAGAAGCCGGCGCACAGTTCATTGACGCCGCCGGCAATGCTTATCTGAACGAAAAGACATTCTTCATCTTCGTAAAAGGTAATCGCAAAACGCCGGTTCATGCATCAGCAAGGAAAACCTCCCGAGCCTTTAATTCATCTGGTTTAAAGCTGATTTTCAGATTTCTAATAGACCCTCATCTGGTCGGTGAAACTTATCGAAAAATGGCAGAAGTCAGCGGTGTTTCCCTCGGAGCCATCGGCTGGGTTCTGAATGACCTGAAAGACAAGGGCTATGTCCGAGAACATGGAAAGAAGGGCGCAAGGTCACTTGAGAACCCTATGGGGTTGCTTGATCGCTGGGCCGAGTCCTACCCGGAAAAACTGCTACCCGAGTTGGACATGGGACTATTTCAGGCAACCTCTGCGATGCCGTGGAAGAAAATCCGGCCGGAGCTTCTGGATGGGTGTTGGGGCGGGGAAGTTGCCGTCTCCCGGCTGGGCAACTATCTGTCGCCTGCCCAGGGGACTATTTATCTGCCCCGAGAAAAGCTGAAAAGCTTGGTGATGGAATATAGGCTTCGTAAAAGCCCGGGCAACTCACCCAATACGTCCGAGACATTGCAGATCAACGAGAAATTCTGGCTCGATGATTCACTCAACGTAAACCAAACTTCTGGGATTGCCCCAGATATTCTTGTCTATGCTGACCTCCTGATGACCGGCGACTCGCGTAACCTGGAAGCAGCGGAGCGGCTTTATGCCCAGATTAAAGATCGATTCCAAGAATATTGATCCGATTCAATTGGAGACCTACGGAGCCATAAAGTGTGTCGCCGTGGATTAGGATGTGCCGTTCATCATTGTCGGCGCCTCCGCCCGTGATCTGGTAATGCATCACGCCTATGGAGCACCCATTCAACGGGCAACAATGGATATCGATCTTGCCGTTCAGGTCCCGAATTGGACTGATTTTGAACGCATCCGCGATAGTTTGATTGGCAAAGGTTATACCAAAACCGATCTCCCTCATCGTTTGCACGGCCTGAACGGGGCACCCATCGACATTCTTCCTTTTGGAGCTGTTGAAAGTGACAATTCAGTTATTCAATGGCCGCCTTCTGGCGAAGTGCAAATGAGCGTGGTCGGTTTTCAGGATGCCCTGGATAACGCGGACTGGTTGACGATAGCAACAGAGCCAGAGCCAGAGCCAGAGCCAGAGCCAGAGCTGGAGTTGCCTGTTGCCAGTCCTCAGGGATTGGCCCTTCTGAAACTGGTGGCCTGGTCCGAAAGAGATGCGCAAACAAGACGCAAAGACGCAGCCGATATCGCTTATCTGGCATCCAACTATGAAAATATTCCTGGCCAGATGGACCGGCTTTTCGAACAGCATGAAAGCATCCTCGAAGCCTACGGCTGGGACACGAGACTTGCGGGCGCTCAGTTGCTCGGCAAGGAAACGGCACAGATTGCCAGCGAATCAACGATGAAATTCCTGCGACGCTTGCTCAGTAAGGATCTGATTGCCAACCTGACAAGTGATTCGGGCAACACGTGCGGCGATTTCACCGAAGAAATTGTGTCAACGTTTATTGGTGGACTTTTTGGCTCAGAAGTAACAAATGTACAAAATTGACTCAGAAGCCAACCGCATAACACCACTGGTGGTAACTTCTCAGAACGCAAAATTTTCGAGCGAAATCACTGTCAGGAATGGCTCGAAAACGCTCCCGAAGCCTTCGGCGAAGAGCTTTTGATTATCAAGAAGGAATTCGGCGGTTTCGACGATACCCGTGGACGCCTGGATTTACTTGTTCTCGAAAAAAAGACGGCAACCTGGTCATTATCGAAAATAAGCTGGATGACATCCGGTCGGGATGTGGTCTGGCAGGCGCTCAAGTACGGCGGCTACTCCGCGAATCTGAGCAGTTCCTAGCGCCTGATATTCGTGGCGGCTAAATTCCGCAAAGAAGTCACCAATGTGGTGTTATGGCTCAGCCGGCTCTGTTTGCATTCTCTTCCTTGCGCTTGTCTTCTACCGCCTGACACGGCCGGTTTCTGCCAGCAAACGTCAACAAGGATCAGAGGCGCAATCAGGCTCAAGTATCGATGCCATTCGCAATCTGATCAAACCCAATCCCCTGGAGGCGGCGTTGATGGCGTTCGCAGTGGGTATCGCAGAGCAGAAGGATCCCAGTCTCAAATTATTGCTGCTGGAAGGTGGCATGGTGCTGATGAAAGGGGCCGAATCGTCTGACCCCGACCGGGTCGATGAAGAAAAGACTCCCGAGAACGAGAGTGAAACCCAGCCAGATTCTAATACTCCTCGATAAATCAAGTTTTTGTTTTTACAAAGTTAATTCCGGATTACCAGATCTTAGTCCGGGTTTAACCCGGTAGGGCAGGAATTCCTAGTAGGGTGAGTTCAGGTAATTGAAAAGCAACTTTCGATTTCCATGGAATGAAAGAATATTCGAACTCATTAGGAGGAACGCCCTATGAAATCCGCAATCCGTTTTACCAGCGCCGCACTGTTCACAGCCTCGTTTGTTACTGCGCCCGTCGCTTTTGCTCAGAGCAACGTGGAGAGGGACCAGTCAGGCCCGTATGTCAGCGGCAGCTACGGTGGCTACAAATCACACGGCGGCGAGTTCGAGGACGAAAACGATCTGCTTGGCGCCGCTGTCGGCTACCAGTTCAATCCGTTTTTTGCCCTGGAGGCCGAATACATTGATTTCGGCAACTTTGGCGAGGACGACGTTGAAGGCAAGCTGAAAGGCTTTGGCCTGAGCGCTGTTGGCCGTCTGCCTCTGACCGACAGCTTCGGCGTCTATGGTAAGGCCGGCGCGTTTGCGTCTGCGTTCGATGTTGATGCATTCAACGAAAGTGAAACCTACGATGAAGTATCGCCCTTTGTCGGTGCCGGTGTGGATTTCCGGGTAACGCCCTCTCTGACGGCATTCGCGGAATACAATCGCTACAACGTCGACATTGATAAAGAGGACTTTAACGGCCAGGTAACCAACAGCGGTCCGGAGTTTGATACCGGTCGGGTCGGCCTGAAATATCAGTTCTGATGAGTGCAGGGCGCAGCGCGAGGCTGCGCCTTTCTCTTTTACTGAACGTTTTCCTGCTCGCCAAACTGGCCGGCGAATAACGCGGTGGAAAGATAACGCTCGGCGGTATCCGGCAGCACCACCACAATGTTCTTGCCCTGGTACTCCGGCTGTTTGCTGATGCGTACCGCAGCCGCCACCGCTGCGCCGCAGGAAATGCCGCAGAGAATGCCCTCTTCCTGCATTAGTCGATGGGCCATGTCCATGGCCTCTTCGTTGGTGACCGTCTCCACCTGATCGACCATTTCCAGATCCAGATTCTTGGGCACGAAGCCTGCACCGATGCCCTGGATCTTGTGGGGCGCCGGCTTGATGTCTTCGCCGTTCATCATCTGTGTGATCACCGGTGAGTCGGTAGGCTCGACGGCAATGGTGGCGACCTGTTTGCCCTTGGTGCCTTTGATGTAGCGGGAAACGCCGGTCAGCGTGCCACCGGTGCCCACGCCCGCCACGAAGATATCGATTTCGCCATCAGTGTCTTCCCAGATTTCCGGGCCGGTGGTGTCCTCGTGGATTCGGGGGTTGGCCGGGTTCTGGAACTGCTGGGGCAGGAAATAGTTATCGGGGTCTGACGTGAAGATCTCTTCGGCCTTGGCGATGGCGCCCGGCATGCCTTTGGCAGGTTCGGTCAGCACCAGTTCTGCTCCCAGTGCCTTCAAGACCTTGCGACGCTCAAGGCTCATGGAGGCGGGCATGGTCAGGATCAGTTTGTAGCCCCGGGCGGCTGCCACGTAGGCCAGGGCGATACCGGTATTGCCGCTGGTGGGTTCTACAATGGTCATGCCCGCCTTCAGGGTGCCGCGCTTCTCGGCATCCCAGATCATGGCAGAGCCGATCCGGCATTTAACGGAATAGGCCGGGTTTCGGCCCTCAATCTTGGCCCAGATCGTGGCGCCGTCGTTCACGCGGTTCAGTCTGACCAGCGGGGTGTTGCCGATGGAAAGGGAATTGTCCTCGTAGATGCGAGCCATGGCGTTCTCCTTGTTACTTTGTTTTTATTCAGTCTAGCACCACTCAGGAACCCACTGAACGCGCTTCCAGCCGGTTGCGACCGTTCTGCTTGGCCTGGTAGAGCGCCTGGTCTGCCTGTCTGAGAAACTCTGCTGGCGAGTCGTCGGGGCCCGGTATGCCAGTGGCAAGGCCAATACTGATGGTGAGGTGAACGTCGTGTTCTCCGCATACCGAGCAGCTTTGTTCGACGTGTTTGCGGAAAGACTCCAGCCGGTTACGAATTTCGCTGTTGTCTTCATAGCTGGCGAAAATGACGAACTCTTCGCCACCGAAGCGCGAGAGCCGGTCGGTTTCCCGCCGGAAATGTTTGCGCATAAGCTCTGCCAGTGTTTGCAGACAGATGTCGCCCGCTTCATGGCCGTAATTGTCGTTGATCCTTTTGAAGTGGTCGGCATCCACCATGGCCACTGCGAAGCCAGAATGGTGGCGCTGGCACCACTGGAAGCTCTTTCGGAATTCCTGGTCAAAGTAGCTCCGGTTGCCCAACTTTGTCAGGTCGTCGGTAACGCTGAGTTTCGCGAGCCTCTCGTTGGCCTCGGTCAGATCATGGTTGAGGCGATTCAGCTTTCTATTCCAGTAAACCAGCAGGAAAGCGATCACGATGGCGGCGATCGACAGTTGCCAGATCAACGTGTAATCCACAGGCTCTTTGAGGCGGATGTTGCGCCACTGCCGTTCGAGGTCTTTGCGTTCCTGGGTGGTAAGACTGGATACCAGTTTCTGCATGATGCCCAGAACAACAGGCTCGTCTTTCCTGACTGCAATAGACAGCGACCAGTCTGCCGGAATGCGCCCGATGACCTTCAAATCAGCGAGGCCGAGTTCCTGCATATAGTAACTGGCGGTTGCCAGAGTGGTGATGTAGCCATCCAGTTCGTTGTTCTGCAGTTGCCTCAGGCCAGCTTGCTCATTGGGAACTTCGACCAGGTCCAGGGAGGGATAGCGGCTTTGGAGCAGCTCTGCGAACGCATAGTCCTCGACAACCCCGATTTTCTGACCACGAAGATCGCCCACGCGCTCTATAAAGGGAGCTTCGATCCGGCCCAGCACAACGGTGGGCACTTCAAGATAGGGTTCAGTAAAGTTGAGGAACTCTGACCGCTCCGGCGTTTGCATCGCCATGGTGAAAATCTGACATTTACCCTGTTTGATCGAGGCAATGGATTCGGCCCAGCTGTCCGTGGCAACCAGTTCGAAGTCCACGGGCGATCGTTTGGAGAATAGTCGCGCAACCTCTGCGGATAATCCGGCATGCCTGCCTTCCTCGTCCAGGCCTTCCAACGGGAACCAGTCCGGATCAATACAGTAGCTGAGTTGATTGTTATGCGTCCCAAGCCAGGCGAGCTCAACGGCGTTCAGAGAAACCTCGCCAGTTTCCTGGGCTTCCATATCAACACTGGCGCCCAACCACCGGCTCTCGATGGTGTGCATTTCTTCCGGCGTTATTGCTGCCAATGCTTCGTCCAGAATGTCCGCGAGCGGCGCAAGCCCTGGCCTCACACCGAACCGCAGGTCTTCTCCCGTCTGTTCGTCCAGAACCAGCTCGCCGGCGATCCGGACACCCGGAATGCCCAACTCTCGAATCCAGAAGTTGCCATTGGGCAGGGCGGCCAGAACAACATCCACCTCGTCTCGGGATAGCGCCTGGAACATGGCCTCCTGGGTCGTGAATATTCGGGCATTTTCGCCCAGGGCATCTCTGACAGGCACTTCGTAGTAAATACCGGAACCGAGAGCAACACGCTGATCTTTGAGATCAGCGAGGGTCGCGGTTCTCAGGGTCGGGTCCCGGGTAAAAGCGACGTTCGGGATGGTGTGATAGGGCTCGGTAAAACGAGTGAAAGCCTCCCGTTCTGGTCTGAAAGACATGTTGGCCAAAACATCGATCTCGCCATCCCGGAATAATGGCAACAGTTCTACCCATTGCCCCTCAACCGGTATCACCTGTAATCCCGTCAGGTCCGATATCCGATTCAGAATATCAACGGTCAAGCCGTGAATTCGTGTGCCGCTTTCGAAGCTGTAGGGTGCGTAATCCCGCATCAGGCCAACGCGAACAGGGCCCGTTTCAGCAATGAACCGGCGCTGTTCTGGCGACAGGGAAAAACTGGTTCCGCCTACGAGGCTGTTACCTCCAAGATCCTGCCAACGCTTGAGCAGTTCGCTGATTCGCTCTTTCGGGATCTGTTCCAGACCGAAGGCGATCTTCTGGAAAAGGTCTTCATTGGTTTTGAGCACGCCAATGCGAAAATCCTCGGTCGCCAGTTCCCCGAGTGGCGCGGCGCCGGCAATTTCGAGAAAGCCGAATCCGGCCTGGTTCGCATAGTATTGAAGTATGAGCCTGGGGCCTACAATCACATCAACCCAGCCGAACGCGAGGGCCCGAATGAGGCTGTGAACGGAATCATGGCTTGTGAGGGAGACACCTTCTGCCTGGAGGGCGTCGCGATAGTACACGTCGCGCACAATGCCTACCCGAAGTCCCTTGAGATCTGAGAGAGTATTGATGTCTCCCAGTGGCCTCTGGGTGTTTTGCATCAGATAGGTCTGGCGGAGGTGGTAGGGCTTGGTGAACAGGATGTTTCCTGCCCGCTCGTCACTGAACGAGATGCCGTCAATGACATCCAGATCACCCCGAACAAATGCATCGTAGATCTCGGGCCAACTGCCAGCGCGAAACTGGAAGGTCAGATCGGCATTTCGGGCGACCTCGCGAAGCACATCAACAGAAAAACCGGAGGCGCCGGGACCATCGTCGAACGAGAAGGGTTTGTTGTCGCCCACGATGCCGACAGTCACGGTGTCGTCCGCCTGTTCGGACATCGCCAGTGAGGATGCGAGCAAAAGGTAAAGGGCCCAGAGGACTGTCGCGGCCACGCTCCGGTATCGAGTTTCTTTGTAAGTATCGGGAGTCTTCATCGGCGAGCCGGCGATCCTTTACAGCTTCACAGCTTCGACTTAAGTGTAGCCTTAACCGACTCGATTGAACATTACTCAGGTGCTCACTGGGCGGCCGGTGTAATCGGAGAAGTCCGGCTTTTTCGGATGATGCTGGTCGTCTGTCATGTACGCCGAGGTAAGAATGAATTCGGCAGTTGCGCGGTTGCAGGCCACTGGAATGTTCCAGAGCGCGGCAATGCGCAGCAGGGCCTTGATGTCCGGGTCATGGGGTTGAGGTTCCAGGGGGTCCCAGAAGAACACCAGCAGGTCGATTTCGCCCTCGGCGATCTTGGCGCCGATTTGCTGGTCGCCGCCCAGCGGACCGCTAAGCAGGCAATGGATATCGTCCCGCTCCAGGTTATCCCGGAGCAGCCGGCCGGTGGTGCCGGTGGCGTAGAGTTTCAGCGGGGCGAAGCGGGTGCGGTTTTCGGCAACCCAGTCCACCAGTTCCTTTTTCTTGTTGTCGTGTGCCACCAAAGCGACGGATTTTACGGCCATTTGGGGTAAAGTCTCCTGTTATCACGGTTTTTACGGTGCCAGTGTTTCACAGGCTGGCCCGGTTCGGAATAGGAAAGAGGTTTATGTCCGCGACAACATCTTTTGACTGGCACTCCACACCGGCGGCTGTCTGGCGTCGGCATCGCTCGGGGCTGCGCGCCATCCGCAGGCTCGATCCGGTGCAATGGCAGGATCTGAAGGGCATCGACCGACAGCAGCAGGCTCTGGCCCGAAATACCGAGCGGTTTCTGGCCGGTGAGCCCTCCAACAACGCGTTGCTCTGGGGCTCCCGCGGCACCGGCAAGTCGTCGCTGATCAAGGCGCTGTTGAACCGCTACCAGGAGCGCGGGCTGCGGATGATCGAGGTGGACAAGGATGATCTGGTCAACCTGCCGGAAATCGTTGACGACATCTGCGAGCTGCCGTTCCGGTTTGTGATCTTCTGCGATGACCTGTCGTTTGACGTTGGTGAGTCCAGCTACAAGGCCCTGAAAAGTGTACTGGAAGGTTCCCTGGAACTGCCCCCGGAGAATGTGAGGGTGTATGCCACCTCCAACCGCCGTCATCTGATGCCGGAGTTCATGTCCGATAACCTCAAGAGCGAGATGCGCGACGGTGAGCTGCACCCGGCCGAAGCCATCGAAGAGCAGGTGTCCCTGGCGGACCGGTTCGGTCTTCAGCTTTCGTTTTATGCGTTTTCGCAGGCTGTGTACCTGCAGGCGGTGGACGCGCTGTTCCCCGACTTTGATGACCGGGAAGGCCTGCATCGGGAGGCGATCCGATTCGCCACTGCCAAGGGCGTACGCAATGGTCGCACGGCCCAGCAGTTTTACCGGCAGTTTGCCGGCGAGCAGGATCTCGGCAGGCTGAAGTAGCTACTGCCGTTTTGCCATCTTGATGAAGTGATGGTGGACCACCCGAACCCCAAGAAACACCAGGGTCATTACCACCGGAATGGCGATGCCCAGCACCAGGGTCTTGTTGAAGACGACACCGGCTTCGTAAACCGAATCCAGCCCGAATTTGAGCAGGCCAATCAGGTAATAGGTGATGGCCACCACCGAGAAGCCTTCCACCGTATGCTGCATCATCAACTGGATCTTGGAGCGCCGGTCCATGGAACTGAGCAGTTGCTGGTTCTGGCTCTGGATTGCCAGCTCCACCCGGGTGCGCATCATGTCCGAGGCCCGGTCGACCCGTCGGGAAAGGTCTTCCAGCCGTTCGCTCACCGCTTCGCAGGTTTTCACTGCCGGAGTCAGCCGGCGGGTCATGAATTCGGTCAGGGTCAGGTGGCCGGAGAGTTCATCTTCCCGTAGTTCCTCCAGGCGGGTCAGTACCAGCCGGTGATAGGCGCGGGTGGCAGAGAAACGGAACGTGGAGTGGGCCCGGAAGGCCTCGATACGGGCCGCAATGTTGGTCAGTTGGGCCAGCAGTTTTTCTTCGTCGACATCCTCGTTTTCCGCCAGTGACCGGGTGATCACGGCCAGTTTTTCATCCATATCGTTCAGCGACGGCGTGATTTCCCGGGCAACGGGGAGTGCTAGCAGTGACATCAGACGGTAGGTTTCAATTTCCATCAGGCGCTGGGTCAGACGGCCCAGCTGGCTGTCCGACATGTGGTGGTTCATCACCATGAACCGGCCAAAGCCGTCACTGTGTAGCCGGAAGGTGCCCCACACCCTGGCGGCACCCTCCTGGGGACTGCTCCCGACCAGTCGCATGCCTTCGAAGTGCTTGCGTACATAGTCCAGGTCGCCTTCGGTTCCGTCAGCAGCGGGCCGTACTTCCAGGTGGAATGCCGCAATCACTGTACCGGTCAGCTGTTCCAGCCACCCCTCGGGCAACGTTGTAATGCCGGTCTCGCTAAAGGGTGTTTCCTCACCCGCAGCCAGGTTGATAAAGGTGTACGACGCGAATTCCATGTGCATCTCGCGCCGCACCCTCAGGGCACCGAAGGTATGTTCAAAGCAGCCCACCTCGTTCTCCGGTACCGGATGCCCCATCAGCCGATGGAGTTCCTGCAAGTGCCGGAATTGTTCCTGCCGTTGCTCAGGTGTTGTCAGAACCGCCATCTGGGTAACCCGCGCCGGTGTCGGTAGCACCTGGAACGGCCTTGAGTGCAGCTCGTTGTAGAGATCGTTCCGAAGCGGGTGTATGTCGAGGGATTCCAGGCGTGCGCTCACGGCAGGGTAGTCCTGTGGTCAAGAGTGGATAACTGGGATCATAACCCGGAAGCACACACCGTCAATGCCACCTTGGGCGCGGTTCCGGGCTTCCACATGGGCACCATGGTAGTCGGCAATCAGGTTGACAATGAGTAGCCCCTGTCCCAAGTGGCCCTGTTCCTGGCCGTCCCGCATTGAAACGAAGGGGCTGAAGATGTCAGTTGTTGTGTCTTCGGGCAGCGTTGAACCCTCGTTGAAGACCGACAGACATAGCCCTTCCGAAACTGTTTCCAGGCCCACCTCAATCAGGCCATTCTGTGGTGTGAAATCCCGGGCGTTATCGACCAGCTTATCGAGCAGTTGCACCATCAGTTCTGGCGAACCCGTGATCTTGCAGCCTGCCTGCGGCCCCGAGTAGCGGATCTGATGGCTGCTGTCGAGGGCCTGATACGCAGCGGTTGCTTCTGCGGCCACCTCCGCCAGATCAAACTGTTCTTTATCCGCATGGTCCAGGCTCTGTTCCAGACGCGCCGCTTCGCTCATGCCATGGAGTATCTGCCGGAGGCGTTCGGTGGCGGAAGCGGCCCTTTCGATGTATTGCCTGCGCTCTTCCTCCGAATCGCTGTGGTTGAGGTTTTCCAGCGAGGAACGAACCACGGCGACAGGTGTTTTAAGCTCGTGAGAGAGTCGCCGGGAGAAGCTTTCCAGGTAGCGGTTGTACCCGTGGAGACGATCCACCATCAGGCTGAAGTGTCGCTGCAACTGGCCCAGTTCGTCCTTGCTTCGGGCATCCGGCACTCTGCCGGTGATCCGCCCGTCTTCGTCGATACTGGCGCTGACTGCGCGCTGCAGCCGGGTAATCCGCCAGGACAGCCAGCTGGCATAGCCAAGCAGAACCAGGGTCAGGGCGACAATAATCAGGGTGCTGCGGGCAATGACCGAGCCCAGGGCAGAGCCGGACAGGGTCAGAAGCTGGTCCAGGGACTGTTCGAGAATCAGCGTGCGGCCACCGAAAACCTCCCGGGTGGTCAGCAGCCAGACGCTGTCATCCTCATGGCGGACCAGACCTGTCTCCGGTAGCGCCTCAACGTCCACACGGTTGGTGTCGGTTTCAAGGGCTATGGGTTCTGGCTGGTAGAGGCGTACCAGGCCCCTGAGTGCATTGAGACTGATCTTTTCGAGCACCTGCACCGGGCTGAGACTGTCGAACTCCGGCGCTGTGACGGCCGAGTCAGGCTGTTGTCTCGCGATGACCCATCCAGCCGGTTCAACCAGTCGGGCCTGCTGGCCGGGGTTAAGTTGGGGTTCCAGTTGTCGCTCCAGGGCGAGATTTCGACTGACCAGCACCGGCAATGGGTCAACCGACGTGGAGACGCCGGTTACCTGATCACTGCCCCATAAGGCCGCAAAACCCAGGCGGCTTCGGTCCACAGGCATGGGCAGTTTCAGTTCCAGCTGCCAGCCCTGGCCGGCGTCCTGTAGGAAGCCGGAAATTCTATAGTCCGGCTGTCCTCCGACCTCTTCCAGGCCATACAGCTGGCCCGGGGCTGGCGTGCGCAGCAGCCAGGATTTCCGGATAGCGTCGGTGGCAAGGTTGCCGGGGGCTGGCTCCAGCCAGATCCTGAGGCGATCATGTGGCTGACTCGGATCGCCGGGGTTGAAGAAAACAGGCTTCCGTTGGTTAACTCGAATCAGAAGATACAGGTTTCGTTGATCTGTCACAGCCTGCCATTGAAGGCTGGGCTTTCCGGTCACGGAGCTGTCGCCTTGCCAGTTCATGTCCTGATTTTCATCGTCATAACCCGGCCAGTCGTCACCATAACCATTCAGGTTCAGGTCGCCGGCGAGCGGTTCCACGTAGATGGCCGGTTCCTCGGGTTTGATGACCTCAGTGCCGATGATCTGGTCGCCGGCAGTTTCGGCCAGTCTCCCGGCCTGGGCCTGGAGTTGCTGCCGGGCCTGTTGGCGGAGGGCATCATCCAGCTCCAGAACAAACTGAAGGCCCGCCCAGGGGATCAGCAGCATCAGAAGGCTGGCAACGAACAGCTGGCGCTTGAGATTCAAGGCTCAGACCTCACGGGCGTTCCACCGGTAGCCCATGCCGTAGGCGGTCTGTATGCCGTCAAAGGTTGCGTCAATCTGCTGGAACTTGCGGCGGATACGCTTGATGTGGGAGGTGACCGTATTGTCATCCAGCACCGTGCTTGCGGCTTCCATCAATTGTTCCCGGCTGCGGACATGGCCGGGGTGCTGAACCAGCGAGTGCAGCATCCAGAATTCAGTGACGGTCAGGTCGATGGGCGTTTCATCCCAGGCCACTGTCATGCGATCCACATTGAGAGAGAGTTTGCCACGCTCGAGCACCTCGTCCGGTTTCTGCAGGGCTTCGGCCCAGGCGTCGGCCCGCCTGAGCAGGGCGGTAACCCGGGCCAGCAGGTGGTCCAGGCTCATGTCCTTGGTTACGTAATCGTCGGCGCCGAGGCGCAAACCGTGAACGGAATCGATGTCGCTGTCGCGGGCGGTGAGGAAGATAATCGGCAGGGTTTGAGACAGCGATCTCAGGTCCTGACACAGGGCAAAACCGCCTTCCGGTTCATCGCCCAGCCCGACGTCGATAATGGCCAGGTCGGGTAACGACTGACGTAGCACCTGCCAGGCGGAAGCCCGGTCGCCGTGGGCGCTCACACGATAGCCACGGCGCTCGAACGCGGCCCGGTAGTTGTCGCGGATGGCGGGTTCGTCTTCGATCAGTACAACGTGTTTCTTCATGGTGGCGGCTGCTTCCCCTTGCCGGTGTGTGTCTATTTAACCACGGCAGGTGTTGATAACAAGTTCGAAGGGCGTTGTTGCCACAATTCATCATTTTTCGAGGGCGGTTTGTCGCAATCTGCCATGGGAGTTCCTTTCCGGATTGCTGAAATGGCGGTGTTTCGCACAGTCATGCAGTCACAAGGATTCCCTCATGATTATTTCCAGTTCCCTTCTAAGGCTTCATTCACGTCCCTCCGTTAACAGCGGCCAGCGAATCCGGTTAAAGCGCTGCGTGGAGGGCATCAGCCTTTGGCTCGCCGTGATGTTGATGCTGTTTGTCCACCCACTCTATGCCGAGGCGAATGAGACCGACAACGTTGGCCAGTTCCACTTCGTTGACGGCCAGGGTCAGTGGCAGGAGCCGGCCCTGGTGCTGGAGAGCGATTTCGATGTGCGCATCAGCGGTTTGATTGCCGACTCCCGGCTGCTGAGGCGTTTTCGAAACACCAGCGACCGGTGGCGGGAGGGCGTGTTTGTGTTCCCGTTGCCGCAAAAGGCCAGTGTGTATGGACTGACCATGAAAGTGGGCGAGCGGACGATCGAAGGCAAGGTGCAGCCGAAGGAGACGGCGCGCCGGACTTATGAGAAAGCAAAACAGGCCGGGCAGCACGCGGCGAATGTCGAGCAGCAGCGGCCGAATCTGTTTACCGCACGGGTGGCCAACATTCCCCCGGGGGAGACGGTATCGGTGGAGCTGAAGTATCAACAACCGGTGCAGTATCAGGCCGGCGTGTTCGAACTCACTGTGCCAACCACGCTGACGCCCCGTTACATGCCGGGAAAGGCGCTCGGTGCAGCGCCGGATCAGTGGCAGGGTGGTTGGGCAGTGCCGACGACCGAAGTGCCAGATGCCGGTGCCATCAGTCCCTTTACGGTCAATCCGGGTGATGTGGCGGACGATAGCCATCGGGCGGTGATCAATCTGGTGATTGATTCCGGGCTCCCCCTTGAGAGCGTCTCCAGCCCGTCGCATCGCCTTGCGACGAGTCAGGACGGTCAGACGTTCAGAGTTCGTCCCGATGGCGGCGAGATCCTGATGGACCGGGACTTTGTGGTGCGCTGGCGCCCGGTTGCCGGGCTGGAGCCCTCGGCAGCGGTGTTCCATCAGTCCTGGGAAGGAGAGGATTACCTCATGGCCATGCTGGTGCCTGGAGAAAGCGGCACCATGTCGTTGCCCCGGGATCTGGTGTTTGTGATCGACACCTCCGGTTCCATGGCTGGCGAATCGATCCGCCAGGCCCGAGATGCTCTTCAGGCAGGTCTGGACACACTGACACCGAGGGACCGGTTCAATATCATCCAGTTCAACAGCCAGACGCATTCCCTGTTCATGCAGCCGGAAGTGGCCACCGGTAACAACCTTGCCCGGGCGCGCCAGTATGTGGATCGCCTTCGTGCTGACGGTGGCACCGAGATGGCACCGGCCCTGTCCAGAGCCCTGGACGGCGGAGGCGAGACTGAAGGCGGCGCACGGGTGCGCCAGGTCATTTTCATTACCGATGGCGCGGTGGGAAATGAAGCTGCGCTGTTCCGGCAGATCCGCCAGCAGCTTGGAAACCAGAGGCTGTTTACGGTGGCTATTGGCTCTGCGCCGAACCGGCACTTCATGCGCGAAGCCGCCCGCTGGGGGCGGGGTACCTACACGGCGATTCACTCGCCTTCCGATGTGAATGGACCTCTGCAGGCCCTGTTCTCAGCCATGGAGTCACCGGTTCTGACCGATATCGGGGTCAACTGGCCCGGCCAGAAAGCCGGTCAGGAGTCGTTTCCGAGACGCCCGGGCGATTTGTTCCAGGGCGAGCCGCTGATTCATGTGGTCCGTGGCGTCCCGGCCATGGGGCAGCTAGAGGTGTCGGGGCGCCTGCCGGGAGGCAGGGACTGGACCAGAACGCTGGATCTGCAGCAGGCCGCTCCCGCAACGGGGCTGCATCGGCATTGGGCGAGGGAGAAAATCGACAGTTTGGAGGATGAGGCCAAGGTTGCTGGCCGGGAGCCGGATAAGGCCGGACTGACCGGGCTGGCGGTTAAGCACGGCCTGATGTCTGCCTACACCAGTTTTGTGGCCGTGGATTCAACGCCCGCCCGGAACACGGACACGCCAATGACATCGGACAACCTGCCCACACTGCTGCCGGCAGGGAGCCAGGCGGGCATGCTGCGATACCCGCAGACTGCGACCCCGGCACCCTTGCTCATCGCGCTCGGTTTGGTGGGGTTGATGTTTTCACTGGCGATTGTGCTGCTGCAGAGGAGGGCGTTCTGATGACCCGGCTTCTGCTTCTGTTGTTGACCAGCTCTGCTACCTTGTTGGTATTCGGGTTATGGATTCCGCTCAAGGCGATTATCGCCCAGGAATTACTGGCGATCGCCTGGGCTGAAAGCCAGGCCCGGCAGACGGAATCGCGCCCCTGGCCGTGGGCGGACACCTGGCCGGTAGCCCGGCTGGCTATTCCGGAACTGAACGACTCGATGATTGTTCTGGCCGATACCCATGGTGAGAGCCTGGCCTTTGGGCCGGGCCGATTAACCGGAGGCGCAGATGTCGGGGGAGCCGTGATCATTGCCGGGCACCGGGATACACATTTCCGGAGCCTGAAAGCGCTGGAGACCGGCAATGAGGTGCGCCTGCAGGGTCGGGACGGCCGTTGGCAGAGTTACCTGGTGGAGGGTGCCCGGGTGGTGGACAGCCGTTCAGAGCTGATCGATACCCAGCGCCTGCCAGAGGGGACGCTTCTGCTGGTGACCTGTTACCCGTTCGACAGTGTCGACGCCGGTGGGCCACTGCGATACGTGGTCAGAGCTTCGGCAAAGGGTAAACAAAGGGAACAAATTGACACTGTTGCCGGAATATAAAGTTGGCGTACACTTGTGCGCCAAAATTTGGCTGCAGAGTTTGGTTGCATGGGTATTATCAGAAAACTGCTGGCGTGGCTGAGCGTGCCGATCATTTGCCTGTTCGCGCTCGTGTTCTACGCGGCGAGGCCGTTCAATCCGGATAACAACCGTTTCCTGGCGCGTGCTGTGGCCCGTTTCGGGCGGGCAATCCTGGGAATGGAGCGACCACTGGAAGGCTGGGAAAACATGCCCCAGGACCGGCCCACGGTTGTCCTTGCCAACCACCAGCACAATGACGATCTGTTTGTTATGGGTGATCTGTTGCCGCCGCGCACCGTGACGGTTGGTAAATCGTCACTGGTCTGGGTGCCTTTCTTTGGACAGGTCTTCTGGCTGGGCGGAAACGTTATCCTTAATCGCGGACGCTCCCACAAGGCTATCGCGGTTATGAGGGCCACAAGCAGTGCCATCGCACGGGATCGGAAAAGCCTCTGGGTGTTCCCCGAAGGCACTCGCAGCAGAGGCCGGGGACTGCAGAAATTCAAGAAAGGCGCGTTTCACGCAGCGGTAGCATCGGGCGCGCCCATCACCATGGTCTGTGTTCAGGAGTACGCCGATGAGGCCCTCGGCTGGACCGGCCGGCGTGAGTCTGTGGCCATTCGGGTTTTGCCGCCCATCGAAACCGAGGGTCTCACGGCTGATGATATTCCGGAGCTGATCGAGCGTTGCCACAAGAAAATGTCGGAGACGATTGCCACATTGTAATCGCCTCGTCTGGAAGTGCTTGAAGCACTTCGGTAAACAGGGCAGTCTTGCGAGACTGATCGTTATGTTCAACGACCCTCAGGGAGAGGCAAGAGATGAATCTGATTCTGTTTTTGATTATAGGCGGTGTGGCCGGTTGGCTGGCTGGTTTGATCATGAAGGGCCGTGGCTTTGGCATTCTGGCCAACATCGGTATTGGTATTGTCGGCTCGTTTCTCGGCGGTTTTGTGTTCCGCCTTCTGGGTCTGGCGGCCCAGGGCGCTGTTGGTGAGCTGGTAACTGCAACGGTAGGCGCTGTGTTGCTTCTCGCTATTGTTAGTGCAATCAAGAAGGCCTGAGCATGATCGTACCCGTAACCGGAGTGTTTGCCGCAGTTATCGGCATTCTTTTGCTGGTGTTGTCGGCTCAGGTCGTCAAATTTCGTCTGAAGTATAAGAAGGGCCTGGGCATCACCGATGATCGGGATTTCGAGGCCGCGGTCCGGGCCCACGCCAACCTGGTGGAGTATGCCCCCCTTGGTCTGCTCATGCTGGCTATCGCTGAGCTAAACGGCGTTTCCAGTACTCTGATTTACTGGAACGGTATGGCGCTGGTGGTTGGTCGCATTCTTCATGCCTTCGGCATGATCAACGGTCGCGGTGGCACCCATTGGGCCCGTATGATCGGCATTCTGCTGACCTGGCTGGCGATTCTGGTGACAGCCTTATTGCTGTTGTGGAACGTCTGGCAGGTTTATGGCTAGAGCAGAAAAGAACGGGCGGCCAATGGCCGCCCGTTCTGCTTTCAGCAACCCGGTTTTATAACCGGTCAGTCTTCAACTTGGCTCTCATCTTCGAGGATAAGCTCCACTTCTTCCGCATCCAGCACTTGAGCCTCATAAGTCAGTCCCTGTGCCTCGATCACGCTCACAAAGGCTTTCAGGTGGCTTTTCGAGCCATCCAAAAGATTGGAATAAGCGAGAATGATGGCGCGCTCATCGGTTTGATTAATTGCGGCCAGAATATCTCTCATATCCTTCTCTTCGATCAGGCCTCCTACGAACAAGCCATCAACAAACGAGTTTTTTCCCTTGGCAACCAATTCGTCGTATAGAGCCTGAAGTTCCTGGTTGGTGAATACGCCGATCGTGTCATTCACTACCGGGTCTTCAACATCAAACTTTTTCAACAGGTAGTCTACGGTGCTGGTATGAGATTCTTCGGACAGCGCGATTCTTGCGAATACCTGCGTTCTGTCGCCCCAGTACTGGTCCATTGTGAGATAAACGTCTCGGGCCAGCTTTTCCTCTTCGCGCATGAACTGCAGATCGCTCACCTCAATGGTGGTCAGATCTTCCGAATCGGCAGTTTCTGCCGATCGACCCCCGCCGTCGCTGTTGCGCGGACCGCCTGCAGCGAATGTGGCGCTGGCAAGGAACATCGAACCAATGAGTGCGGCAGTGGTGAAGGTTTTTGCGTTCATAGTGACCTCTCTAGTCAGGTAACAGTTTTAAACCCTGGATACATGACTAAGACGAGGAATTCGGGCAAAAGGTTCGTTAAATAAATGTAAGTTTGCTTTCTAGTTTGTAAATAAAATATTGTTTTTATTGAATAATAATTTTCAGCTTTAATGAAATTGATTCGTTTACCGCTTCGGAAATCGGAACAATTAAGATTTCATAAAAGCCGCCGACAGCGGTTGCAGGGTGTTCCATCACGCCTGTGTAGGGTGCATCCAGCCCCCGCTATGCGGTAAGTCCGGGGGCGGCCTATGGGGTTGGTGTTGCCGCTCAGAGTGCCTGGGCGACACCCATGTCCATGTATTCCAGTTCTACTCGGCGGTTGGCAGCCCTGTCTTCCGGTGTTGCCAGAGGACGCGCTGAGCCCCAGTGCCGCATTAGAATCCGGGATTCCTCCAAGCCTTCCTGAATGAGACTTCGAGCCACTGCGCTGGCCCGCAATCGTGACAGAAACTGGTTGTAATCCTCCGAACCGAAGTTGTCGGAATGGCCATGAATCCGCACGCTCACGGAAGGGTGCTCCTTCAGGTAGGCGGCGTGCTGTTGCAGGAAGGCAATGTCATCCTTGTCCAGTGAGTGCTTGTTAAAGCCGTAGTGGAACTTCATGCGGTGCGGGCGCCTGGTCCCGGCATCGTATGCGGCAGCGGTGAAGCCTGCGGCCATCGCAGCATTGGCGATCAGGCCCGGGTTATCCAATACAAGTACGGTCATCTGAAAATCCTTGGTTCGGTATCCGGTTTTTCTTGTTATTCCTGTTCACTATTGGCCGGAGCAGGAATAACGGCAATTGGCGAAAAGTCGATACATGTCCCGGCACAGTCCGTCGCTGGAAATGATTTAATGTCATTTGTGTGACGCGCCAATGACAGT
This sequence comes from Marinobacter sp. es.042, assembly GCF_900188315.1. Lineage (NCBI taxonomy): Bacteria > Pseudomonadati > Pseudomonadota > Gammaproteobacteria > Pseudomonadales > Marinobacteraceae > Marinobacter > Marinobacter sp. es.042. The sequence continues at coordinate 3,429,024 of NZ_LT897781.1, forward strand.
CTCACCGGTTGTCCGGGCTTTTCCGACTCTGTGGGGTGTGCCACATTTCCGGGATTGACCCATAGCGACCTTTGCGCTGGATTTCATTTGAGCGCGAAAAGAAGGCGAGGCTGTGGTAAAAAAGCAGAATTTCAGGGACAGATTATGATGAATTGTGACCGCCCATGCTGATTATCCCGGCTGAAAACGCCATCAACTGGAAACGCCCGCCCTGGGTCACCCTGGGCCTGATCATGACCTGCCTGCTGGTTTTTCTGTTTTATCAGGGGGACGACAGCCGGAAACTCGAGCAGGCCGTTGAACAGTACCTGGCCGCCGACCTTCATGAGCTGGAGGCGCCGGCCTACGAGGATTACCTGCAACGACAAATCCAGTTCCATGGTGAAGAAGGCCGGGTATACGAACTACAGCAGTTTCAGCAACTCCGGGAAGAGAACGAAACCTTCTGGCTGGCCATCAACCTGATGATGGACCGGGAGTTCTATCAGTATCTGCTGCAGAACCGTGATGTGATCTGGGCGCCGGCAGAAAGGGCCCGTTGGCAGGAGCAGCGCACTGCGATAGAGCAGCAGTACATCCAGAAGCTGAGTGCCAACCAGTTGGGCCTGGTTCCTGCCGATCTGTCACTGTATACCCTGATCACCTACCAGTTTCTGCACGGCGGCTGGGGCCATATCATCGGTAACCTGATCTTCCTGTTCCTGCTGGGATTCACCGTTGAGAAAGCCCTGGGGCCGGGTCGGTACCTGATTGCCTATCTGGTTTGCGGTGCCTTGTCCGGCCTGATGTTTACCGCGGTTTCGGCGGGTAGCTATGTACCCCTGGTGGGTGCCTCGGGCTCGATCTCCGGCCTGATGGGCATGTACGTAGCCATCTATGGCCTGCAGAAGATCCGTTTCTTCTACTTTCTCGGCGTTTACTTCAACTATTTCCGTGCTCCGGCTATTGCCCTGTTACCGGTTTGGGTGGGCAAGGAAATCTACGATTACTGGTATGCTGGTGCCACCGGTATCGCCTACATGGCCCACGCTGGTGGTCTGATCGCAGGTGCCGGCCTGGTCTGGCTGCTTGGCAAAAGCTGGCTGCAGGTGCGAGAGGAATTTTTCGAGCCGGAAGAAGAAGAGCAGGATGCCCGGTTTACCACCGGTTACGCCCAGGCCATGGCCAGCCTGGGCCGGATGGAGTTCGATTTGGCCCGGCGGCAATTCGAGGCTCTTCGTGAGCACTATCCGGAACGCCATATTCTGCTGGAACACCTTTACCAGCTGGCCAAACTCCGCCCGGACTTGCCCGAATATCGTGATCGCGCCAAAGAACTGATGAACGATGCCCTCAGCCGGCGCCAGCCAGAGCAGATGATTTCGATCTGGCAGGAATACCTGGGCAAGGGGGAGAGCTATCAGCCACTAGCGGCAGAAGACCATAACCGGGTCCTTTTCACCAGCCTCAAGCAACATGATCTAAAGGCTGCAGAGAAAGCCTTCGAGCGGCTCAGAAGCACGGGCGATGACATGCTGACTACCGAGGCCTGTCGGTTGCTTGTGGAAGAGTTTGAAAAGCGCCAGATGGCACCGAAAGCCCGTCATTATCGTCAACTTCTTCAGGCCCGCTAGCCTCGGGGCAGCAGGGTATGGGAGGGGCTTCCCAAAACACGCTGTGAATACGTCCCTGTACGCTCGGCTCCGCCATCCATGGCTCCGCACGGTTTTGGGAAGCCCCTCCCATACCCTGCGTCAGTCCTGTACGGAAAACGTCGCTTTTGGCCCCTTCAGCGGCTCTTTATTCTGCGCCTGCTCAAGATAAACCTTAATCTGTTCATGCAGCGGATGATTCACGCACTTTTTCTGGATAAACGTCAGGAAGGCCGTCGCTTTTTCCCACTGGGACAAGCCGTTGGCCAGGGTCTGGGCGACCAGCAGGTAGGCCGGGGCCAACTGCTCGCTGTCCGGGAAGCGCTTGTGGAAATCCTGCAGTACCCGTAACGCCGGCTTGAATTGGCCCCGGTGGTACAGGGCCCGGGCGCAGCGCACGGACAGGTCCGGATCCTCCAGCTTGAAGCCGGGTTCTGCTTTCTGGATCGTATTCAGCACATCGGCGATGCCTTCGCCGTCGTTGCGATCGGCCAGCCAGCCCAGAATGCGTGGGTGGTAGCGGTAGAGTTCGTCGGTGTCCTGGCGGGCCGTCAGTAGCTGGTACAACTGGCCGATTCTCAGGGCGTTGTCCCGATCGCGCTTCAGTGCTTCCTTCAACATGCTCTGCACGCGATCGTAGTTGCCGTCTTTCAGGTTCATGTCGATATCGGCATCGAAACGGGCACTTCGGTCACGCTGGTGGGTGTCCTGCCCAGAGGTTTCGTCCTGAATGTCCGAGGCAAAACCCAGCTCTTCCTGGTACTGGAACAGCAGGTAGCCAAGCATGTGGAACAGAATCAGGGTGAAGGTACTGTTCAGGAAGCCGGCCAGGGGCTGGGCCACCCAGAACGGAAAGTGATTCACCGCAAAGTCCTGGGCCGCGCCCGAGGCGAGGGTCAGCAGGATCAGGTAGCCGTAGAGCAGGAAATAAGGGGTGCCAATTCGCGAGATCAGCACCGCCAGATTCATCGGATTCACCGCAGCACCCACAGAACGCTCCATGGCCAGAACCATGATGCTGGCCGGTAATGCCAGAATGACAAACGCCAGCGCCAGCAGCATCAGGATGGGGCCGCCGAGCATGGCAGCCGCGCCAACCAGCCCGCCCATCAGCACGAAGACCAGCAACTGCAGGATGACAATATCAAAGCCACTGCCGGTGAAGGCGACGGACACGGCGGGCGGTTTCAGGTGGCCTTCAGCGGTGTGGTTGATCACCGCATAGGTATACTTGAACAGGGCCAGGGCAAGCACCAGCCAGATCAGGATGCCAATCAGGTTGGCGGGGGCTACCACCGGCACCAGGGTGCAGATGGCGATAACGATCAGCGGATCGGTATGGAACGGGTAACGAAAGAACGCGCCGAGTCGCTGCCAGAAAGGGACCACTTCGGTGGCGGCGCCCAGGTATCGCATGGCCTTGCTGCAGTGGGGACACAGGGCCCGACGCTGTCGGGTATCGGCATCGGGCATGCAGCGGCTGCAGTAGTGAATCTGGCACTCCCCACAGTGCCATTTGGCAGGGTCGCCGGGGTGATAGTGGCAATCGTGTTTCACAGGTGCTTTTGTCCTGGTCCATCAGAAAATCGTTGGCTCATGATGACAGATGTCGGTTTTGATCGCAGCAAACCAGTTAACAGGTAGACTATTGTCAGTTCCCGGGCGTATCCAACCGGGCACATTTGATTATCCGGAGGTTGCTTGGAACACCCGCAAAACAGCGTAACCGGTATCGATACTCGCGAAACCCGACAGCAGTACACCTGGCGGGATATTTTTGGGCTTGCGCTCAAGCACAAGCCAAGACTGGTGCGTGCCAATCTGCTGGCTATCATGGCAACCGTGATGAGTGTGCCGGTGCCACTGCTGCTGCCGGTTCTGGTGGATGAAGTGCTACTGGACGAGCCTGGCCCGGTGTTACCGGTAATGGATTCCTTCCTGCCGGGGAGCTGGGAAACACCGGTGGTCTATATCGGCCTGATGGTTGTGGTGGCATTTCTGCTTCGTGTGGCGGCACTGTTGTTCAACGTTTTGCAGTCCCGGGAATTTTCCAAGGTTTCCAAGGATGTGGTGTTCCGCATCCGGTCCCGCCTGCTGGGGCGTTTGCAGCGGGTGGCCATGTCCGAGTACGAGACTCGCGGCTCTGGCGGAATCAGCAGTCACTTTATTACCGATCTGGATACCGTAGACCAGTTTCTGGGTACCACCATCAGCCGTTTTCTGGTGGCGAGCCTGACAGTGCTGGGTACCGCTGGGGTCCTGCTCTGGGTGCACTGGGAGCTGGGCCTACTCATTCTGCTGTTCAATCCGCTGGTCATCTTCGCCACGATTCTGATCGGCAAGCGGGTCAAGGAGCTCAAGCGACGGGAGAACAGTGCTTACGAGGAATTTCAGGGGGATCTGACGGAAACCCTGGATGCGATTCACCAGCTGCGGGCGGCCAATCGGGAAAAGCATTACCTGCGCCAGCTGATCGACCGAGCCCGCAACGTGCGGGACCACGCGATCCAGTTCGAATGGCGCAGCGATGCAGCCAGCCGGGCCAGCTTTGCGCTGTTCCAGTTCGGCGTCGACGCATTCCGGGCCGCCGCGATGGTAACCGTGCTGTTCAGCGACCTGAGCATCGGCATGATGTTCGCCATTTTCGGCTACCTCTGGTTCATGTTGACGCCGGTTCAGGAAATGCTCAACATGCAATACGCTTGGTTCGCTGCCAATGCGGCGCTCGGACGTATTAACCGGTTGCTGGATCTGAAGGAAGAGCCCCGCTATCCGGCGCTGGAGAACCCGTTTCGCGACCGTCATACCGTGGGGCTTACCCTGCGCAATATCCACTTCGCTTATGGCGAGGAGCAGGTGCTCCGGGGCATCAACCTGCAGTTGGCGCCCGGCGAAAAAGTGGCACTGGTGGGCGCCAGCGGTGGCGGCAAGTCGACTCTGATTCAGGTGATCCTCGGTATGTACACTCCGCAGCAGGGCGAGGTGCTGATTGATGGGGTGCCTGTTGAGCGCATTGGCTTGCCCTGCCTTCGTGAACATGTCGCGACCGTGCTTCAGCACCCGGCGCTGTTCAACGATACCGTTCGACAGAACCTGACCCTTGGTCGGGACAAGCCCGATGCCGCGCTCTGGGATGCCCTGCGAATCGCCCAATTGGACGGCACGGTTGCCGCAATGCACGACCAGCTTGATACCGTTATCGGCCGGCAGGGCGTGCGCCTTTCTGGCGGACAGCGTCAACGGCTGGCCATTGCCCGGATGATCCTGTCAGAGCCTTCAGTGGTGATCCTGGATGAGGCCACCTCGGCGCTGGATGCGGAAACCGAGTTCCAGCTCCATCGGGATCTCGAAGCCTTCCTGAAGCAGCGCACCACCCTGATCATTGCCCATCGCCTCAGCGCCGTTAAACAGGCAGATCGAGCCTGTGTTTTCGAGGATGGCCGAATCATCGAAGAAGGCCATCACGATGAACTGATTGCCAAGGAGGGGTTGTATGCTCAGCTCTATGGCGAACGCCAGATGTAGCTGACTTCTGTCAAAGTTACTTTCTATTGCAACAAAAATTGATTTGTCGCATTCAACGACCGTGTTTGTTCGCCATTGCAAGCTTTTTTCTGGTATATATCTGCATGATGCAACTACATTCGGGGCGAAGGTTTCAAATGAAACCCGGGCCGATTTCCGACGGGCAATCTACGTGAACAAGAAATACACAGCCATTCTGCTTTTCGTTTCGGCATTTGTTGTGGCGGCTGCACTTCCTGTCATGCCCTCACTGCTTAATAACGATGGATTCTACGGCATGGCCATCAATGAACCCGGTGCAGCGGTCGGTGATTACCGGCCTCCCGAAGAAGGGCTCGCGATTATCTTTTTCGGTTATCAGCAGTGTGGAACCGTATGTCCGGTGCAGCTGGTCAATCTGATGGAACTTAGCCAGCGCCTTGAAGGGGCGGACATAGAGTTCCTGTTTGTCACACTCGACCCCGAAAACGACACGCCGGAATTGCTGCAACAGACGACACGGAGTCTTGGCAAGGCGTTCAGAGCCTACCGACCGAAAAATCACCGGGCCGCTCAAAAACTGGCTTCAGCTTACAACGATTTTGCCGTTAAACAGGGTAGTACCGCGGATGATCTCATTGCTCACAGCGCAAATCTGCACGTAGTGACGCGGGATTTCCGCCGAAGGCTGGTTTACACAACGCCAGACCTGAATCTTGAACTGGTTGAACAGGATCTTCGCCGCTTACTAAAAGACAAGAAGAGTGAGAGTTCTGCATGACGACAGCGGTAAACAGTCAGTCTTATGAAGTTGAAATCCGGGAGCGCACCGATCGCCAGATGTTGTTTATCCTTCTGGCCCATATTCCGGTGGTCGGTTTGCTGGTGCCGATGGGGTACGGGACAACCACATTCGCTCTGGTTGCGTCTTTGTTGGTAGGAGGCCTTGCAACTGCCGGCTTCTTTACGATGCGTGGAACGAGGGCCTTGTCGTCACTGTTCGCGGTCTGCCTGATGCTCTTCTCTGCCATCATGATCCAGGCGCAGCTGGGCAGAATCGAAATGCATTTCCACATTTTTGCTGCGCTGGCCCTGGTGATCATCTATCGGGACTGGCTGCCGGTGGTGGTCGCTGCTGTAACGATAGCGCTTCATCATGTTGCATTTACGGCTCTTGAACTGGCGGGTGCCTCATTGGGCGAGATGCCGATCATGATCTTCAACTATGACTGCAACTGGTCTATTACCTTTTTACACGCGGCATTTGTGGTTTTTGAGTCTGCGATTCTCGTCTTTTTTGCGATCCAAATGGGGGCAGAGCAAAGGCAGTCGTTTCAGATTATTGAAATTATACGGACGTTCGATGCGGATAATGATCTTACCGCGCGTCTCGATGGCGCAGATAAGAACGTCACGGCCAGCTCCTTCAATAACATGCTTGACAGGTTTGTAGAGCTCATCGCCAGACTGAAGGAGCTCTCTGGTCAATTGCGTTCGAATGCTGATGATATGACCAGCGTTAGTGACACCACGACACAGATCACGAGTGAGCAGCAGGCACAGACCGATCAGGCGGCAACAGCCACCAACGAGATGTCAGCCAGCATCCAGGAAGTGGCGAGCAACGCGCAATTGGCGTCCGACGCCGCCAGTAATGCTTCCGAAGCCGCTACCAGAGGCGGTAAGGCAATGGCTAACGCATCGAAACTCACGGAGTCTACCGATGAAGCTCTTGAAAGTAGTGCTAATCGGGTTGATGAGCTGAGCGAAAAGATTGAATCCATTGCTTCTGTTGTCGGTTCTATCAATGCCATTTCAGAGCAAACCAATCTGCTGGCCCTTAATGCCGCCATCGAGGCGGCCAGAGCAGGTGAGCATGGCCGTGGATTCTCCGTGGTCGCGGATGAGGTAAGGGCGCTTTCCTTGAGAACTCAGGAATTTACCGACCAAATTCGTGCGACAGTGGGCGAATTGAGTCAAATCTCCGAAGCAACCAAGACTTCCATGGAGATGGGCCGGACCCGTTCTGCGGAATCAACGCGGGCCATGCGAGAAACCGGAGAAGCCATCCGCGAGGTTGAAGCAGCCATCGGCGAGGTTTCGCAAATGAATTACCAGATCGCATCGGCCTCGGAAGAGCAGGCGGCCACGTCGCTTCAGATCAATGAGAATATCCATTCCATCGCCAGCCGGAACAACGATGTGGTATCCGAGGCGGAGCGGGTCAGAACCATGGCTTCAGACCTTGAGGCGGTCACCGAAAAACTGAATGAACTGGTGAAGCTGTATCGTATCTAAGCCTTCCAGGAACTGATGTCGGAGAGTCGTCCGGCTCTCCGACGTTGGTCTGATATTCACCGCGCTGATGCCGAACATTCACCGGCCCGCGGTTGAACTCTCGTTAATTGCTGCAATAGTTAAAGGTGACTTCACGCTGTGGAGTCCTTTCATCAGGCTATTGCCCGGTATGGGATTGCTTGCCCGGTCGATGCGTTGCTGAAAGGGCTTCGAAAGAGCCTTCCGGAATACGCGGATAACGACGAAAAAGGAGGCACCACATGTCGAACGAAAGTCTCAGTAAAGACAGTCTATATACCCTTTCCAGCCTGGATGCTGGCGGTAAAACCTTTCATTACTACAGCCTGCCCAAGGCTGCGGACACTCTCGGCGACCTGAATCGCCTGCCGTTTTCGCTCAAAGTGCTGATGGAAAACCTTCTGCGCAATGAGGATGGCACCACCGTGGACAGAAGCCACATTGATGCCATGGTGCAGTGGATGAAGGATCGTCATTCCGACACTGAAATTCAGTTCCGGCCTGCCCGTGTGTTAATGCAGGATTTCACCGGCGTGCCCGGCGTCGTCGACCTGGCTGCCATGCGTGAGGCGGTCAAGGCAGCCGGTAAGGATCCGGCGATGATCAACCCGCTGTCGCCGGTGGACCTGGTGATCGACCACTCGGTAATGGTGGACAAATTCGGCGACGCGTCCTCGTTCAAGGACAACGTAGCCATCGAAATGGAACGCAACCAGGAACGCTATGAATTCCTGCGCTGGGGCCAGCAGGCGTTCGACAATTTCCGTGTGGTGCCGCCGGGCACGGGTATCTGTCACCAGGTGAACCTGGAATACCTCGGCAAGACCGTCTGGCAGAAGGACCAGGACGGCAAGACCATCGCCTACCCGGACACCCTCGTGGGCACAGACTCCCACACGACCATGATCAACGGCCTGGGCATTCTTGGCTGGGGCGTTGGCGGCATTGAAGCGGAAGCCGCCATGCTGGGCCAGCCGGTTTCCATGCTGATCCCCGAAGTAGTGGGCTTCAAGATTACCGGCAAGCTCCGTGAAGGCATTACGGCCACAGATCTGGTGCTGACCGTCACCGAAATGCTGCGCAAGAAAGGCGTTGTCGGCAAGTTCGTGGAATTCTACGGCGACGGCCTTAAGGACATGCCAGTGGCAGACCGGGCGACCATCGCCAACATGGCCCCGGAATACGGCGCCACCTGTGGTTTCTTCCCGGTAGATGAGCAGACCATCAAGTACATGCGCCTGACCGGCCGTGAGGAAGAACAGCTGGAGCTGGTGGAAGCCTACGCCAAGGCCCAGGGCTTGTGGCGTGAGCCCGGCCATGAGCCGGTGTACACAGACAACCTGGAACTCGACATGGGCGAAGTCGAGGCCAGCCTTGCCGGCCCCAAACGCCCGCAGGATCGTGTTGCCCTGAAAAACATGAAGTCCTCCTTTGAGCTGTTGATGGAAACTGCCGAGGGCCCGGCGCAAGTTCGTGAAAGCAAACTTGAATCCGAGGGTGGCGGTACCGCCGTCGGTGCCCAGAGTGCCTACTTCGAACATCCATCGAGCCAGTCGATGCAAATGAATGGAGAGGAGTGTCGCCTGGATCCGGGCGCGGTGGTGATTGCTGCTATTACCTCCTGCACCAACACGTCCAACCCGAGCGTGATGATGGCCGCTGGACTGATTGCCCAGAAAGCCGTCGAGAAGGGGCTGAGCACCAAGCCCTGGGTCAAGACGTCCCTGGCACCGGGTTCAAAGGTGGTCACCGATTATCTCCGGGTTGGTGGTTTCCAGGATGATCTCGACAAACTTGGCTTCAACCTGGTGGGTTACGGCTGCACGACCTGTATCGGGAACTCCGGTCCTTTACCGGAAGAGGTAGAGCAGGCCATCACCGATGGGGATCTGACTGTCGCCTCAGTGCTTTCCGGTAACCGGAACTTCGAAGGCCGGGTGCATCCGCTGGTGAAAACCAACTGGCTGGCATCGCCGCCCCTGGTGGTTGCCTATGCACTGGCGGGCAACGTTCGCCTGGATCTCTCAAAAGATCCGTTGGGCAACGACAAGGATGGAAATCCAGTGTATCTGAAGGACCTCTGGCCGAGCCAGCAGGAGATCGCTGAAGCGGTGGAGAAAGTGAAGACCGATATGTTCCGCAAGGAGTACGCGGAAGTCTTCGATGGCGACGCTACCTGGAAGTCCATCCAGGTGCCGGAAAGCAAGGTGTACGAGTGGTCCGATAAATCCACCTACATCCAGCATCCGCCGTTCTTCGAAGGGCTCAAGGAAGAACCGGACACGATCGACGATATCAAGGATGCCAACATACTGGCACTGCTGGGCGATTCGGTGACTACCGACCACATCTCACCGGCCGGTTCCTTCAAGCCGGACACCCCTGCCGGTAAATACCTGCAGGAGCACGGTGTTGATCCGAAAGACTTCAACTCCTATGGCTCCCGCCGGGGTAACCATGAAGTGATGATGCGCGGTACCTTCGCCAACGTTCGCATCAGGAACGAAATGCTCGACGGCGTGGAAGGCGGTTACACCAAATTCGTGCCCACCGGCGATCAGATGGCGATTTACGATGCCGCCATGAAGTATCAGGAGCAGGGCACGCCGCTGGTGGTCGTTGCCGGCAAGGAATACGGTACCGGCTCAAGCCGTGACTGGGCGGCCAAGGGTACCCGTCTGCTGGGTGTAAAAGCCGTGGTGGCCGAATCCTACGAGCGCATCCACCGCTCCAACCTGATCGGGATGGGCGTCATGCCACTCCAGTTTCCGGAAGGCACGGACCGCAAGAGCCTCAAGCTCACCGGTGAGGAAACCATCAGCATTGAAGGCCTGTCTGGCGAGATCAAGCCGGGACAGACCCTCAAGATGACGGTGAAGTACAAGGACGGATCCACGGAGACCTGCGAGCTGAAATCTCGCATCGACACCGCCAACGAGGCCGTGTACTTCAAGCATGGCGGTATCCTCCATTACGTGGTGCGGGAGATGTTGCGCACTGCCTGAATCTCGACAATGGCGCTGCCTGTCAGGTGGCGCCTTTTCCTTCCGCTTCGGCGAAGGGTAGGCTCAGCCAGAAACAGGCGCCTTTTCCTTCCTCAGAGTCGAACCCCACCTCTCCTCCCATCGCATGCAAAAGCTCTCGGGTGATCGCCAGTCCAAGCCCGGTGCCACCCTTTGCTCTGCGATCCGACGAGTCTGCCTGTGAGAATTTCTGGAAGATCCTGTCCCTGAATTCACTCGGAATTCCCTGGCCCTGATCGGACACTGAGATGCGGATCTCGTGGTCGGATTTTGAAGTGTAGACAGTGACGACTGAGTCTTCGGGAGAAAACTTGATTGCATTGGATAGAAGATTATTGAGTGCCTGACATAAGCGGCCGCGATCCGCCTTTATGTTTACTTCGTCCAGATGCTCAGCTTTTAGTGTTACTTTCTTGTCCACTGAAAAGCTTTCGATGCCTTCCAGGCATTCCCGCACTATCTCTGCGACCGGACAGTCGGCCATGTTGAAGGCCATTTTGCCAGCAACGAGTTTTTCAATATCAAGCAAGTCGTTGATCAGAAGTGTCAGTTGCTGGGTATTTCTGTAAGCAATCTCGGCCAATCTCGACGCTTTTTGAGGGAGTTCACCGGCTGCATTATTCGAGAGTAGCCCCAGTGATCCCGCAATCGACGTCAGAGGCGTCCGTAACTCATGGCTGACGATGGAAATGAATTCGCTCTTTACTCTGTCCGCCTTCTTTTGCTCTGAAATATCCTCGGCAATCAACCAGATAGCCGGGTCGCCGTTTAGCGTGTCCAGCGTGAGGCCATGGAGCAGCACCGGGTTCAGTTCGTTTTTTGCGTCAGGAAAATAGCCCTCCAGGCCGCTGAAACGGGGTTTTTTCTCCAAGAGGCCGGGAATGTCCAGTTCTTCGGAGAGAATCCGGCTCCTGTGGTCATAAATGTAACGGAAAAAATTTAGAGAATTTGCTTTGTTTCCAAACAGCTTTTCGAAGCTGTTGTTGGCACGCAAGAGCTTTCCATTCTGGGCGGCGTACAGCCCGATACCGAAAGGCGCCAGTTCAAACAGGCCCGAAAAGCGGCGCTGCATCTGGTGGTCGCGCAGCAGAAGGCTGGTTAACCAGAAGGCACCTGCGAAAAGCAATAAAACCATCAGGCCTAAAACGGATCGCACGAGCACCGGTGATTCCGGATGGCTTGGCCAACCGTCGCTGGGTTGGGCGAACAGCGTCCATGTAATGCCCGGCAGATTGAGTTCGGTGGTTATCGGATCTTGCCATTGAGTTGTGGCGGCGCCGAAAAATGGGTCTTCTTCGAGGCCAGGGGACGACGTTTTGAAAAGTGCCAGATAACCGTTTTCTGAAAACGACGCCATGTCCACCGCGTTATAGAGACGATTAAGATCGAGAATCACGGAAATGACACCCCAGAACTGACCTGACCCGTTCTCGAAAATCGGAATCCTGGCCGCCATGCCCTGGCCACCCTGAACAAGATTGATCGGACCGCTGAACAGCGCTTTCCGGGACTCCGTTAGTGTCTTTACCTGCTCTGGGGAGAGGCTTTGGCTGGTCAGGTCAAGCCCAAGAGCCGCCTCGTTTCCTTCCAGCGGGTAGATGTTGCGAATGGTCAGGTCCGGGGCCAAACCGATGTTCCGCAGCTGTGGTGCCAATGAGAAAATTACGGAGGCAAGCTGTTGAAACTCGGCCTCCGTGATGTCTGGCTGAACAGAGACATTGGCAGCCAGACCCCAAACCGTCTGAACGTTTTGCAAGATGGCACCCTGCAGCTTGAGGTTCATATCGTTGAGGCGGGCTTGCCATTCCTGACGCACGTCGTTTCGATGAGTCTGGGTAGCTGCGTTATCGAGTACAAAGGCTACCCCGAGCAAGAGGACAAGAACAGCGGCTCGGGCCAACCAGACGAGGTAAAAGAAGGCCCGGTCTTGAGTTTTTATCATCGTTTATGCCTTCACTTGCTCCAACGGCAGTTCCAGCCAGAAAGTTGAGCCCTTTCCTTCCCGTGACTCGAATCCGACATCCCCTTCCATCTGTGTCATGATTTCTTTGGTGATGGCCAGACCGAGGCCTGTTCCCCGTTTGCCACGTGTGTCGGAACTGTCTGCCTGAGCGAATTTTTGGAAAATTCTGCCGCGGAAGTCATCAGGAATGCCCGCTCCCTGATCAGTAACGAGGATACGGACAAGACCATGTTCGACCCTGGTGCATACCAAAACTTCACCTTCAGGGGGCGAGAACTTGATGGCATTGGACAGCAAGTTGAGAAATGCCTGGCCCAGACGCGATCGATCGATTTTCGCCATGCAGTTTGCGCTGCTGTCTTCGATCTGCACAGAAACGCCGCTCTCCAGGGCGTAGGTTTTTAGACGTTCTGCCGACTCCTCAATGACGGGGCCAAGTTCCTGTATACGTAAGTTCATGGTCATCTTGCCGGAAACAAGTTTCTCCATGTCTAACAGGTCGTCAACCAGTTGTTTCAGCTGCTCGGCATTGCGATGGGCGATAGACACCATACGCTCAGCCTGTGAGGGAAGCGCGCCCAGAGTTCCGCTTTCGACCAGGCTAAGAGAGCCCGAGATGGAGGTCAGCGGCGTACGGAGTTCATGGCTTACCGTTGAGATGAACTCGCTCTTCATCCTGTCTACTTTTTTGCGCTCGGAAATATCTTCTATGAGGGACCAGATCAGCGGTTGGCCAGAGGGGTTGCTGATTCTCATACCGCGGACGATGGCAGGATAGGTTGAACCATCCGCGCGCACGATCTCGACTTCATAAGGCCCGAAACGTCTTTCGCTCTGAAGTTCGGCGATGATTTGCTGTCGATGGTTTTCGAAGTCCGGAGGCAGAAGCTGCGAGTAGTCCATTGCCATCAATTGGTCACGGCTGTATCGGGTAGGACCTAGCAGGGCCTCGTTCACGTCAAGAAACGCTCCTGATACATAATCATTCAGCGCTATGCCAATGGGTGACAGTTCGTAGAGTCTCCGGAGCTGAACTTCGCTTTCCTGAAGGGCCAGTTCGGTTTGTTTTGCCTCATCAATGTCAGCAATGTAACCGTGCCACATGGTACTGCCGTCTGGCATCCGTTCCGGTGATGACTTGCCCTCTACCCAGCGCCAGCCGGATTTGCCGTCTGTTACCCGATAGTGGCTGTGCCAGAGCGTCAAGGACTCCGCAGATCTCTCAATACTGGCTGCTACTTTGGGCAAATCGTCGGGATGGATCTTGGTGAAGCAGATCGAGGCATCTTCATGTGCCTCCTCTGCTCTAACACCGTATATCTCCCTGATTCCGGGGCTGGCGTAGGGAAACGAAACACGGCCATCCGGCCACTGTTGATACTGATAGAGCATGCCCGGTGTCTGTTCCACGAGTTTGGTGAGCATCTGCACACTGAGCTGCCTTTCAATGAGGGCTCCAACCCAGCGTGCCAGGAGAGTCACAAACTTGATTTCAGTATCCGAGAAGTCTCGGTCCCGCGGTTCCGGCGAAGAAAAATTCAGAGTTCCGTACAAACGGTCTTTGATGAAAATGGGCGCGGCCAGGTAGCTCTCAAGCCCAAACTTGTCGTAGCACCGGTGACCGTGATGGGTCGACTTGGCCATGTGTGCAATGGCCAGGCTTTCACGGGAACCGAGAAGCATCGAACAGTAGGTGTCTCTCAGTGGAAAACTGGCATTCTGTTCTAGCCCAGCGTCTTTGGGGGCAATAAACCACCGGATGGAATAAACGTTACTGTGGATCTCGCTGACTATCCCAAGCGGCAGCTTCAGGTAGTCAGAGCCGAGGCGAAGGGCTCTTTCGATGCGAATGTCGTCATTTGTTTCGGTGTCCAGGGCCAGATCATTAAGGATGGCCAGCGCCTCATTCTGAAGTTGGATTTTATTCAGATTGTTCATTTCCTCTGTGATGTCGGCATGGGTACCGTACATCACCAGTGGTTCGTTGTTCTGGGTCCATTCTAAGACCCGGCCGCGATCGTGTACCCAAACCCAGTGGCCATCCTTGTGCTTCATTCGGCATCGGTAGTCGTACTCGGACAATTCGCCGGCAAAATGAGCTTTAAGCAAACGTTCTGATTCAGGCAGATCCTCCGGGTGCGCCAGGCCCAACCAAGTCTCAATACTGATCGGTTCCAGTTCGTCCAGCGTGTAGCCGCAGATATTGGCCCAACGCTCGTTAAAAGCGGTCTCACCGGTTTGTACATTCCACTCCCAGGTGCCAATTCTGGTGCCTTCGATAATTGCGCGGGCCCTGCGCTCGCTGCGTTTCAGGTCCCGGTAGAATTCGCTTGCCGCCTGAAGGTTAATCTCCCTCTCCACGCAATCGGCGATTTCGCGCAACAGGGATTGGTCTTCCTCGTCAAAGGTGCGCGGTACCCGATCAATCAGGCAGAGGGTGCCTAATCTGAAACCCTCTCGATCGTGGAGAGGGGCGCCTGCGTAAAAGCGTATGTGTGGTTCGTCGGAAACGAGCGGGTTGTCCGCAAACCTTGAGTCCTGCAACGTATCCTCGATGACCAGAAGACTCGAGCTAAGAATAGCGTGACCGCAGAAGGATATATCCCGGGGTGTTTCCGACGCTGACAAGCCCTGGCAGGACTTGAACCACTGCCGGTTTTCGTCCACGAGGCTAACCAGAGCAGTCGGCACCCGAAATGTTTTGCATGCCATGCGGGTGTAGCGATCAAAACGTTCTTCAGGCGCTGTATCCAGCAGGCCTGTACGTTCGAGCGCCGCCTGGCGCTCAGACTCCTCGGGAGGTGTTTCCGGCGCTTTCATTGACGTGATTCTTCCTGGTCATATTATTGGGAAGTTCAATCCAGAAGTTGGCGCCGCGATCGTAGAAATAGCCAACTTCTCCATTCATGAGCTTTGCCAATTCGCGGCAGATCGCGAGGCCGAGGCCTGTGCCCTTGATGGACTTTGATGTACCGACCTCCGCCTGGGAGAAACGCTCGAAGAGTTCGCTCTCGAACTGCTTTGGCACGCCATCACCGCAATCGCTGACTGTGATGCGGGTAAAGCCCCGGGCGGTCTGTTCAACTCTGACAGTGATGGACTCATCAGGCGGCGAGAACTTTATGGCGTTGCTGATAAAGTTATCGAGAACCTGTCTTAGGCGGTGCTCGTCAGCCACAACCATCTGATCCTCAAGGCCTTCGGTAGCCAACGACAAATCGTGTTCCTCGGCCAGTGCGATATTGCCGGCAATTGCAGTATTGATGACAGGCGCCAGGGGCTGAGCAGACAGAGTGACGTTCATTTGGCCGGCAGTCAGCTTGCTGAAGTCCAGCAGGTCCGAGATCAGAAGATGCAGGCGATCGCCGTTTCGCAGAGCCAGACTCGCCATTTCCTCTGCTTTCCCGGGCAGTTGACCGGCAGCCCCGGAAGCCAGTAAGCGAAGTGCCCCATTGAGTGAGGTCAGGGGGGTTCGTAACTCGTGGCTGACATTCGAGACGAAGTTTTCTTTCATGGCGCTGATTGCATCGCGCTCGGACATGAGCTGATTGAACGCGGTGGCCAGTTTCCGGGTCTCCTTGGCGCCATTGGCAGTCAGTCGTTGACCAGTGGAGGGGGTTTTTGCCATCTCTTCGATCTTTTCGGTCATTCTGTCCAGAGGCTTTATGGCCGTTCGACTTGCAACAAAACCCAGCAGTGCAATAACTAAACCAATAGCCGCGCTGATGATAAAGAACTGTAGGAATGAATCCTTCGCGGGAGCGGTAGCACGTTCGTAAGGAACAGAGCGAACGAACATCCAGCCGAGATCTTCCAGATGACTGGCCGCATAAATCAGTTCCTTGCCACTGTTATCCCTTACGGTTCCAAACGTGATCCCTGATAAGGCCGCGTCAACCAGGGGGTCGGCGCCAGGTTTTGGAAGAGGCTGGATACGTTTGCCCGGGGACGGGCCGCCTTCGATGTAAAGAAAGTTTTCAATATCAACAACCTTGAACAGATCCTCTTCTTCCCTCAGGCGCCTGAGCATCTCTTTGGGTATCAGGCTGGTCTGACCAATATTTACGGTGCCACCCAAGAATCCGAGCAGATCTCCTTCATCGGACTCAATGGGTGCAAGAAAGGACAGCAAGGGCACGCCCGTTGTACGGCCAATGATGGGTCGGCTGATTATGGGGGATCGGGTCCGGATAGCGCGCCGGAAATGGTTTCGGTCGGAATAATTCGTGCCGATACGGCCCGGAACGTAAAAGTCCTCTGCAATGGCGGTTGCTTCGGCATCAAACACCACAAGACCATCTGGAAAGAGTGAACGCAGAAGGTTCTGTCGGTTGAGCTGGTAATTAATTTCGGTGATTGCGTGAAGGGCGTTGCCATCGGTCATCATGGCGGCAGATTCACTGAGTACGTCCAGCTTCAGGTCAAGGCGCTGCTCTACCTCGGAGGCGATTCTCCGTGTTTCCACGAGCTGTTGCTCAGTCAGTATTGCCTCGAAATCGTCCACCAGGGCGTTGTACGCGACAGCCAGAACTGCCCCGACGGTCAAGATGGAACCAAGGATAACAATGACGGCAAGGCGGGTCCCGAGTGAAAGTGACGGCAAAACGATTTCCTCGGTGGTACTCTGAAAAAAATGATGCAAATATTCTAGCCGAATTATGGCATAAAACAGCTTTATTGCGGATCTGATTGAGTGATGTATGTCTGACGAGAAAACGGCTGACGTTTTACGCAAACTTGATGTCCTGAAAACACGCTTCAGGGAGAAGGCGTCGGGCGATATCAATCTGGTTACGTTGATGGCTCAGGATGCCATTGCCGGCAAGGGGAGCTCAGACGAGCTTCGACGTGCCTATCAGGTTCTTCATCGGCTCGCCGGGTCTGCGGGCACTTTCGGTTTTCGGGCGCTTGGTGACGAAGCCCGAACGCTTGAGCTGATACTCAAGCCCTTCTCGGAGAATGATGGGGATACTGGTGAGAGTGTCGGGAAGGTTAAAGAAGATCTTCACCGCGCCCGCTTTATCGAAAGAGTCAAAGGTCTGGAGCGTCTGCTCACTGTAGAGGAGGGCAGTCCGGATAAGGCCGAAATGTCGGAAGGCAGTAAGGTTGATGCGGCTGGCCAACCTGTCGTCCTTATCGTAGAACCAGATCAAACAGCAGCAGAGCGGCTCTCAAATGCGCTGGCTCCCCATGGATTTACTGCTTATTCCGTAAATCCGAAAAAACTTGTCTCGGAAAATCTGTCCCGGATATCCATGGTTTTGATAAGGGACAATGTTCTGATCGCGCAGGAACAGATCCCATTGTCTTCAGGCGACCGGCCTCCTGTTATCTGCATTGGTTCCAGCGATACCTTCGAAGACAGATATCGACTCGCGGCGTTGGGTGTAGACGGTTTCGTCAGTGAGCCTATCGACGTGCCAGCACTGGCGGATTACATGGAGCGTCTCGCTAATGAAAAGATGGAGTCTGGCTCGGGGCGAGTGATGGTTATCGATGACGATCCCGAGTTGCTGGAGCGGTACAGTCTGATTCTCGAAGGCGGCGGGCTGGAGGTTCGCGGAGTGAGCTCTCCTTCAGAGATTCTGGCTGCTCTTTCCGAGTTCCGGCCGGACATCATTTTAATGGATGTCCAGATGGGGCGGTTTAATGGGCCTACACTGGCAAAGATGCTTCGTTTTGATCCCGAATGGGTGGGTTTACACATTATTTTCCTGTCTTCGGAACAGGATCGTGAGTTCCAGTTTGATGCCTTGTTCCAGGGCGGCGATGATTTTCTCACCAAACCGGTTTTCGACAGGCTCCTTGTACAGGCGGCCAAAGTTCGCTGTTATCGGGCCAAACAACTGGACAAGCTGGCGTCGCGGGACAGCCTGACCGGGCTGTTGAAACATTCGTTGGCCAATTCGGAAGTCGCCAAAGAGCATGCTCGCTGTCAAAGACTGGCGCATCACTCTGTTGTGGCAATGCTCGATCTTGACCATTTCAAGCAGGTAAACGACCGGCATGGCCATCGGGTTGGCGACCTGGTTATCAAAGGCCTGGCCAACCTGCTTCGGCACCGACTGAGAAAAACCGACGTGATTGGGCGCTACGGCGGTGAAGAGTTCATCGTGGCATTACCCGACTGCTCGATTGAGGACGCAAGGCAATCGATGCAGGCGGTGTGTGAACAGATGTCGAAGATTGCTTTCAGCGGGGCCGGCGGCACCTTTTCAGTGACAGTGAGTATTGGTATCGCGCCTCTTGATGCTTATGAAAAGCCGGAGGACGCGATAGAAGCCGCAGACAGGGCACTTTATGCCCGTAAATCCGCTGGTCGAAACGGCGTTACCATCGTCAATGACCTGGACAGCATGAAGCAGGGAGCGTAGCCGGCATGAACGTCATTATTGTCGAAGACGACGAGTTGATGGCAGACCTCCTCGAGACAGTGGTTGTCGGGCTTCATCCGGCTATAAACGTCTTCAAGGCGTTCACCAAGAGAGAGGCATTGGATCTCTGGCGGGGCAAAGATCCAGGCCTGTTCATTGTCGACTGGTCGCTGCCGGATGGATCCGGCCTGGATGTGTTGCGAGAAATACGTGGCAAGGACGAGAATATGCCGGTTGTCATGGTAACCGGCCGGGCTGATCGAGATTCGATTTTAAAAGCTGCCCATTATGGAATCAGTGGTTACATGAGCAAGCCGTTCAGTGTGGAATTGCTCCATGAGCGTCTTTCGAGAATGCTGAAGGGCGTACTTCCGGAAGACAATGGCTCCGAGAGCCTGGATGAGATGCTATCCCGGAAACTGGAATCGGGCTTGCAGATACCCACCCGAATGGATGTTTCCGGTATTCTTGGCCTCATGGAGCGCGCCCATGATCTTTCTGGCGCCCAGCTGGCCGAACGTTGGCAGAAAGAGGCGTCGTTGTGTGCCAGATTGCTGGAAGTGGCCAACCGATCTTCGTTCCGGCGAACCGGAGAGCCGGTTGCTACGGTTCGTGATGCCATTTCCGTCATGGGTGTGCCCATGGCTTTGAGCCAGGCGCTGGCTCTTGCACTTGACACAGGTTCCGCCTTCCGTTCGGCTGCGCTGGCAGACAGAGCCAGACAGCACCAGGCCGAGGCCGAGGCTGCAGGTGCCGAAGCGCAGAAAGTTGCCCTCCTCCTTGACAAGAAGGCCCTTGAGTTCCAGACAGCCGGATTATTGAGCCGAATGGGTGAGCTCGCTGTGCTGAATGTGATGGATCAGTTTATTCAGCAAGGTGGGGAGCTGACCGATGCGGAGATTGAAAATGGGCTTCGTGACTGGTCTCAAAAGTATGGAAACACGTTAAAAGTACAGTGGCGCCTGCCACTGGCTATCCGGCAAATGACTGGTGCGGTGCATTATCTCGCACGTGAGGATGTCAGGCAGAATCTTCTTGTCATGCGGGTTGCTGGTCTGATTGCGGGGGGACAGACAGATAATCCGGAGTGCGCCAGGCTGCTCAGGCACCTCGGCCTGGAAAACTGGCTGGAATCCCGGAAACAGACATTAGATACGGGGAGTGTGTAGATGGGGGAGTCTGTGGCGCCTTTGGAAAAGATCATGTTGGTCGAGGATGAGGAAGACATCAGAGCGGTGGCCGAGTTGGCTCTGGAAGCGGTTGGCGGATTCACCCTGAAAACCTGTCACTCCGGTGCCAACGCACTTGAGAGCCTTGATGTTTTCAGGCCGCAATTGATCCTGCTGGATGTCATGATGCCATCAATGGACGGACCCAGCACACTGCGAGCCATCCGCGAAAAGCCCGGATTTGCGAATACTCCCGCGGTTTTCATGACAGCCAAGGTTCAGCCCGACGAAGTGAAGGGATACCTTGCTCTGGGCGCCGTCGCCGTGATCCCCAAGCCCTTCGATCCGATGACACTCTCGGATCGGATTCGGGAAATCTGGGACAATCTCGACTGAAATATGTGTCTGACCTTGCGGATTTGAGGAGGCCGGTGGTTTTGCTGCGCCCGATTCGGTTAACCTGTCGCTGTTCTGGTTTGTATTTGAGGCCCCTTAATGTCGTCTTCTCCTTCCCTGGATGAGCTGAAAGCGAAGCTCAATCTTGAAACCTCCCGTATCCGTTGGCATGAATTGCAGACCTACTTTGCCCGTGGCCAGGTGGTTCGCGTGTCACCGGATCTCGATCTTCTGGATGTGGCAGCAGAGCTTGCGGCCGATAATAAACAGCGGTTTGCCCAGTGGATGGAGGAAGGACGCGTTGGTGAGGTTGCGCCGGACACCGCGCAGGATTGGTATGATCGCAATGCGGAACTCTGGGCGGTCGTCATCGCACCCTGGGTGCTCGTTCAGGACAGGTCAGGGCATGTTCTGCACTGACAGCTTGGCACCATGAAGCTCCACTATTTCCACGGCCGTAGCTCGCTTCGGGATCTTGTCATGGTGAAAGGCGGCCAACGCATCGAGCTACACATCCGCCCGGCAGGCGGTGGCCATTGGGGCCTGGTAGCTCTCGCTGGCCCTGATCAGGGGCGCCCGGATGGGCAGTTCTGCCGTGGGCCCTGGCCGACTCAGGCCCGGGCTGAATCGGTTCTCAGGAGCGTTGCCGGCACCATGATGGGAAAAGGCTATGAGCCAAAGCCCAGAGATTATGCGGTCTGGTCCGTTACCGCCCAACGTCTTGCCCGCACCATCGGAGTTCTGCAGGGTGAACAGGCCAGCCCGGATGCCGACCCCGACCAGTTCAAACCCCTGACCTGATAACCCCCTTTTCGTTTCGAGGACGCCATGCTGACTGGAGCCCTGCTCATTCTCGCTCCCCTGTTTCTGGGTTTTGCCATCGCCCTGGAAAACCGCCGGGCCATGACGGTGATCCATTACACGGTGGAGGGACTGGTTTACTTCATCCTGTTGCTTCTGGGCCTTGGGCTTGGCCAGATGGAGGGCTTGGCGGCGCAACTGGGTGGCATGGCGACTCAGGTACTGGCACTGGTGTTGGTGCTTTTCGTCGCCAACATGTTTGGGCTCTGGATGTTCCACCGCTGGCAGCCAATGTCCGTCGAGCGGGTCGAGGGCAATGTCAGCCCCGGATACCGCCGGCTTTTTCTGGCCGGCCTGAAACCCCTGGTGGCGGTTATTGTCGGCCTGCTGGCCGGCTATTACCTGTTGCCGGATATGCCTATGGCGGAACAGCTGGCGACCTGGTCCCTGATGTTGCTGCTGTTTCTGATCGGCCTGCAGTTGCGCAATGCCGGGCTGTCGCTGCGCAAACTTTTGATGAATCGTCAGGGGCTCGGTATCGCGCTGGCTCTGACGCTCAGTTCCCTGGTGGCCGGTGGCCTGTTGATACCCTGGCTTGGGCTGCCCTGGCATGACGCCCTGGCGGTTGCGTCCGGGTTTGGCTGGTACTCGCTGTCCGGCATTGTCATAGGCGAAGCCCTGGGGCCAGCCTGGGGCGGCGTGGCCTTCCTTAACGATGTGCTTCGGGAAATCGTCGCGTTGGCCATCATCCCCCTGCTAATTGCCAACAGGCCGGCGATGGCCATTGGTTATGGTGGCGCTACCGCCATGGACTTCACCCTGCCGGTTATCCGAAGCAGTGGCGGGCTGACCTGTGTTCCGGTGGCGATTGCCTCCGGTTTCTTGCTGTCTTTTCTCTCGCCGGTGTTGATGGGGGTGTTCCTGTCTTTGGGATAAATTGACGCGGTGCAATGCAAGTTGCGGTTTTACGGGTAGTATGTGAAACAGTAAACTATCGTTTATTGACAAATGTTAATGTCTTTACCCGGTCCGGAGCCTGATGCAACGCCGTGAATTCCTTGGTTTATCGATAGCAGCCGGACTGTCCGCGGCGGGATTGCCGGGCTGCAGCGATTCCGGCCCGCTGAGGTTCGGTATCCATCCCTGGATCGGCTACGAGCCACTGTACCTTGCCCGTGATTTCAACTGGTTGCCGGATACGGTTGCGCTGGTGCCGGGCACGTCTGCCAAAGACTCTATGGAGGGCCTTCTTTCAGGGGTGCTTGATGGGGCGGCGCTAACTCTGGATGAAACCATACGCGTCTGGTCGAAAGGGCTGGAACTGGTTGTGGTTGCTGTCGCTGATGTGTCCGCCGGCGCCGATGTACTGATGGTGAAGCGATCAATCACAGAATTGGCAGCCCTAAAAGGACAGCGGATTGCGGTGGAGCTGAACGGTGTCTCGGGAGTTATGCTGTTTAAAATCCTTGAGGTAGCGGGGCTTGGTCGCAGCGACGTTATAAAAGTGGATTTGCCGGTAAGCCAGCATGCACAAGCCTGGTCCCGCGGTGAAGTGGATGCTTCGGTGTGTTATGAGCCAATAGCGTCACTGATAGAGAACGCCGGAGGCGTCAGGCTCTTCGATAGCAGCGACGTTCCGGAAACCATTTTCGATTTGCTGGTGGTGACCCGGAAAACAGTAGAGAAAAACTCCAGTGCGGTTCGCGACTTGGTGACCGGACATTTTACCGGCCTGCAACATCTGGTGCGGAGCATGCACGACTCGGTATACCGGATTGCCACCCGTCAGGGGATCAGTCCGGATGCGGTCCGAACGGCGCTGGGAAGCGTTATGCTGCCGGATCTGGCCGCAAACCAGCGTTACCTCAGGGCAGCCGGACCCATCGAAACCAGGGCCGGATCCCTGTCTCGCCTGATGCTGGCAGAGGGGATGATTGATCAGAATCCGGTCATCCAGCGCTTGTCAGATTCTTCGTTTTTGCCGGCGAGGGTCTCTTGAACATTCGCCGGTTTGCTGTCTGTCTTTGTTTTCTGTTTGCCACGGAATTTGTGGCGATAGCATCAGCCAATGCTGATGAAACACTGACTCTGGGCGTATTCGCCTACCGCCCGGATGACGTGCTCCGGGAACGCTACCAGCCTTTGACCGACTACCTGACCCTAGAAACCGGCATCCAGATAGAGCTCGAGATTCTCAACCAGGAGAATATGAGTCGGGCGATCGCCGCCAACCGGCTGGATTTTTTTCTTACCAATCCCAGCCATTTTCTGCTGATCCGAAGCGAACGCAGTCTGACCGGCGTTCTGGCGACTCTGGTCAGGCGCTCCGGCCAGTCTGCGACCGGCAGTCTTGGTGGCGTGATCTTTACCAGGGCCGAGCGCGACGACATTGAGCAGCTCGCCGATATTCGTGATAAGACCATTGCCTCGCCCGGCGTTCATTTCCTCGGAGGCTATCAGACGCAGGTTCTCGAGCTGATGGATGCCGGTATTGATATCCGGAGAGTGAATCTAATTCGGTTTATGGGCACCCACGACCGAGTGGTTCGTTCGGTTCTATCCGGAGATGCCGATGTTGGCTTTATCCGAACCAGCATACTGGAGCAGATGGCGCAGGAAGACCCTGATCTGTTTACCCGGGTGAAGGTTCTGAACCGTCAGCGGCTGGCGGGTTTCCCCTACGTTGTCTCAACCCGTCTATATCCGGAATGGCCCGTGGTGGCGCTGCCCCATGTAAACGAGCGGGCCGTCCGTCGTATCGCGTCGGCGCTTTTTGCCATTGAGCCGGAAGACGAGGTTGCGCTGTCAGTTGGCATTTCGGGTTTTTCGCCGCCCGCAGACTACCAGTCGGTTGAGTACCTGGCGCGCACTCTGCGGGTGCCGCCCTACGACCAGGCGCCCCAACTTACCTGGGTGGATGCGTTGCACCAGTATCGGATCTGGGTCTTTACCATTCTGGTGTTGCTCATGTTGCTGGTGGCATCGTCGCTCTGGCTGGGCAAGAGCAAGCGGCAGCTGGCCGCGGAACAGAGGCGTCTGCGCCAGCTTATCCGGGGTTGGCCACAAGCTGCACTGCTGATCCGGGGAGGACTTTTCATCGACACCAACCGGGCTTCTGTCGACCTGCTCAGGTACACCTCCAGTGAATCACTGGTCGGCAAGGACATGGCGGTCTTTTCGCCGGAATTCCAGCCAGACGGGCAGATCTCCCGACAGAAAATGGTGCCCATGCTGGCCCGGGTTTCGGCGGGTCAGGTGGAACAGTGCGAATGGGTTCTGAATCGCTCTGACGGCACGGAGATCTGGGTGGAGCTTACCATGGCGCCCGTCCACACCGAGGACGAACCGGAAGCCCTGATTCTTTGCTCCCTGTATGAAATCACTCTCCGGAAACACGCGGAACAGCGGCAGCGGCTGGCGGCGAGCGTCTTCGAGTACGCCCGCGAGGCTATTTTCATTACTGATAATCACGGCATCGTGATTGATGCCAACGATGCGTACCTGGCGATAACTGGCCGGCCCCGCAATCGGGCAATGGGAAGACTACCACCCTTACCGGTAGAGGAAGGAAGCGGTGTTTTCGCCAGTGCCCGGTCTCAGGGCTTCTGGTCCGGAGAGTTTGCCAGCAGACGCAATGATGGCGAGGCGATTACCTTGTCGGTAACACTCAGCAGTGTCCGTGGCGATCATGGCGAAGTCTCGCATTTTGTCGGTATTTTCAGTGACATCAGCCGGCTTAAAGAGCAGGAAAGAAAGCTCCGGATCATGGCTCATTACGACGCCCTCACCGGAATGCCTAACCGGGTTCTGTTTGCCGACCGGTTGCAGCAGGCCATGGCCCTGACCCGGCGACAGAGCGGCAAACTGGCTGTGGTTTATATTGATCTGGACGAGTTCAAGCCGGTAAATGATGCCTTCGGCCATGAGGCGGGTGACCAGTTGCTGATCGAGATCGCACATCGAATGCGTTCGGAACTCCGGGAAGAGGACACCCTGGCGCGGCTCGGTGGTGATGAGTTCGCGGCCATTGTCATGAATGTTCAGGACGACCCGGCCCTGGAAAACCTGTTGATGCGTTTGCTGGCCCGGGTGTCTGAACCCGTCTGGGTCGCTGACCACAGTGTGGAAGTCTCAGCCAGTATCGGCTACACACTGTTCCCGCAAGCAGAGGATCTGGACGGCGACCAGCTCCTGCGCCAGGCCGACCAGGCCATGTATCAGGCCAAGCACCGGGGCCGTAACCGCTATGTCCGGTTCTCCGATCCATCTTCCTGATAGCGGTCGTTGAATCACTCCATTCCGAGCTGTCCGCGGCTGTCAGCCTTCTCAGGCGAGGAATTTCCGGACATCAATCTTGTAGGTTTCCGGATCAACGGCTCGCAGAATCCGGTCCTGTGTTCCCGGTTTCGCGAGATCGAGGGTTTCTACGGTGATCGGCATGCGGAATTTGGTGTGGTACATAACGCGCACAGTCGGCAGCCTCTGGTCACTTTCATTGGCTTCAACCACGACGCCAAGACGACCACTTTCGAGAAGCACCAGCGAACCCACAGGGTAAAGGCCCAGGCACCGGATAAACTGTTTGACCAGACTGGGATCGAGGTGAGTGCCGCTCCACTCCAGAAGCTTCTTCAGACCCTGTGTTGGTGTCATGCCCTTGTGATAGACGCGGTCTGCCGTGATGGCATCGTATACATCGCTGATCGCCACCATGCGACCGTATTCTGAGATCTCATCACCCTTCAGGCCCTCCGGATAGCCTGTGCCGTCTATGCGTTCGTGGTGCTGGGCCGCCGTGATGACGGTGAGCTCGCCAATGCCCTCGGTGGTAGCCAGAATGTCCCGTGAATGGCGGGCGTGGAGTTTCATCACTTCAAACTCCTCCGGGGTCAGGCGGCCGGGTTTGTGCAGTATTTCGTCGGGTGTGAGGATTTTGCCCAGATCGTGGAGAAGTGCACCCACAATGGTCTGATGCAGGACATCGGAGGACAGGCCACGATGGTTTCCGAACAGGGACATCAACACACTCAGATTTACCGAGTGTTCCAGAAGATAATTGTCTTTTTCCCGGATGCGCCCCAGGCAGCTTAGTGCGTTGGCATTCCTGAGCACGGAGTGTTGCAGTTCGTCCGCCAACTGGTGGATGGGTGCCACATCGATAGCGCTGCCCACCTTGGCATGGTTCATGAACTCGCCCACCAGCCCCTGGGCCTGACTGTGGATCTGCTGGGCAATCACGATTTCTTCCGCAAGCGGAACATGCGGCCGCAAGCCCGGCGTCAGTTCACCCGCCTTTTGCAGGGCCGACTCGTTCCGACGATCCACTTCGGCGGCCGTTTCCGAGTCTTGGGAATCGAGGCCTTTTGAAGCGTCGATATAAACGAACTCCACGCCCATCCGGCGGATTTTCTCGATGGTTTCCTCTTTTTTGATCACACCTCGCTTGCGCTGGGTGTTGTGGGGAATCCAGTCGTTGTTCAGGTCGCTGATGTACATGCCGACCCTGAGTGCGGAAATAGGGATGCGCTTGATCATTCGCTGGAGAAAAACGTCCTTAGGCTGTTGTGATACGTCGTGCCAATCACCTCGTCCAAAGGCAGTTCTTTCACCTCAGCGATTTTCTCGGCCACAAACGGCAGGTAGAACGGTGCGTTTTCCTTGCCGCGGTAGGGTACCGGGGTAAGGAAGGGGGAGTCGGTTTCCAACAGGATCTGGTCAATCGGAGCCATACGCACGATGTCGCGTACATTCTCGGCCTTGTTGAATGTTGTGATGCCGTTAAAGCCCAGGCACCAGCCCTGATCCAGGGCATACCGGGCAAGTCCCGGGCCGGACGTAAAGCTGTGAATGACACCGCGGCGTTTCAGCGTGTCCTCAAATTCGGCAAGGATCTCGATGGTATCCTCGTCGGCTTCCCGGCTATGGATAACCACGGGCCGATCCGTGTCGCAGGCGATCTGCAGCTGACGCCGGAACACCTCGCGCTGAACATCTCGGTCAGCGTTGTCGTAAAAGTAGTCCAGCCCGATTTCGCCCACCGCAACGATCTTCTCGTCCCGGGCGTGGGCGCGGATTTCGGCTTCTACGTCATCGGAATAGCTTTCAGCATCGTGGGGGTGAATGCCCTGGGTGCCATAAACCCAGGGCGCCACCTGGCTGAGCTCCCGCACCCTGGCGAGGTTGTCCGGGGAGACCGCGATGGTGATCACTTTCTCGATATTGACCCCTCGTGCCTGCTCCAGGGTTTCCTCAAGCGGGCGGTCCTTGAGGTAATCCAGGTGACAGTGGGTTTCGATGATCGGGTGATCGAATACGGGAATCTCGCGACGTTTTTTACTCATTGCCGGGTACTACACTCCATCGCAACCTGTATCCGGGCTGCTATTCTGTGAATTCAATCTTAGAAGTCTACCAGTTTGTACGATTGTTGACCTGTATTACATTCATAGGGACTTGCACGGAGCATCGGATGAAATTATCGGCGTTTGCCAGTTCTTTTCTCTACGACCCTGGAAAACCCAGATTCCGGGATTACCCGACTTTTCTGGATGGCGATGACACCACCCTGCCAGGGTTGGAGGCCAGTCTGGATCAGATCGGTGAATACCAGCGCCGGCTCTGGGCCAACCAGTCCAGAGCGGTTCTATTGGTTGCCCACGGCCCGGACACCAGCGGAAAAGACAGCCTGATCCGTACTCTGGCAACCTACGCCGACCCCGCTGGTTTCCATGCCTGGTCCTTCAGCCGGCCCAGGGGCGCCGAAACCCGCCATGACTTTCTCTGGCGGGTAACGCCGTTTCTGCCCGGCTTTGGCCAGATGGTCGCTTTCAACCGCAGCCATCATGAAGCGGTGATCGCCGAGCGGGTTTGGCCGGTCCACGCGCCTGAAAGCTACAACTGGCAGAACCGTTACCGCTCCATCCGGAACTTCGAGAATCATCTGGTGGAAGAGGGCACCACGGTGATCAAGGTCTGGCTCAACCTCTCTGAGGACGAGCATCGCCAGCGGCTTCTCAAGCGTCTGGACAAGCCGCGCAAGCGCTGGAAGTTTGATCGGTCCGATATCGATGGCTGGGAAAAACGCAGAGAGTACGAAGCGTTTGCCGAGGAAGCCATTGCCGCGACCCATACAGAGCAGGCACCCTGGTTTATCGTGCCGGGAGATCGGAAGCCCCAGGCGCGCCCGATTGTCGCAGCCATACTGGCTGAGCAATTGCAGAAACTGGCGCCGGAATATCCGAAAGAAGATGAAAGCGTTTTAAAAGAGTACCGGCGTCTGCTGGCGAAAAGCGGCGTGAAATAAACAGAGGGGAGGAGTGCATGCACATTGCTGTTGTTGGTGGCGGCGTGGTGGGAATGACCACCGCCTATGAACTGAATCGCCGGGGCCACCAGGTGACTGTGCTGGAACGTCATTCAATGGCCGGCAACGAGACCAGCAAGGCCAACGCGGCCCAGCGATCCTATGGTGTGGTGTATCCCTGGGCCGATCCCGCGATTGTGTTCAAGGCCATCCCCTGGATCCTCAAGCAGGATGGCCCCCTGAAGCTTCGCTTCCCGCCGTCTGTGGAAACACTCAAGTTCATGTTCGCCACGCTCCGTTATGCCTGGTCGCCAGGGCTGT
Organism: Marinobacter sp. es.042; assembly: GCF_900188315.1. Classification (NCBI taxonomy): domain Bacteria; kingdom Pseudomonadati; phylum Pseudomonadota; class Gammaproteobacteria; order Pseudomonadales; family Marinobacteraceae; genus Marinobacter; species Marinobacter sp. es.042. Next base: position 3,457,825 of record NZ_LT897781.1, read on the forward strand.
TCGGGTTTAATCGCCGCGCCATGTTGCGCCTCGGTATCCACAGCCGGGAACGATTTCTGGCGCTTGAGAAGGAGCTTGATCTGTCCTTCGATGGCGACCACCGAGGCCTGCTGCACCTGGCGAGCACACCGGAAGCGCTGGAAGGCTACCGAACGACCCATGAACTGCTGAAGGAACTGGGCATCCCTTCCCGTTTGCTCACACCCGAACAGGTGCGCGACGCCGAGCCCGGCATGGTTGGCAATGGTCCGCTTTATGGCGCCCTGAGCTATGACACCGACGGAACCGGCGATTGCCACAAATTTTCCCGGGAACTCGCTAAAGCCTGCGAGGCGAAAGGGATAGTGGTTCGTTACAACGTGGAAGCGGAAAAACTGATTGCCGATGACCAGAGGGTCAGCGCAATTTCAGTCAGAAACAGCGATGGAGTCATGGAAGCCCTGGAAGTGGATGCCGTAGTGATCAGCGCTGGCTGCTGGTCCAACCACCTGGTTCAGCCCCTCGGCCTGGAACTGCCCATCTATCCGGTAAAGGGGTACAGCCTGACGGTTCCTATGAAAGACCCTGAGCGAGGTCCGGCATCGACCATTCATGACGACAATTATAAAGTCGTTTCTACCCGTCTGGGGAACCGGCTACGGGCTACGGGTTTCGTCGAGCTGGCGGATTTCAACCGGGATATTCCCGAAGCCCGACTGGCAACTATCAAGAAGTCGGTCGAATCCCGGTTCCCCGGCTGCGCCGATCTCGATGCCGCCGAAACCTGGACCGGCTTTCGCCCCATGACCCCGGACGGCCCGGCGATTATCGGCCGCGGTCCCAGAGAAAATCTCTACCTCAACACAGGCCACGGTACATTCGGCTGGACTCTATCTGCCGGCAGTGCCGATGTCATCGCCCAGGTAATTGAAGGCGAGGAACCCGCCATCTGTCTGGATGCCTTCCGCCCAGCAAGATTCCAAGAGTAGTTTCAACAATTCGATGCGCGCAAAAAGCCCGAGAGCAGGACGGATAGCCCCTCCCGGGATCGTCGAAAACATGGATGTTTTCGTCGAGCGTACATGGACGTATTCACAGCGTATCCCGGGAGGGGCTAACCGTCTTGCTCCGCCTCGGAATCCGAGCGCGACTGAGATCTGCAATCCACAGCGCGCTCAATGTTCGAGCACAGCGTATGAACAAATCCGATATCCCGATCAGACAGCAACGGCAACCGTTCGAAAACCCACTGGGACAGCTTTCCTTCAGGCGGTGTATCCAGTTCCGGTAGCATGGTTTCGAGCCGATTGCGGAGAGCCCCAAGACGGTTTTTATCGGCAGGCTCAGGCTCGTTATCCATAGCTTCCGAAAGCCCGGACATTTCCCAGGCATAGAGCATTACGGACTGGGCGAGGTTCAGGGAGGGGTAGGTGACCTTCATGGGGATGCCGGTTAACAGATCGCAGAGAGCCAGCTCTTCATTGGACAGCCCGCGATCTTCCCGGCCAAACACCAATGCTGCGGTTGCCACGGACGCACCCTTCGTGGCCAGAACCTTCCGCAGATCTGAGGGGCCGTGCCAATCCTGGCGCTGATGCCGGGTCTTGGCGGAGGTGCCCATCAGCAGGTCTACGGAGTTTCTTACCGCAGCCAGATCGGGGAAAATGCGCGCATTGTCCAGGATATGGTCGCTGCCATGGGCCAGCCAGTGGGCTTCCGGGCGGGTGTGCAGATCGGAATTGACCAACCACAGTTCGCCGAAGCCCATGGTGCACAACGCACGGGCGGCTGCACCGACGTTTTCCGGAACCTTGGGTTCAACAAGTACAAAGGCCAGTTGCATGACGTTACCTCCGGCGGCGAGTTTACACCACGGCGCGGAATCTTTTTACCAGCATTGGCAGCAGCTGAACGACTGGCTGGTGCAGCATTCCGAGTTCTGGCAACCGGCGCCATTCATGACGCCGGAGCCTGCCTGGGCGCGTCGTTATCCGGAACTGGCCGCCATGCTTGCGGAACTTACCGATGGGGAGTGCCAGCAACTGGATGGCAGCCCGATTGAGTTGGCGTCTCGGGTAGCCTCATGGTTGCCGTCCCTCGACCGTTACGCCGACATGGTTCAACTGCCGGAGCTGTTATCGGCACCCGAAAAGGCATCGGAGGCGACTCTCCCGGAAATCCGGGCCACGGATATGCCCGGTCGGAAACGCCTGCAGTCGGGCGCCTTTACGGCGGCACTGACACCGCTGGAACACCCCGCCCTGGACTGGTGTTGTGGTAAGGGCCATCTGTCCCGGACGCTGGCGCCGTTTTGCCCCGGTGAGATACAGGGTTTCGAGTGGAATCCTGAGCTGGTGCGCGATGGCAACCGACTGGCTCAACAGTTCGGAGATCCCGTGTCGATCGGCTGCCAGGATGTCATGGCGGCGGATTTGTCGCTTCCCAGCCGTCACCACGGTGTTGCACTGCATGCTTGTGGCGATCTGCACCGGCAGTTGCTTAAGCGAGGCAGTAAAGCCGGGTTGCCAAGATTGAGCATCTCGCCCTGCTGCTACCACCTCACCGAGATGGAACAATACCGGCCGCTTTCCCAGCGAGCGGCAAATTACCAAAAAGCGCTGCAGCCGAGCCGGAACGATCTTCGGCTTGCGGTTCAGGAAACCGTGACGGCACCGGCCCGGGTGAGGGAACAGACCCGCCTTGTCAGCCAGTGGCGCCTGGGATTTGATGGTCTGCAGCGGCAACTTCGTGGGCGTGATGAGTATCTGCCGGTACCTTCGAATCCGCCCCGCCTTTTGAACGAAGGCTTTCCCGCTTTTTGCCGGTGGGCGGCGGCAAAAAAACAGCTCCGATTATCCGATACGGTGGACTTTGATCACTGGCAGGCGTTTGGCGAGCAACGGCTGGCTGAGGTTCGCCGCCATGAGCTGGTCAGGCATCTGTTCCGGCGTCCTCTGGAGCTCTGGATGGTGTTGGATTACGCGCTCTTTCTGGAGGAGCAGGGGTACAGGGTCAGGCTGGGACATTTCTGCGACCGTTCACTGACACCCCGCAACCTGCTGCTTGATGCGGTCAGGGTTTCCGGTACTCAACCCGTTCAACACAGCCATTCCTGAAATACACATAGGTCAGCTCATAGAGTGCGCCGTAATAGCGGGTCTGGTAGATCCAGACTTCCTGGGGGCTGGTGTAGGTTTCCGGAGGGTTGCCGAAAGCACGGCGCACGTTATCCCGGGTCATGCCCCGCACCACCTGCTCCCGAACCAGATAACGACGCAAATCGGTGGAGTTGATAAAACGGCATGTGCCGGCCTCTTCTTCTTGCTCTGACTCTTCGGCCTGCTCTTCTGGATCAGGGGGTTCCTGAGCCGGGAGGTTCTGATTGAAACTGCCGCCAATTCGGTTATCCCGCAGTTCGACGGATTGGGCATCTTCGCCGCAGGGCTGGTCCGAGAACACCGTATTGCCGTCTTTTTCGCAGCGAAAAACCTGAGCCTGCGCCTGCGCCGGCAATGCCAGAACAGAGAGCGTGAAGATCAGTGCCATGGCTCTGAGCATCGGTTCCTCGCATTCTTGCAGAAACAAAAAAGGCGCCCGAAGGCGCCTTTTTCAAACCACTCAGGTAAAAACCTTCAATTAACGGCGGACCTGAATGCGCGCTTCTACACGGCGGTTGGCAGCTCGACCGTCCGCTGTGTTGTTGGACGCGATCGGCTGCTCCTCACCATAACCTACGGCTTCCACTCGTGCCGGATCAACACCTAGAGGCCCGGTCAGACGGCCGGCAACTGCTTCAGCGCGACGCTGCGACAGGAACTGGTTGTAGTCCGCGTCGCCGCGGCTGTCAGAGTGACCGGCAATCTCCACGATGGTTTCCGGATTTTCTTTCATGAAATCAGCGACACGACTGATTTCACTGTCGTAGGCGTTCCCAATCACAGAGCTGTTGGTCGGGAAATTCACTTCGATGGTGAAAGTCTGGATGGTCTCAACGACACCTTCACAGCCGGATGAATCCACGTCTGCGCCAGCGGTGGTGTCCGGGCACTGGTCTTTGCTATTGACCACGCCGTCGTTATCGCTGTCCAGTTCACAACCACGGCTGTTAACTTCCGCGCCGCGCGGTGTGTCGGGGCACTGGTCACGACCGTCGGCCACGCCGTCGCGATCCGAATCCGGCTCGCAGCCATTGCCGTCAACGGTTGCGCCAGCCGGGGTGCCGGGGCACTGGTCCCGTGAATCCGGCACGCCATCACCATCTGCATCTGCCGGACGCGCAGGCGCCGGAGAGGCTTGCGCCACGGTGCGGGTAAACGCAAAACTGATACCCAAAGAAACCTGTGTATCGAAGGTGCTCTCGTCAATACCGTGGAACTCACGTAGATCGCCACGCAGTGATACGGCGTCGCTGATGTTGTAGCGGAAGCCGGTACCCACGTTCACTCGGGTTTCGTCATGGTTGCTGCCCGCAGTGCGAACGCCACTGTTGTCCGAACCAAAGTCTGCATGGCCTGCGCCCAGAGACACGTATGGGTTCCAGGCTTCGTCCGGCCCTGCAAAGTAGTAGGTACCGTCAACCCGGATTTCATCAAATTCCGATTCTCCGGGCACGTATTTGCGGTCTGCATCGGCACGTGAGTACAGCGCCTCTACCGACCAGTGGGGACGGAAGCGGTATTCCACACCAACGCCGAAGGTGCCGGTTTCGCTCAGATCGCGCTTGTCGTCAAACAGCTGAAAACCTGCAAACGGGTTGATGTAAACGGTTTCCTGACGATCGGCCATGGCCGGGGTTGCCAGGGTAGCGGCCAGTACAGCCGCGGAAATCGGACGCATGACGTTCATGCAGAACCTCCTGTTCATTGTCGTTGTGGTACCGCACTTCCTCATGAAAAGTGCTTGTATACCCGGAATTTAGGCCAGTAGGCCAAAAAAAACAAAAAAATGATACGAATTGTTACGTCCGCAATTGTACACAGTTGATCTCTACGGACCCGAGGTCGTTTCAGGCCAGAGCGGAAAAATACAGATGCGCGCTTTTTTTACTGAAGTTGAGCACCTCGCCGTTGTCGAAATGCACTTCGAAAGAATTCTCATCTTCGGCGACCACCGAGCCGGGGCCAAAGATCGCGTGGCCAAGACGTTTTTGATGCCAGAGTGGTTCCGTTGAGTTTTCGAGTGTTGCCGTCTGGCCCTCAAGGTTGACGCTCTCCCGGTCGGCGTAACGCTGGCTGACCGGTGTCAGGGGGGCAGTTAACCGAATGGTTGATGTTTCTGCCGGAGATCGATCATCCAGCCAGCGACCGAATTCCTCGGAAAGTTCAAAGCAGCACTCTTCCACGAAACGGCTTGGGCCCAGATCGCCGTCCAGGTGCGGTTGCTTGCTGGCCGGTCGGGTGATCAGGTGTAGCTGCTGGCGTGTACGTGTCATAGCCACGTACAGCAGTCGTCGCTCGCTTTCCAGAAATGCTCTGGCATTGTCCTGGGGGCGGGGGCTGTACGGCAGGTATTTCTCCTGCAGTCCGGGAATGATAACCGTTGGCCATTCCAGACCCTTGGTGCGGTGAATCGTTGAGAGCAGCACCCCACCCTGCTGTTTTTCACCCGCCTGCTGCTTGAGGGTTTTCAGGTGCTCCAGGGCGCCTTCAGCTGTGACATCAAGGCTTTTAAGGTACTGCCGGAATCCTTGTATCGTATCGATCCTTTCCTCGGCACTCTCATGCGTCAGCGCCAGGCTGCGGATGCCCTCGTAAAGATCCGTATGTTCGGCATAGACGCTGATCAGTCCTGCAACCGGACCTCCGTAGCTGCGCAGTTGGGCAAGCACTTCGCCGAGTTTTCTGAGCTTGCGGGCGGCCATGGGCGCCAGCGCGTCGAAGTCCATCGCCAGCAGACGCTCGTGCCAGCCACTGGAAAATCCTGCCAGGAAACGCGCCAACTGCTCCAGCTCCGGCTCTTTCAGACCCACATGAGGAAAGCGCAACAACTGCCGTGCCAGCTCCAGACGATCCTCGTCCGGCAGGTTTTCCAGTTTCCCGGTCACCACCATCAGAAGGGCAGTGATCGCCTGAACTTCCCGGCTGAACAGCGCGCCCTTGCCGGCATCAATCCGGTAGGGAATCTGACGAGCCAGCAACTTCAGCTCGATAGGGACACTCTGACTCCAGACCCGGAACAGAATGGCCGTGCCTGCCAGAGCCGGTTCCGATTGGCCCTGAAAAATCTGAAGCACGGTATCGGCATCGCTTTCCGACCGATGCAGGGTGATCTCCGTGCCGGGAGTGGAAGCGTGGGAATGGCAAAGCACATCCTTGCGACCGGTGTTGTGACAGATCAGATGGTTGGCGAGCAAAGCGACGCGATGGCCGTACCGGAAGGTATAGCTGAGCGTCTGCTCCAGCGGGCTTTCGAACTCATCGCTGAACCGCTTGAGAATAAACTCGGGCTTTGCGCCCCGGAACTCGTAGATCGTCTGGTCCGGGTCGCCAACAACCGTCACCCGGGCCCGGTCTCCAGCCACGTAGCGCAGCAGCAGGTGCTGGATCTCATTGGTGTCCTGGTACTCATCCACCAGAATCAGATCCATCTTGTTGCCTACCAGCCGCTGCAAAGGCGGATTCTGGTGAATCGCCATCACCGGCTCGTACAGCATGTCGGCGTAGCTGATCCGCCCCTGGCTTTTCCGCCACTGCTCAAAACTGTGGAACAGATCGACCAGGTATTTGTGTTTGTCGGAATACCCCAGTTCCTCAAACACGATCTCCGCCGGCGACAGCGTTGTTTTCACCAGATCGATAAACCCCGTCGCCGTCTCGACAAAATCCTTCTTGTTGCGCCGGATCTCATCCGCCAGATCCTCCGGAGCCAGCCGCCGTGTCAACTGCCAGGCCTGAAAACTGATCTCCTGCTCGGTCAGAATCTTCTCTGAGAATCCCGGCAGATAACCCTCCCGCACAAATCGTTTGTACAGCCGAAGGCCCATGGCGTGATACGTCCGAATCTCCGGCAGCGCCAGCCCGCTCTGGGCGCAAACCTCCTGCAGCTTGCGCTCGAAATCGACCCGGGCGCTCCGGTTGAACATCAATACCAACATCCGGTCCGGATCGTGGCCCTGGCCCAGCAGATACCGGATTCGCCAGGCCAGCGTCGAGGTCTTGCCACTGCCGGCTACGGCGGTAATCACCGAATGCTCATAGCCCGCGGTGATAATCGCCCGCTGCTCATCAGTGAGGAAAGCCGGAAGGTTGGTGGTCTCAGGAATTTGGGGTTCGGTCGGCATGGCCGGTATTGTAACGGCCTGCTGGTAGAGCGGATACCGCTCCCGCATAATTGCGATCAAAACATGAGAGCGAAAGGGTCTTAAACATGGAAATGTCCGAATCGGTAAACGTACTTGGCGAGAAACTGGAAACCTGCGGCAAAGACCCCATCACCGGCTTTTACCGCGATGGCTGCTGCAACGTCGGCCCGGATGATTTTGGCCTGCACGCCGTCTGCGCCGTGGTAACCGACGACTTCCTGGCATTCTCCAAAGCCCAGGGCAACGACCTCAGCACCCCCAGGCCTGAATTCGGCTTCGAAGGCCTGAAAGCGGGTGATAGCTGGTGCCTGTGTGCCGGCCGGTGGCAGGAAGCCTTTGAAGCTGGCTGTGCCCCCAGGGTCCGACTGCGGGCCACCCATCGGGCTGCCCTTGAAAAATGCGCCCTGGACGACCTCAAGTCTCATGGTGCCGACCTTAGCTGATGAGCCATTCCGGACCCGATGCCAAAGCGGATCTATCCGCCTGGCGTGCCCTGCAGGACAGCCTCGCCGCCAACGGTGAACGCCGGCTGGTTCTGCTTGAGGGTGATCGGGAACAGAACCTCAGGTGGCTTTCCGGTCTGTTACCCGGGTTGGAAATACAGAGCGGCCTCTGGACCGGACCGGCGGATCACAGCCCCGATAACCGGTTGACCCGGGTGACGCCCCCCGGGGCTCGAAAGTGGCTCGGGCGTGAAGTCTCGCTTATTGTCTGGGATGGCTGGCAAGGCAATCCTCCGGATGCCTTTGCCGCGCTCTCCGGTGCGCTCACCGCTGGTGGCCTGCTGTTCTGGCTGATGCCGCCGCTGGCAGAGTGGTCCCGCTTTGCGGATCCCGATTACTCGAGAACCGGTCTGGAGCATGGTCCGAACCATCCGTTTGCTGCCCGCATGGCCGACCTGCTTGCCGACGATGATGCGGTCATCCGGGTGTCACCCGACCGTCCGGAATCACGGCCGCCGGTTCCGCCCCTGCCTGAGAAACGCTTTCGAATCGCCGCCACCCGGGATCAGGAACAATTGGTTCAGCGCCTCGTCCGTTTTGGCCTGGGCCGACGGCGCCGGCCGCTGATAGTGACGGCGGACCGGGGCCGTGGCAAATCTGCAGCGATGGGTATGGCTGCAGCCGAATTGTTGCGCCAAGGCAGGCAGGACATCGTGGTTACCGCGCCCTCGGAGCAGAATGTGGAGACCCTCTTTCGCCACGCCCGTGAGTCTCTCGGGGACGAATTGGCCGAAGCCAGCCCGGGGATACTCGCCTCCCGAACCGGTGGCCGCCTGAGGTTTATTCCGGTGCGTGACTTGCTGGCTTTGCGGCCGGAAGCCGAAGTGGTCCTGGTGGATGAGGCAGCAGCGATTCCGGCGCCGCTGCTGAAATCGGTTCTGCTCGGCTGGCCGAGAGTGGCGTTCGCCACCACGGTCCATGGTTACGAAGGGGCTGGCCGGGGCTTTGCCATTCGTTTTCGACAGGTCCTTGATCAATCAACGCCCCAGTGGCAGTCGGTAACGTTGAGCGAGCCGGTACGCTGGGCCCTGAACGATCCGCTGGAAGCCCTGATCACCCGACTCTTTCTGCTGGCTGCCGACGGTGGTCGCTTGCCCGGGAAAACTGAACACAGCGCCGGGGAGCTGGTCATTGAACCCTGGGAGCCGGCAGCGGCAAGTGACGGAGCCCTGTCCCGTGCCTTTGGGTTGCTGGTGGATGCCCATTACCGGACCAGCCCCGCTGATCTGAGGCAGTGGCTGGATGACCCGGCCGCCCGTAGCTGGCGCGCGCGAATTGGCGATCAGACGGTTGGTGTGCTCTGGTGCGCGCTCGAAGGTGGCCTTCCGGCTGAGCTGGCAGAGCAGGTCAGTCTGGGTACCCGGCGAATACGGGGCCACCTGCTGCCGCAATCGTTGGCCAGCCACAGCGGCTATCCCGAGGCCGCGGTCTTGCGGAGTCTGAGGGTTGTCCGCATTGCAGTATCAGACGAGGTCAGACGCGCGGGCATTGGCCAAAGCATGGTGCAGGCTGCCAGGGCGTATGCCGCCGAGCAGGATGTTGATTACCTCGGAACCAGCTTCGGTGGCAGCGCTGACCTGCTCGCGTTTTGGCAGACCTGCGGTCTGCATGTGGTCAGGGTTGGCTTGCAGCAGGAAGCATCCAGTGGCGAATACCCACTGCAGATGGTGGCCGGCTTTTCGCAGGCTGGTCGCGACCTGGAAGAACGCATCCGCAACCGCCTGGCCGATCATTGGCTTACTCTCTTGCCCGGCAACTGGCAGGGGCTGGAGCCAACATTGCTGGCCGGGATAACCGCCGATCTGCCCACCGGGCCGACGCTGGACAAGGATGATTTGCGGGATCTCCGCAATTTCGCCAATGGGCATCGTGGCTTTCAGGTTACTGTCCCGGTATTGCGGAAGCTGAGTCAGGTGCCGGGGATCATGGCGTGGCTGAAAAGCCATGAGGCGCTTGCGGTCTGGTGCCAGGGTGTTCTTCAGGGGCGGCCCTGGTCCGCGCTGCAGGCGGACAGGCTTTGCCTGGGCCAGAGAGAAGGCGAAGATCGTCTGCGACAGGTGGTGCGTGATCTTTTGAAGGATGGCCCGGGTTTGTGACTCGCTCGATTTAATTTCCGCCGGTGTCTGCCCAGAATGGGCCCTCGTATCCTTTCAACGAGATCCACAGAGACTGTTTGTTATGGCCAAGGGAACCGGCGCCTTCCGTGTTTTGCTGATTTTGCTTCCGCTTGTTGTTTTCCTGTCCGCCTGCGCCTCCCCGAACCAACCGGTTGCCCTGACCCCCGAGGCCCTGGCCGAGGCGGATGCACTGCTGGTTTCAGCCGCCGGGAATGGTGAAAAGCGGCGCGTGCAGCTGTTGTTGTCGGCCGGCGCCGATGTGAACACCAGTGACCAGTACGGGTATACCCCCGTGATGCGGGCGGCGGAAAACGGCCATCTGTCGGTGGTGAAGGTATTGGTGGCAGCCGGTGCCAACGTCAACGTGAGTCAGGGGGGCGAATCCCTGCTAATGAAAATCGTGGCCAACGGGGATTTGCTGACGGCGGAGCGGTTGGTGGCGGCCGGAGCCGACGTCAATTACGAGGCGAGCGACGGCCAAACGGCACTGGACGTTGCCCGCGCCACCAACAATCGGGATCTGGAAATGTTGCTGGTGCAGGCGGGCGCCGAGTTCTAGCGCCGACTGGCTTACTCCAGGCCCATCGGATCCGTCTCGTCATCCCAGTCCGGGGTGAAATGAGCCGCAACCACGTCTTCCGGCACATCGGCCACGCTCGAGTAACTCCATTTTGGCTGGCGGTCCTTGTCGATAGCCAGAGCCCGGATTCCCTCTGCCAGGTCAGGCCGGCGGATGCATTCGGAAACCATCGCCAGTTCCATGCGGAAGGCGTCCTTCAGGGACATTTGCTGCGCTTTCTGTAACTGGGTCCAGACCAGCCATGCAGAGACCGGGCATCCGTTTCTGAGCGTGTTCATACAGGCATGCCACCAGTCGCAGTCAACCTCCGCTGCCAGCAGTTGATCAACGATGTCCGGAAGTTCATCGCCGGCGCTCAGCCTGGCAATCCGCTGTTCGTGCCGGGCGAGGTGACTGGGTGGCAGTGTCCGGTAATCCGGTGTCTGGATCTGGTTGAGTAACCTGAACAGTCGATTGTCATCGGCGGCGGTTTGGCCGGTCCAGCGTTCCGAGGCCAGTCGGTCAAGCAGGCGATCCCGGTCCTCCGGCAGGATGGCCATGTCGGCGAGACCAACCCGCAGCGTATCGCTGACGTTCAAACGGGCGCCGGTCAACCCCATGAACAGCCCCAGCCTTCCAGGCAGCCGTTTCAAAAACCAGCTGGCACCCACATCCGGAAACAGCCCGATCGTGATCTCGGGCATTGCCAGCGTGACATCCGGCGTAACCAGCCGATACCGGCAGCCTGAGAACACACCAAGACCGCCGCCCATCACCACGCCGTGGGCTATACCCAGCACGGGCTTTGGGAAGCGATGGATTTTGTAATCCATCCGGTATTCCCGGCTGAAAAACCGTACCGGTTTCTCCGGCTCTTGCCCGTCGAGAATTGCATCATAGAGTTCGCGGATATCACCGCCGGCGCAAAAGGCTCTCTCACCGGCGCCCTGAATGACCACGATGCAGATTCGGTCATCATTGGCCCAGCGGTCCAGGATGTCCTGGATCTGCTCGATCATGTGTTCGGAAAGCGCGTTGAGAGTGCCCGGGGAGTTCAGTGTAAGAACACCCATGTGCCCTTCGCGGCATGCAAGTTCCTCGGCCTCTACAGACATTGGCGTTTTCTCCGGAGAATTAAATCAATCTTGGATACGGAATCGAACGTACTTTCACCCTAATAGCCAGAACAGGAAAGAGGACTAACGTCGAAAAGATGTCCTTGACCTATCGCATTTGAGGTTGCCCCGCTCTGTGCTATAAGTGCAAGTCAGTTTAGTGCCCGGCCTCCGAACCGGCCTTAAAATCTGGAAAATGACGATGAGAGGGTAATAACAATGAATCTGAAACACTACGCTGTTGCGGGAATTTTTGCGCTTGGCGCTGCTGTGCCTGCAGTAGTTTCTGCCGCAGATGCCGAAGCCGGCAAGGCCAAGGCGGCTGTCTGTGCCGCGTGCCATGGCCAGAATGGTCTTGCGCAAATCCCGACATACCCGAACCTGGCGGGCCAGAACGAGCAGTACCTGGTATCGGCCCTGAAGGCGTACAAGAACAAGCAACGCTCTGGCGGCCAGGCCGCGATTATGCAGGGGCAGGCTGCTGCCCTGAGTGACGCCGACATTGCCAATCTGGCGGCCTACTTCGCGAGCCTGCCGGCAGACGGCGGCAAGTAAGCCTTACGCTGTCAGCGAAGCGGCTTAGGCCGCTCCGCTGACGATGCGATAGCTCGGTCTGTAGGCCGAAGAACCCGGTAGTTTCATCCGGTTCTGGGTCACAAACTGCTCGAGCATGGCTTCGAGCGGTTTTATCAGAGTCGGGTCGCCTGCGATTTCGAACGGCCCCTTCTCCTGAACCTGCCGTATACCACCCTCCTTGACGTTACCGGCAACAATGCCACTGAATGCCTTGCGCAAATTCGCAGCGATCAGGTGCACAGGCTGGTCCCGATGCAGCTCCAGCGCCCGCATGTTGTCGTGATTGGGCTCGAACGGCAGCTGGAACACCGGGTCGATCTTCAGCATCCAGTTGAAATAATAGGCATCCTGCATGGCGCGCCGGAACGTCTCGACCTCCTTCATCCCTTTTTTCATGGTCTGGGCCACGCGCACCGGATCGTCGATGATGATCTCGTATTTGCTCGCAGCCCCATCCCCGAGGGCGTTCCTGATGAACTTGTCGATCATCTCGAAGTATTCCGCGTTTTCCTGCCGGCCGGTAAATACCACCGGGAAGGGCAAATCCGCGTTGTCCGGATGCAGCAGGATCCCGAGCAGGTAGAGAATTTCCTCGGCGGTGCCGACACCGCCCGGGAATACAATCACGCCGTGACCACATCGAACGAACGCTTCCAGGCGCTTTTCAATGTCCGGCATGATGACCAGTTCATTGACGATAGGGTTTGGGGCTTCGGCGCCAATGATGCCGGGTTCTGTAATACCGATGTAGCGACCGTTCTTTACCCGCTGCTTGGCGTGGCCAATGGTGGCACCTTTCATGGGACCTTTCATGGCACCCGGGCCACATCCGGTGCAGATGCTCAGGGCCCTGAGCCCCAACTGATGACCGACATCCTTGCTGTACTGGTATTCATCATGGCCGATTGAGTGACCACCCCAGCAGACCACGAGGTCTGGTTGTCGTCCTGCCTGCAGCACCCGGGCGTTGCGGAGAATGTGGAACACGTAATTGGTCAGGTCCTCCGGATCATCCCGGCGAAAACCGGCGGCTGTCTGAGGGATTGAATGCGAGTAGATAATGTCTCGTAGAACCGAGAACAGGTGCTCGCGGATCGCCCTGAGCATTTCGCCATCAACAAAGGCATGGCCGGGCGCATTGATCAGTTCCAGTTTGAGGCCCCGGGGCTGCGGTACCAGGCGGACATCAAAGTCGGCATGGGATTCCATCAATGCCTTGCAGTCGTCAGTCTCGATGCCGGTATTGAGAACCGCCAGCGCGCATTGGCGAAACAGCCGGTAAAGGCCGCCTTCGCTGCGGTCCTTGAGGCGGTTGACCTCATGATTGGAGAGAATTTCAAGGCTGCCCTCTGGTGAGACGAGGGCATTGATGGTGGTTTCCTGCATTAACGGTGAAACTCCTGGATGTTGCGGAAATGCCCGATTTTGAGGCACGCAGTCAAAAGGGTAGACTAAGGCCTTTCAGTACAATACGCCACCCGACAAAATTCCGATTTATGAAACTGCTTATTCGTCCCGCTCCGGAAGTTGCTATCAAGAGTAAACCCGTCCGTCGCCAGCAGATGCGTCATCTGCGCCAGAACATCCGAAAGCTGCTGGCGCGGCTTGATCCGGAGATTCGGGTTGAAGGCAGTTGGGACAGGGTAGACGTGGAGGTGCCAGACGGTCGTGGGTTGTCCGGGCCGGCCCTTGAGCTGCTTTTGCGCATACCGGGCATTTCCACGATCCAGGAAATCGGAGCGTTTCCATTTGTCAGTCTGGAAGATGTTGCCGAGAAGGCTGTTGAGGCCTTTGCGGACCGGTTGACTGGCAAAACCTTTGCCGTCAGGGCCCGACGTCACGGTGAACACAGTTTCCGCTCTATTGATCTGGAGCGTACCGTGGGTGCCGCGCTTATGCAGGCATCGGGTGCCAGTGGGGTTGATCTGAAATCTCCACAGGTTGAGGTGCGGATTGAAGTCCAGGACGACCAGTTCCATATTGCCCATCGCAAGCACCGGGGTTTGGGCGGCTATCCGCTGGGCAGTGTCGAAAATGTGCTGACCCTGATTTCCGGGGGCTATGATTCGTCCGTGGCGGCTTACCTGATGATGCGTCGGGGTTTGCGCAGCCACTTCCTGTTTTTCAACCTCGGTGGCACGGCTCACGAGGTTGGTGTGCGCCAGGTAGTGCACTACCTGTGGGATCGCTATGGTGCCTCCCACAGTGCCAAGTTTATTTCGGTTCCGTTCGAAGGCGTGGTTGCAGAAATCATGCGTTCGGTGAGCCACCGTCACTGGGGTGTGGTGTTGAAACGCCAGATGCTTATGGCGGCTGCCGACATTGCAAAAAAGAACAACGCCTCTGGCGTGGTGACAGGGGATGCGGTGGCCCAGGTGTCCAGCCAGACCCTGAGCAACCTGAACGTGGTGGACCGGGCCAGTGACGAGGCGGTCCTGCGGCCCCTGGTGGCGATGGACAAGGAATCCATCATCCGCATCGCCCGGGAAATTGGCACCGAAGTCTATGCCCGCAACATGCCCGAATACTGTGGCGTCATCTCCCAGAAACCGGCTACCCGCGCCAAGCTCCATCGCGTGGAGGAAGACGAAGCCCAAATGGACACGTCAGTGCTTGCCAACGCGATTGAGGCCCGGGAAGAAACGCCGATAAACCGGTTGCTGGAAACGACCGTGACGCCGGAGGAAGTGGAGCTGGTGCAGACACCATCGGTGGATGACGTGATCATCGACGTGCGTCACCCCTCGGAGGGCGAACAGTCACCGCTGACACTGACCAACAATGAGATCCTGCAGATCCCTTTCTACGAGCTGAATCAGCAGCTACCGGAGTTGCCGGCGAACCGGCAATACCTGCTGTATTGCGATCGCGGCACCATGAGCCGGATGCACGCGGGGCATCTGAAGGCCGAGGGGCACATGAACATAAAGGTCTATGTCCCGGCGATTTGATCTGTGAGGGGCGGTGTTCGATTGCGCATCTTTCAGTGTGATGCAAGTCACAATTCGGAGGCTGACACTTGCTCAGTCTGTGTTAGTTGCGTGTAATAGTTTTATGGCCTTGGCCCCCCTCAACATTTAGCAGAGTCTGCAGTTCGAAGATCTCTGAATAGAAACGCTTTGTTTTGGGGGGGTGCATGGATTGCACAATGAAACCTGAAAGGAAGCCCTCATGGCACAGTCACGCCTGTATGTCGCCTTTTCTGCTCTCGCGTTCGCCTCTCTCGCACTGATATTACCTCCCATACCTGCTGCGTTATCCACGCCGATGACCCCCGAGATTGTTGGCACGGAAAACAACGACTTGATCGTAGTTGGGCCGGAAGATTCGCGAATCCTCGTCGGAACCGCAGAGGATTTGATCATTGGTGGTGCCGGCAACAACGAATACCTGATCGACGCTGGTGTGGGTCACATTACCGTTGTCGAGGTGGCCGGGCAGAACACGGTGGAATTCGGGCCTAATATTTCTTTTTCTGATGTTGCCAGTGGCCTATGGCGTTCAGGCGACGATCTACAGCTAGTATTGGGTAATGAGAATCGAACCCTTACTGTGAGTGGGTTCTTTACCGTTAAAGACACTATCGCGTCTTTTACCTTTCAGAACGGTCAGCAGCTTTCATCTACCCAACTATTCCAGGTATTTGGTGCATCGGAACCAACCGCTGATGGAGTGCCTCTCCAACTGGTTCAGGCGGGGAGTGGTGACAGTGTAATTTCAGGGTCAAGTCAAAGAGATGTTCTGGTTCCATCAGATGATACTCAAGTCTTAAAGGGGCTTGCAGGCAACGACTACCTGATTGGACGCACGTCCCCTGTCACCTTCGAGATTTATCCGGGGGACGGCCAGGATGTAGTTGTGGCCTCGTCGGGGCATCACGAGATTTTCTTCAGGGGCGGCATTACGTTTAACGATGTGGCGTCCCAGTTGCAAAAACGTGGCGATGATTTGGTACTCGGCAATCGCAATAGTGATGGCGAAGTACGCATCTACAAGTTCTTTACGCTTGCCAATACGGTTGTAGATATACGTTTTGAATCCGGAGGGCAGCTTCAGTCAGCTCAATTGTTTGAGCTCTTTGGCGTAGCTGCTCCTGAAGCGGAAACTGAATACGCACTCAACGTGGAAGGTGTTCTGCTGGACGCGGGAGGAAGTGGTAACGGCGGCGGTGATTGTGGCAATGATTGCTCGGGCGGAGGAACCGACCCGGGCAATGGAGATCCCGGCGACACCGATCCGGAACTACCGGAAGAATTCCATTGGCTTATTGGTACGGTTGATGATGATCTGATCTATGCCGGAAGCGGGGACAACTTGATTATCCCGGAGGCCGGTGATGATTATGTATTGGGCGGGCCAGGTAACAACCTTTACTATTTTGAGGCAGGCTTTGGAAACAATGTCATTGTCGAGACAGAAGGCTTCAATGTTATCGAGTTTGATGAATCGATAACGTACTCCGATGTTTCTCAGTCTTTCGTAAAGTCTGGGAATGATCTTTTACTACGGATTGACTCTAAACAGGTCCGAATTACAGTAAGAGACTTCTTTTCTGTAGCCAACACGTTGGGCGAGTTAAGGTTCCATGACGGTGCCTCACTGACTCGCTCAAGCCTCTTCCAGGTTTTTGGGGAGGAGGTGCCCTCTCAGGTTCAATCCTCTCGTTCACTGGTACTGGGTGCCGGAGATTCGGACACCATGTCTGGGTCGGGCGTAAGCGAGTTCCTGGTGCCCAGAATGGGCGTGCGCGTCGTTGAGCCAGGTGAAGGTAGTGATTATCTCGTAGGCCGCTTGCCCGGTGGTGAAGTCCTCCAATATGGCGATAATGGCATTACGTTTGAACTGCGTCCTGGCGATGGTAACAAGGTAATTGTTGCTGACAGTGCCTTGAACAACGTGCATTTCGTCGGAGGCATTGAGCGTCAGGATATTGCCTCAAATATGATCCGGTGGGGAAATGACCTGGTTCTTCAAAGTGAGAGCCATAATGTCGGAGTGCGGGTTGTAAACTTTTTCTCACGGCGAGATGTCATAGGGAATATCTTTTTTGGTGGCGGGGATGGGGGCTCTCAGAGCACTCTTAGTAGTCAGGACATATTGGGCAGCTTTGGTGTCTCACCAGATGCCGAATCCCGTCTGAACATCCTTATTAAAGGAGGCTCCACCGATAGCTGCGACGCAGGAGAGGTGGATAGCTCCGAAGGCTTTGGTCTGACACCTGAGCAATTATCTGAAACCAATCAGCCTCCCCAGGTAACCTCTGCGCCAAGTTCAGAAGCCTGGTACGCCAGCGAATATGTGTACCAGGTAAGAGCCACCGATAATCAGAATGATGATCTTTGCTTTCACGTTACTGGCCCTGAAGGCGTTGAGATCGATCAGTACGCGGGCCTGCTGTCTTGGGAGCCCCAGCGGCACCAGCTTGGCGACAATTATTTTGAGGTTCGGGTTGTTGACGAGCGGGGGGGCGAAACCCTTCAGATGTTCCATTTGACCGTCCAGGATCCCAACAAAGAGCCTGCCTTTACCTCCTGGCCTTTGCAGAACACGGTCGTCGGTCAGAATTACGTCTACTCTTTGATGGCATCAGATCCCTTCGTTGCAGACAGTCGTCTGGCTTTCTCTCTCGTTTCTGGGCCAGAAGGGATGTTGCTTGAGGAAGATGAGCTTCGATGGACGCCAAGCGATAGTCAGATAGGTGACCACGAAATATCCGTTCGGGTAACAGATCCCTATGGATTGAGTGATACCCAGAGCTTTGTAATCAGTGTCTCGCCGCTGGTGACTTTGGAAGAAGTAGAGGAAGGGCACTCCAGAATTCCCAGAACGGGGGCAAGAGTAAGTCGTTATTCCGAAGATGACGGGGATGCCAGGGTTGGTACGGATCGCTTCTTTGTTCGTGACGATGAACGGGACGTTGTTGTTGACCAGGTGAACGGTCTTGTTTGGCAAGATAACAGTGATGTTGTCCTGAATGAAGCAACAACGTTCCACAACGCCGCATCGTATTGTCGTGATTTGGAGTTGGGTGGAGAGACTGAATGGCGCCTTCCCAATCGCCTTGAGCTGGTCTATCTCTTTGATCATAGCAAGACGCTGATCGAACAGGTTTTCAAGTATCAAGTCGGGACCGGTTACGATCAGCGATGGTTTTTTGCATCCCCCCAGTTTCAAGGCCGCTCTCGAGAACCTGCGTATAGCAGCTGGAAAACCATGGTGGATTTCAAAGACACCAGGATTCTGCCCGCTGATTACAATAAGGAAGCCAGTGTCCGCTGCGTCAGCGGTCCGCAGCGATTCCTGCCGTCGCTTCATCGATTGGATGACCACAATCTTGTGGTTGACCGTGCCAACCGTTTGATGTGGCAAGACACCCCTGAATCTCTGCAAATCAGGGGCAATGTTGAAGCAAACCTGGCTTATTGTGGGGCTTTGGATCTTGGGGGCTTTTCTGACTGGAGATTGCCTAACTTCAATGAGTCCCAATTATTGGTGCGAGAGTTTGAATATTTTGTGTTCGATGGTTCTCGATGGAGCCCGGACTTTTTTATAAACGTACCGGAGAACAGGCATTGGCTATCTTCTACTCTAGTAAATGATGATCCAGCCCGAGGATACCGATTCAGGTATCAGTATGACCCCGAATCCAACTATGCGGGGAGCTGGGCTGCGAATGCCAACCATTCGGTCGTGGGGCTCACTTATGATAACTATGCGCCGCGATGCATCCGAAGCTATGCGGAGCCCGTGGCGGTCCTCGCCAACATGCCGCCGCAAGAGGTAGATGTTGAACAACCCATTGTGTTCGACGGCTCTGCCAGCTACCACTCGGATGGAAATATTACGGCCTACGAATGGAGCAACCTGACTACAGAAGAGGTGCTTGGCGACAGCGCCGTTCTTGAAACTCAGTTCAGTAATGCTGGAACGTACGAGATTCAACTCACCGTTACCGACCAGCTTGGGTTGAGTCAGTCTTTGGAGGAGCCCATCTCGCTGGTGGTGTATGGGCCGCCAGTCATCCAGATTTCGGGCCAGACCTCATTGTGGGAAGGTGACACACTTGTTCTGGATGGTAGCGGTACCGAGGATGTAGCCGGAATTTCAACTTATGAATGGACAAATGCTACAGACGAGAGTGTGGTTGCTACGGGACCGCTTCTGGAAATGGCAAACCTTACTGCCGGTGAGAACTCCTACCGGCTGACGGTTACAAACGCGCGAGGACTTGAGGCAGCACAGGATGTCACTGTTGTGGTGATTCCTCGCCCCGATATCGAAGTAGAGGGTAACCCGGACGTTAACCTTGGCGACACCGTAACGCTTGAGGCTGGGCCCCAGGCGTCGGACCCGTCAGTTGAATCCATCCAGTGGTTGTCTCAAGAAACCGGTGAAGTACTTGGCGAAGGTTCGACCCTGATGTTAGAAGGGTTGGCACTTGGTCAGCATCAGATCGTTTTGTCACTTACTTACGCTAATGGATTGACTCACCAACAGTCGATCGACGTATCGGTGAGCGGGCACAGCCCAGTGATTAGCCTGGAGGGCGATTTCCTGGCAGCAGTGGGTGATAGCGTTTCCATCAGTGCCCAGGCCAGCCATGTACCCCTGGGAGAGATTGCCGCCTTCCGCTGGTATGAGGGCGATACCCAGACACCGTTCAGTAACTCCGCGTCGGTTACCTTAACCGGGCTTGAAGCTGGCAGTTGGCCATACCGGGTTGAAGTTGAGTCCGATGCGGGCCAGGTTGCCACTAAGACACTGTTGGTGGAGGTTGGGTACGCACCACAAGCGACTCTGCCCGCTGCACACTACGTTTACGAAAACGTCCCGATTACTCTTGATGGATCTGGCAGTTCTGTCCAGGAAGGTTTGCTTGAGTACGAATGGCGATTGCAAGATGAAGTCGTGTCCACCAGTGCGATCGCGAATCTTCAAGGGATGCCTGCTGGCGAATATCCGGTTCTATTGACCGTAACGACAGGGCTTGGTCTTACCGACACGGCGGAACTGAGTCTCATTGTTGAGCCAACAAGGGAGCTGATGTCCTGTCCCTTTCAACCCGTCGCCAATGATAAGTACGTGGAGCTCCAGTACCCGGAAAACGATATAGAGTGGCGAGGAAATCAGGTCGAAACAGTCGACGATATTGCCCGGGGCTTCAACTATGCGCGCTCTCAGGACCCATCGGTTTTCCAGTTCCTGATCATGCCGGATCAGGCGACCTGGGACGCTATGAGTCTTCAGGAAAAAGGGCTCTATCTTGTGAATGCCGAGCGCACGGCACGAGGTCTCAAGCCCTATCAGGGGGTTGCTCAGGAAATCGTGACGATTGCTCAAGACTATGCTGATTACATTCATGATCGTAATCAGGTCATTGGTCACTACAACGATGGCCTTAGCCCAAGCGATCGTCTTGATTCAAACGCTTATCTGGCAAGTCATCGCGATGCCCATGTAAAGACGGAGTCTGTTGCTTCCGGCAACGGTTACGCCGAGGTTCCAACGGCGGATCAGGCATTGGTACTGGCCATTTATGGTTGGCTCTACCAGGATAAAAGCTGGTTTGAGGACTTTGAGTGGGCAACCGGCCCCGCGTGGGGGCACCGGGACCACGTTTTGCAGGCGGGCCTTGATGAAAACAGCGGCATCGAATCCGAAGAAGGGGTGATCGGGTTTGGGGTTGCCCGGGGGCTTTATCGCCCGGGACAAGCGTCACCTTCCTCACATGGCTATGTGACAGTTTTCCAGACCGTTGACCAGAACAGCGAGTGGGACATGTCTGGCGTCACTACGGTGGATGTGTCAGCAGCCCAAGGCTGCAATACCGCTCACATTCTCGAAATTGATGAATCGCGGGTGGATACCAATGGGCTGCGAGAGATCCGCGTAGCACCCAGCACCCTGATGATGGTTCCGGGTGATTCGCATTCTCTTCAGGTAGGCGCTTATTACGACAACGGAAATGAAGTGGATATCACCGCCTACGCCAGCTTCGTAGCGGACAGCCGGTCTATCATTTCTGTTGAAGGTGGCGTATTGACGGCAGAGCGGGAAGGGAACGCTCAGGTGCTTGCCCGCGTTGATGGTTTGGAGTCTAACCGACTCTTTGTCCGGGTTCGTGAAGCAACTGATCTCAGCAATCTTCAGGGCGCCGAGGCGTCTGCATACTCGGAATACGTGCCAGACAACGCGACCATTAGCAGTTACGACCCCATGGCCATGGCGGTGTACACCGGGCTGGTGCTGGATCGTGACGGACAGCCCATGGCCGGAGTACAGGCTTCATTCCTGAATAAGCCCGAGCTTGGCTCAACAAAAACCGGAAGTGATGGTCGGTTTATCATCGCTGGACCTGCCGGTCAGCAGACCATCGTTTACGAAAAAACCGGGCACCTTGTTGTACAGCGAACCACCATCGGCTCCTCTAACGCTTGGGCAAGTCTCGAGAATGTCATGTTGCTGCCCCGTGACAGCAAACAGACACGGATCGATTTGACGTCCGGCGAACCTCAGGTTCATCAGTCCACGACGGTTATTGACGAATTTGGCGAGCGTCAGGCAACCGTTGTCTTCAATGGTATAACCACTGCAACCGTGGTCTCTGCAGACGGCAGTACTCGCGAGCTTGACGAGTTTCAGTTCAGCGCGACGGAATTTGAAACTCCGGAATCGATGCCAGGAGAACTACCCCGCGAGACGGCCTTCACGTTCGCCAATGACCTTCACGTAGCGGGCGTTTATTACAGCGACAGCGTTGTTTTTGATAGTGACGTTGTGATGTTCGTTGATAACTTCCTGGGCTTTGACGTTGGCGAGATTGTCCCGATCGGAACCTATGATCGGCTTGGAAATCAGTGGGTGGCGTCCTCCAACGGCGTAGTTGTTCAGTTGTTGGATGTTGATGGCGATGGTGTGGTCGACGGCCTCGACTACACCGGCGATTCCACGCCGGACGACCTCAACGGCAATGGCAACACCGAAGATGAGGTTATTGGTCTGGCAGGTTACGATGCCGGAGACACGCTCTGGTGGGGTAGCTTTAACCACTTCTCGGCCAAGGACTACAACTGGGGCTCCAGTGAAGACGAAGCGCCTACGGAGCTGGCGCTTGATCCGGAGCAGGAAGATGAACAGAACGAAGAGCTTGAATGCACGGGTTCATACGTTAAGCCGTATCAGCAAACCTTCCACGAAGACATTGCCATCTCGGGCACGAACCTGACGCTTCACTACTCCAGCCAGAGGACCGAGGGATATAAGCACAAGGCGCGTATTAGAGTCAGCGGTGCCGAGATTCCCTCAACGCTTGAGAAAATGATCGTGAAGCTGGAAGTTGCCGGCCGGGTGTTCCAGAGAGAACTGGCGCCGGCAACGAATACCGAAGTGGAGTTCATCTGGGATGGTACCCGGGTGGATGGTGTTCGCCCTGTAGGGATGGTAAGTGGCCGGGTGAGCATCGGGTATGAGTACAAAACCCAGTACATCAGTGCAGGCAATGCTGCTGAGGAACAGCGGGAACTTTCGGAGTTCCCGGTGGCTTGGGCTACGGTGGGCAATAACGTGACGGAAGTACCAGGCCGCCAGAACTACATCAGTTGGCAAACCCGCGGCGTCTCCTTCAAGAACAGTTTTGAACGCCAGCTGGCCAATGGCTGGTCTTTGTCCAACGTCCATGAATACGATCCCGCAGGCCGAGTGTATCTGGGCAGTGGCAGCGTCGTGGATGTGGAAACTCAGTCACTGATCCTTAAAACCGGCCTCACCTACAGCCTGGTTGATGGCGATGACGGCTATTATCAGAGCGGGGGCAGCAGCATCGATTACACCGTGAACGATGAAGGTGTGCTTGTTGACAAGGTGACCGGGCTGGAATGGCAGTTTACCGATCAGCCGTTCGAGGCTCGCACCAAGGCAGGGGCTCAGGCGTATTGCGCCAACGATGCTATGCCGAAGGGAACAGGTTGGCGTTTGCCAACGGCCAAAGAGATTGGCTACACCCTTGATAAGTCGGGCGGGAACATCGGGCCGGCCATTTACAGCGTATCCCGTGCCCGAGGTCTTTGGCACACGTCGGCGGCGAATCCAGAGAGTGCCCTGAAGCCCGTCATGTGTGTTCGGGGAGAGTCTATTGATGAGCGATACACCCAGAACCTGAAACGTGACGCGGCCAAACAGGTAGTTGTCGATAATGACAACGGCCTTATGTGGCAGGATGCGCCCGAGAACGCCAGTACCAAGTTGGATTGGGCTTCCAGTATCCAGCATTGTGAGGCCTCTACGTTTGCTGGCTTCAGCGATTGGAGACTGCCGAACATCAACGAGCTGCTTTACGTTCTGCCAAACAGCGTGTTTGCCCATCAAACAGAGTTGGTTTTCCCTCCCGGGGAATACTGGGATCATGAAGCCAGCTTCCGGCAGCCGTACTGGAGTTCAACCACCAATTTTCGGGACGATGAACAGGCCTGGGCGATTGAAAGCGCCAGCTTCAATAGCGAGCGGTTCAGCAAGACGGACCAGTATCACGTGCGCTGTGTAAGAGATGCCGCTTCAGCCTCAAGAATGCCATACCGCTTTGATAGCGAGGGCCGACACATTGCCACCTTCGATCTGGATAGTGGTACCACCCTGGTTGAATTCGGTTACAACGAGGCCGGCAAGCTCAATCAAATTACGGACCGTTTTGGAAACGTTATTGCCATTGAGCGAAATGCCGACGGTGAACCACAGCGAATTGTGGCAGCGGATGGCCAGATAACCGAACTCACGGTTGATGAACACAACAACCTGACAGCCCTGGCCTATGAAGATGGCAGCGAGTATCAGTTCCTGTATCAGGATGGCGGGTTGCTCACCGAGAAAACCGACCCGAACGGCTACCGCTACCCTCATGAATTTGACCAGAATGGTCGTGTCTACCAAACCCGAGACCCCGAAGGCGGCCAGTGGGACTTCTTCGATACCCGGGTAGGTATCGGCCACAACCGCTATGGTTATACCACTGCGGAGGGTAATCAGTACCAGACCGTTCGCCGAGTGCTGGAGAATGGTGATGTCCGCAAGGAAATCACCTATAAGAACGGGACCACCCTGGTCGATATCCTGAGGGCTGACCAGCTCCAGCAAACCACTCTCTATGGCGGTGTTACCACTGTGGTGGACAAGGTGCTGGACCCCAAAACCCTGCAAGAAATCCCCAGCGCCATAACCGTTTCTCAGCCCAGCGGCCTGACCCAGAGCACCACGCTCAGTACGGTCTACGGCCAGAATGGCGCGGATACCAGCCGATACACGGTGACCGCGAATGTGAACGGCGACACCAGCACCACCGAGGTAGACGCACGTGCCGGCACCCTGGTGCAAACCTCGGCGGAGGGCCGTGTTGTCCGTGAACAGGTTGACCCGGAAACCCTGCTCACTCAAAGCATATCCGTGACCGGCCTGTTGGACTCCGAGTTTGCTTACGACGCCCGTGGCCGCTTGATTCAGGAAACCGTGGGCGACCGTAGCACCAGCTACACCTTCGGCAGCGAAGGCCGGGGCCAGGTGACTGCGATAACGGCCGCCGACGGTAAGCAGACGTTTTATGAGTACGATCTGCTCGGGCGGGTCACCAAAGTCACTTACCCGGACGGCCATACCACGCTCAGCGAGTACGACGAGAACGGCAACCGAACCACCCTGGTGGTGCCAACGCCGGCTGACCACGACAGCGCGTACAATGGCATCAATCGGGTTACCTCCGAAGCGACCCCGCTGGGTGAGACGACTCAATACGAGTACGATCGGGATCGCCGCCTGACGGCCATTGAGCTGCCATCCGGGCAACGGCTGGAACATACCTACAGTCAGAACCGCCTGACCCGGACCGATACGCCGGAAGGGGCAATCCTCTACGACTACCACCATGGCGATCAGCTGAGCCAGATTACGGAAGGTGGAGAAAGCCTGAGCTACAACTGGGACGGCACCCTGTTGACGGCCGTGAATTACCAGGGCGAACTCAACGAAGGGATCCAGTACCAGCACAACCCGGATTATCAGGTCAGCCAGATCACCTACGCCGGTGACAGTGCCAGCCTGACCTATGACCGGGACGGCCTGTTAACCGGCATTCACGGCTTCGCCATCGGTCGCCACGCCGATCACGGCCTACCGGTCAGTCTGGACGATGGCACCCTGAACCGGACGTTTGCCTACAACGGCCACGGGGAAGTCACCGTTGTCAGCACCGAGCTGAATCAGGCGGCCACCTTCGACTACGAACTAACCTACAACAAGGTTGGCCAGATCGTTGGTAAAACCGAAACCCTACCGGATGGCACCGTCAACCAGTACGGGTATGAGTACGATGATCGCTACCGCCTGACCGAGGTGACCAAAAACAGCCAGTTGGTGGAGCAGTACCAGTACGACGCCAACGGCAACCGTACTCTAGCCACCAGTATCGAACGCGACGTCTCGGGTGTTTCCGCCAGCTACAACCTGGGCGACCAGTTACAGAGCTTCGGCAATACCAGCTACACCTACGATGGCAACGGACGCCTGAGCCAGAAAACCACGGGCACCGACGTCACCACCTACGATTACGACAGCCAGGGCCGGCTCAAACAGGTGCAGACTCCGGACCACGCCATCGAATACCGCCACAATGCCCTGGGTAACCGGGTCGCCAAGGTCAAAGATGGGCAAGTGGTGGAGCGTTACCTGTGGCAGGACAAGACCACGCTTCTGGCCACCTACGATGGGGACGGCAACCTCAAACAGCGTTTCAACTACACGCTGGGCCATGCTCCGACGAGCTTTACCGAGAATGGCCAGACCTATTACCTGCTAACGGACCACCTGGGCAGCCCGAGGATAATCACGGACAGCGCTGGGCAAGTGGTCAAGGCTGTTGAGTACGATGTCTATGGCAATGTGATCAGTGATAGCAATCCCGGCTTTGAGATTCCGTTTGCGTTTGCCGGTGGTCTGAACGATCCGGATACTGGTCTGATCCGGTTTGGCTATCGGGATTACGATCCAACAACCGGTCGCTGGACGGCCCGGGACCCGATTGGTTTTGCGGGTGGGGATACGAATCTTTATGGGTATGTGTCCAACGATCCCGTAAACTTTGTGGATCCAACGGGACAGTTTGGGGTTGTAGGCGCGGCTATTGGTGGAGCCATTGGCGCTGTCTCTGCGTTCACCGGTGCATTGGCAACAGGAGCAAGCATTCCAGACGCGGCATTAGCAGGAGCAATCGGGGCTGCAACAGGTGCTGCGACAGGGTTCTTCGGTGGTGTAGGCATAGGTGCATCTGCGGCAATTGGCGGGGGAAGCAACTTGCTTGGTCAAGCGATCGGAAACAATATCGATGGTGACCCCTGCAATAATTCAAATATCAACTGGGGATCGGCCGCTGGGTCAGCGGTAGGTGGTGGTTGGGCCTCAGCTATTACTCGCGGTGCTGGCGCTGTGTCCGGCGCTGTGATTGGGTGGGGCCCATCAACAGCCTCGGGCGCAATAGGAACAGCATTGGGAAGATAAGGAATTGTTTTGACTAAATGGGAAAATCAATGTCTTGGGGGCGCGGGTAGGTATTACCCGCTTCTGTATCTAATACCATTACCAATAATAGGAGCTTCGATATATCTGTTTAGCTTCTCGGTGCTAAATTATTTTTTATTATGGGAAAGGTTGATAATTATTGGGTTTAGCATATTTTTTTTGATGAAATTTAAAGAATCAGTCGAGGCGATTCTCATCGTACGCTCGACTGTCCAAGAAATAACCTATAATGGAAGGCGATTTTCAGGGAAAACATTCAGTGGAATGGCCTTTGAGTTTGATAAGTCAACGATGATTTCTCAAGGTGAATTTTTTTCTTCTAGTAAAAATATGAAATTCCTTTTTCACGAGGACAATATAAATTTAATGCTGAAGTGTGAATTTGGAAAATTGTACCTTTCAGGAAAGACTTCAGGATTTGAGGAATTAGAAAGGTTGTTATTTGGTAGAGAAATATCCTGAACCGCCTATGCAAGCCTAATTGTGCACTTAGCCACCTTCGACTACGAACTGACCTAGAACAGCGTCGGCCAGATTGTTGGTAAAACCGAAACCCTGCCGGATGGCACCGTCAACCAGTACGGGTATGAGTACGATGACCGCTACCGCCTGACCGGGGTAACCAAAAACAGCCAGTTGGTGGAGCAGTACCAGTACGACGCCAACGGCAATCGTACCCTGGCAACCAGCACCGAACGCGGCGTCTCGGGTATTTCCGCCAGCTACAACCTGGGCGACCAGTTACAGAGCTTCGGCAATACCAGCTACACCTACGATGGCAACGGACGCCTGAGCCAGAAAACCACGGGCACCGACGTCACCACCTACGACTACGACAGCCAGGGCCGGCTCAAACAGGTGCAGACCCCGGGCCACGCCATCGAATACCGCCACAACGCACTTGGGAACCGGGCAGCCAGGATCAAAGACGGCAGCGTAGTGGAACGCTACCTGTGGCAGGACAAGACCACGCTGCTGGCGACCTATGATGGTGATGACAACAGTGTTCCCTTTGGGCTTCAGGAGGCCTGAAACATGCAGGTTCTGCCTTGATCCGGTTCGGGTATCGGGACAACGACCTTAGCGCGGGCCGCTAGATCGTCGTTGCCGAAAAACCAAACATGAGCTATTTATTTGCAGGGTTGGCGGGCTTTCCCTATTGTATATTGTCGTTATTTTGTTGGGCAGAGATTTCTTTCCCGATCTTTTGGGTTTTGCTATTTTAATAATAATTATTGGAGTTATTGTATTTGCTTCGATTGAGGGAAATCGTAAACGGAAGCGAAGGAAGTAGATTGCGGTAGCACTCCTTTGATGAGGGCTCGGCCCTGATGTCACGGGTTTTGATTTTTATACGATAATGCTGAGATCCGTCAGACATGGCATGAAGACAATGGAATTTAAAATCAATCGAAGAAATGTAAGTCTGATTGTCTCGATATTATCGAACTCTGATTTAGCATCTGTGTTTAAAAGTGCCGAAGAGACAATGTTGAGTGGCGATAGCCTAAAATAGCGATATATCGTTGATCTAAGTAAAGGGCAGGTAAATGAGGTGATAGATTCGCTGTCCGATTATCTTGTAAGAAATGGTGTGAATGAATTTGGTGAGCTCAATTCTTTAGATTATCGCTTGGAAAGTGTCATAGAGATTTTCAGTGTTGAGTAGGTAAGTATATATGCCACGCCTCGAGTTGTAATTTAAAATGAAAACTTCCATCGTTAGCGGAGTGAAGTATGGTGTGGCCGGGCTTTTACTGGCTATTCTCTTGCCGGTTGGCATTAGTACTTCGGATAGTTCAAAGGATACCCTGATCGGCATCCTGGGTAGCGTTTGTGGCCTGTTATCGGTGGCTGTTTTATTAACTGGAATAGTCTTGTTGGCCAAAAGCAGCGTGTCGATTCCGGTATTTTTGAAATCGTTTCTTTCTCCGAGCCTGCTACTTGCCGCGATCAGTGTATGGAATCTAGTCAACGCAGGATGGCTACCTTGGGCGGGTTAACGCCGGTAAACGGTGCAGTGGCTGGCAAGAGTAGTACCAAGAGCCCCTGAATCTGGCGGAAGCGATGAGGCTCGGAATACCGAGGACAACCGCTTCTGCCATGAGCCCAAATAGTTAACGGAGAGCTGGCACCCTGCGCTCTGGAATCTGTCCTAACCCTCCAACCCCTTGAAAAACTGCTGGACGTTCTCGCTCAGGGCGTCCAGATCATACCCGCCTTCCTGCACCACCAGCGTTGGTAGTCCCAGTTTGCGTACATGGGTGCTCAGTTTGCAGAAGCCCTCGGAGGAGACCGACACCTTGGCCTGTGGGTCGTTCTTGTAGATATCGAAACCCAGGGCCAGAATTATGGCATCCGGCTGGAACAGCTTTATGGCCGCCAGGGCTTCATCCAGTTTCGCGAAGAAATCGTCTTCCGTTGAGCCGTGTGGCATTGGCATGTTGATGTTGTAGCCAAAGCCTTCCCCTTCGCCACGTTCGTTCTCAAAGCCGCTGACTACCGGGTAGAAGTTGGTGGTGTCGCCGTGGATAGAAATGTACAGCACATCGCTGCGATCGTAGAAAATCTCCTGAATACCCTGGCCGTGGTGCATGTCGGTATCCAGGATAACGATTTTCGGGAACCGGGCCTTCATATGCTCGGCAGCAATTGCGGCGTTGTTCAGGTAGCAGAAACCACCGGCGGCATCCCGGCGGGCATGGTGCCCCGGCGGTCGGCACACGGCGTACGACGTTCTGTCGCCAGCGATCAGAGCATCGGCCGCACCCAGCGCGCTCTGCGCAGACCAGTAAGCGGCATGCCAGGTGTGTTCGCCGATCGGACAGCTGCCATCGGCCTGATAGCGGGCCGCCTCGGCGAGAATGCCCGTCAGGTGATTCGGGGAGCGGACGAAGATATTCGAAATAACCTCATCGCCCCAGTCATCCATCTGCTTCCAGCGCCGATGCGCAGATTCCAGAAAGCGCAGGTAGCCCAGATCGTGAACTTTTGAGATCGGCCCCGCGCCCTGGTCTGCGGGCTGCAGCACGGAGATGCCCAGTTCCCTGAGTCCGCCCAGCATTTCACCAGTGCGGGCAGGAATTTCCTGGGGCTGGCGCATCTGTCCCCGGGTAAAGTAGGTCTGTGGAACATGCTCATCCTGTGCAGGATGGAAAAATGCCTTCATTGTCCGGTCTCCTGAGTGTCTGATTCCCCGAGTATAGGCACACTCAGGCGATGATCAAAAGCCTGCCCTTGACTTTACAGGTCGGGATACAACATCCACTATGAAAGACATAAAACACTGACGCAACCAGATTACCTTCACTGCGCCCCACTCGGGGCGGAGCCAATCACAGAAGAGGAGCCGAGATGATCGAGTCACCCCTGCTGGAAAAGCTGACCGGCTATATCGGTGGTCGCTGGACTGACAATGAACATGGCAACACCTTCGATGTCTATAACCCGGCAACGGGCAAGGTGATCGCCCAGGTCGCATCCATGTCGGAAGACGAAGTGAACGCCGCCGTTGCCTCCGGCAAGTCGGCACTGCGACTGACCAGTCCCTACAGCATCGAGACCCGCCGCAAGTGGCTGGAAGACATCCGGGACGCGCTCAAGGCCAACAAGGAGGAAGTCGGTCGGATCCTGTGCATGGAGCATGGCAAGCCGCTGCAGGAGGCCCAGGGTGAAGTGGATTACGCCGCCGGGTTCTTCGATTACTGCTCCAAGCACATCCAGGCCCTGGATGCCCATACCATTCCGGAAAAACCGAAAGACTGCACCTGGACGGTCCACTACCGGCCCATTGGTGTCACCGGCCTGATCACGCCCTGGAACTTCCCCATTGGCATGATCGCGAAGAAGCTCTCCGCTGCGCTGGCGGCAGGCTGCCCCTCGGTGATCAAACCGGCCAGCGAAACCCCGCTGACCATGATCGCCCTGTTCAGCCTGATGGATAAGCACACCGACATACCTGACGGCATGGTGAACTTGGTGATGGGTAAAGCCAGCGTGATCGGCAAGGTTCTCTGCGAGAGCCCCGACGTGCCCATGCTCAGCTTTACCGGTTCCACCGAAGTGGGCCGCAAGCTCATTGTCGATACGGCGGATCAGGTCAAGAAACTGGCCCTGGAGCTGGGCGGCAACGCGCCGTTCATTGTCTTTGATGATGCCGATCTGGATGCGGCGGCGGATAACCTCATCGCCAACAAATTCCGGGGTGGCGGTCAGACTTGTGTCTGTGCTAACCGGATTTTTGTGCACGAGAAAGTGGCCGATGCCTTCGGTGAAAAACTGGCCGAGCGGGTCAACAAGATGACCGTCGGCGACGGCATCAACGGCGACGTGGACCTTGGCCCCCTGATCAACCAGGCCGGCTACGACAAGGTCAAGCGTCACGTACAGGATGCCCTCGAAAAAGGCGCTACCCTGGTTGCCGGCAAGAAACCGGAAGATCTGGGTAACGACCTGTTCTTCCCGCCGACCGTCGTGCACGGCGTAAACCGGGATATGTGCTGCTACCAGGAAGAAACCTTCGGCCCGCTGGTGCCCATGGCCCTGTTCCGCACGGAAGAGGAAGTCATCGAAGCCGGTAACGACACCGAGTTCGGTCTCGCCTCCTACGTGTTCACCAACGATGCCGAACGCGCCCAGCGCGTGGCTGCTGGCCTTCGTTTCGGCCACTGCGGCTGGAACACCGGCACCGGTCCGACCCCGGAAGCGCCGTTTGGTGGCATGAAAGCCTCGGGTATTGGACGTGAAGGCGGCCTTGAAGGTCTGTTCGAGTTCGTGGAAGCTCAGACGGTACCCAGAGGCTTCTAAAGAATAGCCCTCATCCTTGGGAGTGTCGCACGGGGGAGGTTCCCCTTCAGGACACGCTACGAGCACATCCATGTGCGCTTGGCTGTGGCCATCCTTGGCCACAGACAGTCCTGAAGGGGAACCTCCCCCGCGCTCTTTCTGGCATTAGATGAGCGCTTATCAAATCTTCTCGCCTGACATGAGTAGATCGGATCAGCGAAGCGTAATTCGACAAACAACTACAAAACATTCCCACCCGGAAATCCCTCTTTTCTCCTGTTATACTCAACAACCTGTTTATTTAACCAGTAGCGAACCGATTCTTTATGGACGTCTCCCACATCATCGATCCGTTGAACGATGCCCAGCGTGAAGCTGTTACCGCTCAGAACGATCACCTTTTGGTTCTGGCAGGTGCAGGAAGTGGTAAAACCCGTGTTCTGGTGCACCGGATCGCCTGGTTGATGACCGTGGATCGGGTGCCGCCCACTGGCATCCTGGCGGTTACGTTTACCAACAAGGCCGCCAAGGAGATGCGTTACCGCATTGAGCAGATGATGGACATTCCGGCTCGCGGCCTCTGGTTTGGCACCTTTCATGGCATCGCGCACCGTCTGCTGCGCTCGCACTGGAAAGACGCTGGCCTGCCGGAGAACTTCCAGGTGCTGGACAGTGACGACCAGCTGCGGCTGATCAAGCGGGTGATGCGGGAAAACCAGATTGATGAGAGCAAGTGGCCGCCGAAGCAGGCCCAGTGGTTTATCAGTAGCCAGAAGGACGAAGGGCTGCGGGCGGATCATATCCAGGAGAATCCGGGCGACCATTTCCTGTCGATCATGCTGAAGATCTATCGCCAGTACGAAAAACTCTGCCAGCAGGGTGGTCTGGTGGATTTTGGCGAGCTGTTGCTGCGATCCCATGAACTGTGGCTGCATCGTCCGGAGCTGCTGGCCCATTACCAGAGCCGGTTCCAGCATATCCTGGTGGACGAGTTTCAGGACACCAACACCATTCAATACGCCTGGCTGCAGGTGCTGGCCAGCAATCGCGTGCCAATGACGGTGGTGGGAGACGACGATCAGTCTATCTACGGCTGGCGGGGTGCCAAGGTCGAAAACATCCAGCAGTACCAGCGGGATTTCCCCAACGCCCGGTTGGTGCGTCTGGAGCAGAACTACCGCTCCACCCAGATGATCCTGAAGGCGGCCAACGCGGTGATCGCCAACAACCAGGGCCGGCTGGGCAAGGAGCTCTGGACCGACGGTCCGGAAGGCGAACCGATCAGCCTGTACGCGGCGTTCAACGAGCAGGACGAAGCCAACTACATTGCCGACAGCATTTCCGCCTGGGTGCAGGACGGCAATCTGCGCAGTGAATCCGCGATTCTCTATCGCTCCAACGCCCAGTCCCGGGTGCTGGAAGAATCGCTGATGCGCCAGGGGATCCCATATCGGGTCTATGGAGGTCTGCGTTTCTATGATCGCCAGGAAATCCGAAACGCCCTGGCGTACCTGAGGCTGGTCCAGTATCGCCGCGACGATGCGGCATTTGAGCGAGTGGTGAACGTGCCGCCCCGTGGCATAGGCGCAAAAAGTCTCGCTGAACTTCGGGAATACGCCACCGAGCAAAGCATCTCCTTGTGGGAATCCGCCGAGCGGCTGCTGGAAGCCGGGCAGGTGAAAGGCCGGGCCAAAACCGGCCTGCAGTCTTTCATTGCGATCATCGAAGGCCTCTCAGAGATGGTGGGCGATGCGTCATTGCATGGCCTGATGAAACAGACCATCGAAAACAGCGGCTTGAAGGATTATCACGCCAGCGAGAAAGGCGAGAAAGGCCAGGCTCGGGTGGAAAACCTGGAGGAACTGGTGAATGCCCTGTCTGATTACGAAGTGGAGGATGGCGTGGACGCGCTGTCGGAATTCATCGCCCAGGCGGCCCTGGATGCGGGTGAGTCCCAGGCCGGGGATCATGAAGACAGCGTTCAACTGATGACTCTGCACTCTGCCAAGGGCCTGGAGTTTCCCCTGGTGTTTCTGGCCGGAGTGGAAGAGGGGCTGTTTCCCCACGGCATGTCCCTGGAAGAGCCGGGTCGCATGGAAGAGGAGCGCCGACTGGCCTACGTGGGCATTACCCGTGCGATGAAGAAGCTGGTGCTCACTTACGCCGAATCCCGCCGTTTGTACGGTCAGGAAAAGTTTAATGCGTTGTCCCGGTTTGTGCGGGAGATTCCGGGCGACTGTCTGCAGGAAGTGCGGCTGCGAAATACCGTCACCCGTCCGGCCATGGTCGAGCGTCCGAATGAGAGCATGTTCAGCCAGGATTCTGCGCAGCAGTCAGGCTTCAGCCTGGGTCAGCGCGTACGCCATCCAAAGTTTGGCGAGGGCATCGTGATGAATTCTGAGGGCACCGGGCACCATACTCGGGTTCAGGTGAACTTTGATGAGGGCGCCAAGTGGCTGGTTTTGGCTTATGCGCCTTTAGAGGCCTGCTAGTTTGAGTGCGTGCACAGGGTTGGGGTGGCCTTTCCAAAACACGCTCCTTGCGGCACCCCTCCGGGGTCCAGCCTGCAATCACAGATTGCAGTCGTTCGGCTGTCGCATGAAGCTTCGCTTCATAAGCGCTCGGCCTCACCCATGTGGCGCTTGGGCTCCGCCATCCATGGCTCCGCACAGTTTTGGAAAGGCCACCCCAACCCTGCGCTTCAGGCTCTTTGCTGGGCGCCGCGTTTACATAAGAACTGCGTAAATCACACCCGCAAGCACAATCCGATAGATAACGTACGGCCACATCCCCACCTTGTTGAGCCACTTCAGGAAGAAGTGGATTGCGGTAATGGCCATCAGGAACGAAGTCACCCCGCCAATCAGAAAACCACTCCAGTCGACGATCACATCCGAAGTTGCTACTTCCAGCAGTTTCACCGCCGATGCCAGCACGATGATGGGGATTGCCAAGAGGAATGAGAACCTGGAGGCGGTTTCGCGGGTCATGCCCAGGAACAGGCCGGCGGTGATGGTTACGCCGGAACGGGAGGTGCCGGGGACGAGGGCCATGGCCTGGGCGATGCCTACCAGGACGGCGTCTTTCCAGTTCAGTTTGTCGAGGGTGCGCTGACGTTTGGGCAACCAGTCTGCAAGGCCGAGGAGCAGGCCGAAGAACAGGGTGGTGAAGAAGATGACTTCCACCGCCCGCAGTTCGTTGTCGATCATATCCAGCAACGCCAGGCCGGCCAGGCCGGCAGGGATGGTGCCGATGACGAGGTACCAGGCCAGGGCGCCCTGGCCAACGATTTTGCGGCGGCTGACGGAAATCAGACCGTCCCGGGCAATACCAAAAACATCCCTTCGGAAATAGAGCACAACCGCCAGCAAGGTCCCGACGTGCACCGACAGGTCGAAGCCTACGCCCTGATCGGTCCAGCCGAACAGCGCCGGGGTGAGGATCAGGTGAGCGGAGCTGGAGATGGGCAGGAATTCGGTCAGTCCCTGGAGAAGGCCAAGGAAAAGGGCCTGGAAAACGTCCATTGCGTGGATTCCGTCAGAGTCAGTGCGTCAGAAATGTGGCCGCGATATTAGCAGGGTGACGGTGAGCTGAACAGGTAATGCGAGTGGGGCCAGCGCCGTGACCAAAAGCCCGGCGGTGGCCGCCGCGATTTATGCCGGGAACCGATCCCGGGTCTTGTTGGCGATACGAACAAGCACCAGCATCAGAGGTACCTCCACTAGAACCCCGACGACGGTTGCCAACGCCGCGCCGGATTGCAGGCCGAACAGAGCGATCGCCGCGGCCACGGCCAGTTCGAAGAAGTTGCTGGCACCAATCATGGCGCCTGGCGCCGCGATGCAATGGCGGACCTTCCACAGCCTCGCCCAGCCGTAGGCCAGGAAGAAAATCAGGAAAGTCTGAACAATCAGCGGCACGGCGATCAGCACGATGTGCAGGGGGTTGTTCAGGATCACTTCGCCCTGGAAGGCGAATAGCAGCACCAGAGTGACGATCAGCGCCGCCGGGGTGACCGGGCTGAGCCGCTTCATGAAAACGTCGTCGTACCATTGCTGACCGTGCCGCGAGATCAGGGCGCGACGGGTCAGGTACCCGGCTGTTAGCGGAATCACGATGTACAGGACGACGGACAGCAGCACGGTATCCCAGGGCACCTGTATGTCGGAAATACCGAGCAGGAAAACAACAATCGGCGCGAAGGCGAACAGCATGATGATGTCGTTCAGGGATACCTGAACCAGGGTGTAGGCGGCATCGCCTTTGGTCAGGTAACTCCACACGAACACCATGGCGGTGCAGGGCGCCGCGCCTAGCAGGATTGCGCCAGCCAGGTATTCGCTGGCCAGTCCCGGAGCGATCCATGGCTCGAACACCACCATCAGGAAGAACCAGGCAATGGCAAACATGGTGAAAGGCTTGATCAGCCAGTTGACGATGGTGGTGACCGCGAGGCCTTTCGGTTCTTTTCTGACGCCGACCACTGCACTGAAATCAATCTGCGCCATCATCGGGAAAATCATTGCCCAGATCAGAATGGCGATGGGGATGGAGACCTGCGCGTATTCGAAACGGGACAGGGTCTCGGGTACCACTGGTGCGAGCTGACCGAGCGCCACGCCGGCGATGATGGCCAGGGCTACCCATACCGACAGGAACTTGCCGAACAAATCCATGCCGCCATCGGCGTCTTCAGCCCGGGTTATTTCTGTGTTGGTGCTCATCGTATTTGATGATTCCTTTACTCGTAGGGAGGCTGAATCTATTATGCACAAAATTAGATATTCATAAAACCGAATATACGGAACTCCAGATATGAAGCGCCGCGTTCTATTTGTTTGTACCGCCAACAGTGCCCGTTCCCTGATGGCAGAAGCCTTGCTTCGTGACATGGCGGGGGACCGGTTTGAAGTTGCCAGCGCCGGTACCGAGCCAACCAGGCCCCACCCCATGGTACTGGAGGTGCTGGAGGAAGCCGACATATCCACCGAAGGCTTACACAGCAAGCAGCTGGCCGATGTGCAGGGGCAGTACTGGGATTATGTGATTACCCTGTGCGAGAAAGCCGCGAACGAGTGCGGTTCGGTCTGCCAGCCGGCCCAGCAGATTGCCTGGGATTTTGCCGATCCGGTACCGGCAAACCGCCACTCCACCTTCGCCCTCACTCTCAAGGAAATCAAAGAGCGCATTGCGCTGTTCGCACTGGTGCATGAGAAAAAAACCGGACCGAAACCCGCCAGCTATGACCCGGTCGCGGTGTTCAAGGCCATGGCTGACGACTTCCGTCTGGCAGCCCTGCTGCTGATTCGAAGCCAGGAACAACTGTGTGTCTGCGAGCTTACGGAAGCCTTTGAGGCGCCCCAGCCAAAGGTCAGCCGGCATCTGGCCACGTTGCGGGATGCCGGCCTGCTGGCCACGGAGCGTCGGGGCCAGTGGATCTACTATTCCCTAAGCCCGGGAATTCCGCAGTGGTTGGCCCGGGTGCTCGATGAAACCGCCAGCCATAACGAACGATTGATAGAGAGCCCGCTGGCGCGATTGCAGGCCATGGCAGACCGTCCGTCTGTCCAATGCCTGTAGTGCCCTCGCGGTTAAATTCAGGGAACAGGTCCATCAGGAGCAGATTATGAGCAAAATCAAAGTAGGCATTAATGGATTCGGCCGTATCGGTCGTCTGGCCTTGCGGGCCGCTTGGGGCTGGCCAGACATGGAGTTTGTAGCCATCAACGATCCGGGTGCCGACGCAGCTACGCTGGCGCATCTGCTTAACTTTGACAGCATCCATGGTCGTTGGAGCCATGAGGCAACAGCGGATGGAACGGAGATCGAGATCGAAGGGAAGCGCATCCGCGTGACCCATAACCGCACCATTGGCGAAACTGACTGGTCCGGCTGCGATCTGGTGATCGAGGCCAGTGGCGTCAACAAGAAGGTCAGTGCCCTGCAGGCGTATCTGGATCAGGGCGTGAAACGCGTCGTGGTCACCGCACCGGTGAAGGAGGCGGGCGCCAAGAACATTGTGGTTGGTGTGAACGACGATATTTTCGAGCCGGCCAACGACCGTATTGTCACTGCCGCCTCCTGTACCACCAACTGCCTGGCGCCGGTGGTAAAGGTGATTCATGAGAAGCTGGGTATCAAGCACGGCTCCATCACCACCATTCACAGCCTGACCAACACCCAGACCATTATTGATGCACCCCACAAGGACCTGCGCCGGGCACGGGCCTGCGGGAGTTCACTGATTCCTACCAGCACCGGTTCGGCAACGGCGATTATCGAGATATTCCCGGAACTGAAAGGGCGCCTGGATGGCCACGCCGTGCGTGTGCCGCTGACCAATGCGTCGCTCACCGATTGCGTGTTTGAAGTTGAAACAGCCACGGACAGGGATACCGTAAACCAGCTGTTGAAAGAAGCCGCTGAAGGTGAGCTCAGAGGCATCCTGGGTTACGAAGAGCGACCGCTGGTGTCGATTGATTACAAGACCGACCCGCGTTCCTCCATTGTTGATGCACTGTCCACCATGGTGGTGAATGGCACCCAGGTGAAAATCTACGCCTGGTACGACAACGAATGGGGCTACGCCAACCGCACCGCAGAACTGGCGCGCAGGGTGGGTCTGGCCTGATATGACGGCGGCCATCCGACAGTACCTGGTAATCACCGGCAACTACTGGGCTTTCACCCTTACCGATGGCGCCCTGCGGATGCTGGTGGTACTGCATTTTCACCAGTTGGGCTACTCGCCCCTGGAAATCGCCCTGCTGTTCGTCTTTTACGAGTTCTTCGGGGTGGTCACCAATCTGGTGGGTGGTTACCTGGGCGCCCGTATGGGGCTGAACCGCACCATGAACATCGGGTTGTTCCTGCAGATTGTGGCGCTGGCCATGCTGGCAGTCCCGGCGGTGATGCTGACGGCGCCCTGGGTAATGGCGGCGCAGGCGCTCTCAGGCATTGCCAAGGATCTGAACAAGATGTCCGCCAAGAGCGGCATCAAGCTGCTGGTGCCGGATGAGCAGCAGGGCACCCTGTACAAGTGGGTGGCCATTCTGACAGGCTCCAAGAATACCCTCAAAGGTGTGGGCTTTTTCCTCGGTGGGGTCCTGCTGATGGCTGCCGGCTTCAAGGGTGCCGTGATTATCATGGCGGTGGCTTTGGGGCTGGTTTGGCTGGCCAGCCTGTTCATGCTGGGACAGGATCTGGGCAAGAGCAAGGCCAAGCCGAAGTTTAGCGAGATCCTCTCCAAAAGCCGGGCCATCAATGTCTTGTCGGCGGCCCGGATGTTTCTGTTCGGCGCCCGGGATGTCTGGTTTGTGGTGGCCTTGCCGGTTTACCTGCACACGGTCTTTGGCTGGGACTTCTGGAAAGTGGGCGGCTTTATGGCCAGCTGGATTATCGGCTACGGCTTTATTCAGACCATTGCCCCGCGCATCACCGGCAACATGGAAGGCAAGCAGCCTGCTGTGCTCTGGGCAGCAGCGCTGGCGCTGATTCCGGCAGCGATCGCCATCGGCCTGACAGCGGGCGGGTCACCCCAGTTCGTGATTGTTGGTGGCCTGCTGTTGTTTGGCGTGCTGTTTGCCGTCAACTCGTCGCTGCACAGCTATCTCATCGTTAGCTACGCCCGCGGTGACGGCGTGTCGCTGGATGTGGGTTTCTATTACATGTCCAATGCCGCCGGCCGGCTGCTGGGAACGATTCTGTCCGGGTGGGTCTACCAGGCCTGGGGGCTGGAGGCCTGCTTGTGGATATCGTCGGGTCTGGTGGCCATGGCCGCGTTGCTGTCGGTTTTGTTGCCTGAGCGGCGGCCAGTGACGGCCTGACCGGGCTTCAGAACCGAATGGCCAGCCCTGCGGCGGCTTCCACCTGCAGGTAGCCGCTGCTGTCGAATCTGAGTTCACATCCGCCGGAGCAAAACGCGGAGCCGCCCGAGTTCAGGGCTGTGTAAACGCCACGCAGATCAAGCCTCAGGCGCAGCTGTTCAGTCAGGAAAAACTGGTACCCGCCGCCAATGGACAGGGCGGCCCGGTGGTGGGTTTCATACCGTGAATCGTCCGGCTCTAGGCGGGTAACGCCGAACACACCAGAGACAAACCCGCCATGATTCTGGCCACCCGGAAAATACAGCCCGCCGAACTGGAGCTGGTAGATGGTCAGGTCGATGGAATCCAGGCCCGGTGCAAACAGACCATTGTCCAGTCGGGCCGAGGTGCTCTGCCGGCCGAAATAAATCTCTCCCTGTTTGCCGGGCTCTGCCAGATCAAAATTGAACACCAGTCCCTGGCTGGCGGAATCCCTGAAGTCGATCTGGTCTGAGGTGCTGGCGCCGGCGGTCTCGATATCCACCGAACTGCTCATGCGAAAACCGGCAAACGGTGCCAGACTGACCTCTGCTGCCAACGGCGGGGCAATCAGTGCAGCTGCCAGTGTGAAGATAATAAGAGATCGAAGCTTCATACATTCCTGGCCTGTGTGGCTGGTTGTTGGCAGGACACTGTGCAATGGTATATCCGTTATGAACATTGGCGAGCCCTGATGAGGCTATCTTGACAGATTTGGTGCTGGAAAATCTCTGTGTTGGCACTCTCAGTAACGTGTCTTTGACGGTACCTGGTGGACAGGTTGTCTGTCTGTCCGGTCCGTCCGGCAGTGGCAAGAGTCGGCTGCTGAGGGCCGTGGCGGACCTGGAACCCCATGGCGGCACCGTGTCTGTGGCTGATACGTGCCAGGAGGATTTGCCCGCCCACCAATGGCGTAGCCGGGTGGTGATGGTGCCGGCAGACAGCCAGTGGTGGTTTGATGAGGTTGGAGGTCACTTTCCGGATCATGTAAAAGCAGATTTGCCGTCAGCGCTGGGCTTCCCGCCCGAGGTTATGGAGTGGTCGGTAAGCCGGTTGTCGTCCGGTGAGCGGCAGCGGCTGGCGCTCTGGCGGGCCCTGGTGCTTGAGCCTGAGGCTCTCTTGCTGGACGAGCCCACCGCCAACCTCGACAACGACAGCACAGAAGCGATTGAAACCTGGTTGCTTGAGGAAATCCGGAGGCGGCAGATCGCAGTGCTCTGGGTCGCCCATGATGTTGGCCAGATTCATCGGGTGGCCGATGCCCATTACCGGATTCTTGGCACCAGTCTGGAGCGCGCAGATGGAAGTGATTGATCTGGCCTGGTGGAAGTTGGGGCTGGCGGCGCTGCTGGTGCTCGCCCTGGCTGGGACAGGGTATCTGGCCCGACTGGGCATTACCCGGAACCTGTTGATCGCTGCACTTCGAACGGTGATTCAGCTGGCGCTGATCGGGCTGGTTCTGGAGGCACTGTTTGCGTCGTCCGGGTTCTACTGGATCGCCCTGATGGCCCTGGTCATGCTTCTGGTTGCCGGCCGGGAGGTTGTGGCACGTCAGGGTCGAAGACTCCAGGGCTGGTGGGCGTTCGGTATCGGCACCGGATCGATGTTCGTATCGTCCTTCTCGGTGACGGTACTGGCGCTCTCGGTAGTGATCGGCCCAGACCCCTGGTACACCCCACAGTACGCCATCCCCCTTCTGGGCATGATGCTCGGAAACACCATGACAGGCGTCAGCCTGGCGCTGGATCGTTTGAACGAATCGGTCTGGCGGCAGCGGGCCGTCATCGAGAACCGCCTGATGCTGGGCCAGACCTGGCAGCAGGCGCTGGAGGATATCCGGAGGGACGCCATGCGCAGTGGTATGATGCCCTCCATTAACGCCATGGCCGCCGCCGGTATCGTCAGCCTGCCTGGCATGATGACCGGCCAGATTCTCG
This sequence comes from Marinobacter sp. es.042, assembly GCF_900188315.1. Taxonomy (NCBI): domain Bacteria; kingdom Pseudomonadati; phylum Pseudomonadota; class Gammaproteobacteria; order Pseudomonadales; family Marinobacteraceae; genus Marinobacter; species Marinobacter sp. es.042. Next base: position 3,499,096 of record NZ_LT897781.1, read on the forward strand.
CAGGCAGCCCGCCGGCAGTGGCGGTGAAATACCAGATTCTGGTGATGCTGATCATCACCGTCGGCACCGGATTCGGTGCCCTGATGGCAGTTTCCTGGGGCGGGCGAAGACTGTTCGACGACCGGGAGCGCCTGCGACTGGACCGACTGGTGAAACAATGATCGACATGCTACGACGTTACCCCCTCCCTGTGATCGTTCTGGCCCAGCTTTTCGGCACCTCGCTCTGGTTCAGTATCAACGGTGTATGGTTGTCGCTGGCCGGCGAGCTGGGCCTGACCGAGAGTGATCTCGGGCGGCTGACATTGGCGGTGCAGGCCGGGTTTATCGCGGGCACCCTGACCATTGCTGTGACCGGCCTGGCCGACCGCTTTGGCGCGAGTCGGATCTTTGCGCTGTCGAGCCTGTTGGGGGCTCTGGTTAACGGTGGATTTGTTTTCGCTGCCGGTGCGCCGCCGCTCGATTTCCTCCTGCGCTTTGCCACCGGGCTGTGTCTGGCCGGGATCTATCCCCTGGGCATGAAAATGGTCATTGCCTGGACGCCAAAGTACGCCGGCGCCGCCCTTGCCTGGCTGGTGGGCATGCTGACACTGGGAACGGCGCTCCCACACCTGATGCGCGGAGCAACCCTGGGGATGCCCTGGGAGTGGCCGCTGATGGCGGCGTCCTGTCTTGCCGTGGCCGGAGGGCTGCTGGTGTTTCTGCTGGGTGACGGCCCGCACCTGCCTAAAAGCAGCGGGCGATTGCCCCTCAGCCAGGGGTTGGCGGCTCTGCGCATCCCGAGATTCCGGGCAGTGGCCGGTGGTTACTTCGGCCATATGTGGGAGCTCTACGCGTTCTGGACATTAACACCCCTGCTCATCGGCCGGGAGCTGCAGCGGATGGGGCAAAGTGACGCACTTATTCCCTGGTTGTCGTTTGCTGTCATTGGCATTGGTGCGGCAGGTTGCGTCGGTGGTGGCCGGCTTAGCCGAACACGGGGTAGTGAATGGGTGGCCCGGCGAGCCCTGATGGTGTCCGGGGCCTTCTGCCTGGTTTACCCCTGGCTGAACGGACTATCGCCGGCCTTGCTGATCGTTTTGCTCATTGTCTGGGGCATTGCTGTGGTTGCCGACTCACCTCAATTCTCGGCGCTGGCCTCGGCAACGGCACCGAGGGAGTCGGTAGGCTCCTCTTTGGCGGTGATGAATGCGGTCGGGTTTGGTCTGACGCTGCCTGCCATCTGGCTGACCAGTGGGCTCTGGGGCCAGTTGAATGTCTGGGTGGTTCTCCTGCTGTTCCCCGGTCCGGTGCTCGGGCTTTGGGCGCTCTCCCGGGCCCGGCCTGAGGTTCAGGCTGGTTAGTGAGACATCGTATGACGACCTCTGGAACCACGCCGAGAATACTCCTTCTGTCTGGCTACGATGCCGCCAGTCACAGGCGCTGGCGGGAGCAGTTAGGCGCCATGTTTCCGCGTTATGAATGGCAGAGTCTTGTTCTGCCGCCCAGGTTCTTCCGCTGGCGTATCCGTGGCAATCCACTGAGCTGGCTGAATGAGCCGCTCCTGCAGGAACACTGGGATCTGATCATTGCCACCTCCATGGTGGACCTGGCAACCCTCCGAGGGGTGCACCCGCGTCTTGCTCACACTCCCTGCCTGCTCTACATGCACGAAAACCAGTTCGCCTTTCCGGTATCCAGTGGCCAGAACAGCAGCGCCGATCCGCAGATGGTGAACCTCTATAGCGCGCTGTCGGCCGATTGTGTGGTATTCAACAGTGGCTGGAACCGGGACAGTTTTCTGGCCGGCGCCACCTCTTTCCTCCAGAAGCTGCCCGATGAAGTGCCCGAAGGACTGATCGAAACGCTGCGTGACAAGTCCCGCGTGATACCGGTGCCGATTGAGGACCGGTTGTTTGCTGGTCGCCGGCCACTTATGAACCGGGCCTGCCCCCATCTGCTCTGGAACCATCGTTGGGAATACGACAAGGGGCCTGACCGTCTGCTGAAGTTCCTGCAGGTGCTGGACCAGCGTTCGATGCCGTTCAGGTTGAGCGTGGTGGGTGAGCGATTTCGCAGCTATCCGAAGGCATTTGACCGGATCCGGGAACAGTTTGGTCCCTGCATCGAACACTGGGGGTTTCTCGAGAATCGTGAAGACTATGATCAGTTGCTGCGTCAGGCCGATATTGTGATCTCCACGGCACTGCACGATTTCCAGGGGCTGTCGATGCTCGAAGCCATGGCATCAGGTTGTGTACCGCTGGCGCCGAACCGGCTGGCCTATCCGGAATACGTACCGGAGCTGCATCGCTATGACAGCAACGAAGCGGACCCGGACCGAGAGGCCGAAGCCGCCGCTGATTGCCTGGAGCGACTGATCGACCAGCAGCCTCTGGTCTGTCGTCCGGACGGTTGGCGCGCATCGAAGCTGGCGGAAGACTACCGGTCTGTGTTTGACGAGCTGATCCAGGCCGGGCCAGTCAGGTCCTGATCCGGTTTCTTCCCCAAACCTGTCTCAGATCAAGCCCTCCCACTTGCGGTTGTCCCGCCCGATACTAGACTCAGAACTGTCTTTCGGCCTCACCACAAGGAGTCGTGGCCATGGAGTTTCATACCCTCGATGGCAATGAAGCGGTGTCTTCGGTGGCTTATCGCCTGAGCGAGACCATTGCCATCTATCCGATTACCCCTGCATCGGTCATGGGCGAGCATGCCGATGACTGGGCGGCCCTGGGCAAACCCAATCTCTGGGGGCAGGTGCCCAGTGTGGTGGAAATGCAGTCCGAGGCTGGTGCCGCCGGTGCCATGCACGGGGCATTGCAGGCCGGTTCACTGGTGACCACCTTTACCGCGTCCCAGGGGCTGCTGCTGATGCTGCCCAATCTGTACAAGATTGCCGGTGAGCTGTCGCCCTTCTGCATGCATATTGCTGCGCGCAGCATCGCCACCCATGCCTTGTCGATCTTCTGCGACCATTCCGATGTAATGAGTGCCCGCGGTACCGGATTTGCCCTGCTGGCTTCGGGATCGGTACAGGAGGCCCAGGATTTTGCGGCCATCGGCCACGCCGTCACCCTGGAAAGCCGGGTGCCGGTGATGCATTTCTTCGATGGTTTCCGTACCTCCCATGAGATTTCCAAGATCGCAGCGCTGAGTGATGAGGATTTGCAGGCGCTGGTATCTCACGAATGGGTGGAGGCACATCGTAGTCGCCGGATGACACCGGACCGGCCGGTGGTTCGTGGCACCTCCCAGAACCCGGACGCCTTCTTCCAGGCTAGGGAGGCCATCAACCCTTTCTATCAGGTGTTCCCGGAAAAGCTTGAAGCCGTGATGGACCGTTTCGCCGGTATTACCGGCCGCCAGTACCGGCTGTTCGACTATGTCGGCCACCCCGAGGCCGACCGGGTGGTTATCCTGATGGGCTCCGGGGCCGAATGCGCCCATGAAACGGTGGAGTGGCTGCTTGAGCAGGGTGAAAAGGTTGGGGTTCTCAAGGTGCGACTGTTCCGGCCCTTTGCCACGGACCGTTTTCTGGACGCTTTGCCGGATACTGTCGAGCATCTGGCGGTGCTGGACCGCACCAAGGAACCGGGAGCCCAGGGTGAGCCCTTGTTGCTGGAAGTCAGCGGTGCCCTGATGGAAGCCTATAGCCGAGGGGATCGGAAGGTGCTGCCCCGGGTGATCGGCGGCCGATATGGGCTGTCTTCCCGTGAGTTTACGCCGGCCATGGTCTGCGCCATTTTTGACGAACTGAAAGCGGCAGCACCGAAAACCCGCTTTACCGTTGGCGTGCGCGACGATGTCAGCCACCTCTCGCTGGAGGTGGATAGCGAACTGGATATTGAATCCCCGAAAACCCGCCGGGCGCTGTTCTTCGGTCTCGGCGCCGATGGCACCGTCAGCAGCAACAAGGCCAGCATCAAGATTCTGGGGGAGGGCACGGACCTGCTTGCCCAGGGCCATTTCGTCTACGACTCCAAGAAATCCGGCGCTACCACCGTCTCCCATCTGAGGTTCGGGCCGCTGCCCATCCGCTCCAGTTACCAGATCAACAGGGCCCAGTTCGTCGCCATTCACGCGCCCCAGTTTCTGGAGCGGTTTGATGTGCTCGAACACGCTGCCGAGGGTGCCTCGGTGCTCCTCAATGTGCCCTGGTCAAAGGACGAGGTCTGGGATCGGCTGTCGGTCGAGGTCCAGCGGGTATTGGTCGAGCGCAAGGCCCGGCTGTTCGTGATTGATGCCGCCGAGGTGGCGGAAAAGGCGGGTCTGGAGCGGCGGATCAACACCGTGATGCAGGTCTGTTTCTTCGCCCTGGCAGATATCCTGCCCCGGGAAGAGGCCATTGCCCATATCAAGGAATCCATTCGCAAAACCTGGGGCCGCCGCGGGCCGGAAGTGGTGCGCCGCAACGTGGAAGCGGTGGACTCGGCCCTGGACAACCTGCATGAGGTGCCCGTCCCGGACAAGGTAACGGCCACACGCACCCGACCGCCGAGGGTGCCCGCGAATGCACCGGACTTTGTGCAGAAAGTCACTCGCCTGTTATTGGAAGGGCAGGGGGACAAACTGCCGGTCAGCGCGTTCCCGCCGGACGGTACCTGGCCAACGGGAACCAGCCAGTACGAGAAGCGAACCATCGCCCTGGAAATTCCCATCTGGGAGTCCGACCTCTGCGTGCAGTGCAACTTCTGCGCGATGATTTGCCCGCACACCGCGATCACCAGCAAGGTGTTTGAGCCCGAGTCGGTCAAAGGGGCGCCGGAGGCGTTCGAGGTGGTGCCGGAAACCCAGACGTCTGAACTGGAAGGTCTGGATTACCGGATTCAGGTAGCGCCGGATGACTGCACCGGTTGTGGTTTGTGTGTCGAGGTCTGCCCGGCAAAGGACCGCACCCAGCCCAAACGCAAAGCCATCAATATGCAGCCGATCGAAGCGCACCGTGAGATAGAGGCAGAGAACCTGGCGTTCTTCCGGCAATTGCCGGATGTGCCCCGGGATCGTATCCCCCGGGACTTCAAATCCCTGCCGCTTCTGATTCCCCTGTTCGAATATTCCGGCGCCTGTGCCGGCTGCGGTGAAACACCCTACATCCGGCTGCTGACCCAGCTGGTGGGGGACCGGCTGCTGATCGCTAACGCCACCGGCTGTTCCTCGATCTATGGCGGCAATCTACCCACCACGCCTTACACAGTGAACGCCGACGGCCGTGGGCCTACCTGGAATAACTCGCTGTTTGAAGACGCGGCGGAACTGGGTCTGGGCATGCGTCTGGGGCTGGACAAGCTTGTCGGTCGGGCCGGGCATTTACTGGAAGGGTTCCGGGAAGAACTGCCTGACGCGCTCTACTCGGAGCTGACCAGCGCCTGCACCACCGTTGATGAATCGGCAATGGCATCAAGGCGCACAGCGATTGAGCAACTGCGGAACTGGCTGGCGGACAAGCAGACGCCAGAGGCCCGGGAGCTGGACAGCCTGGCCGATGAACTCTGCCCGAAGAGTGTCTGGGTAATAGGGGGCGACGGCTGGGCCTACGATATTGGTTATGGCGGTCTCGACCACGCTCTGGCCTCGGGGCAGAACCTGAAACTGCTGGTACTCGACACCGAAGTCTATTCCAACACCGGTGGCCAGCAATCCAAGGCTACACCCATGGGTGCGATTGCCAAGTTCGCCGCTGCCGGCAAGGCCACCCGGAAGAAGGATCTGGGCCTGCTGGCCATGAGTTATGGTCACGTCTACGTGGCCCAGATTGCCATGCAATCCCACAGCAACCACACCACCAAGGCCCTGCAGGAAGCCGAGAGCTTCGACGGCCCGGCACTGATCATCGCCCACAGCCCCTGCATTGCCCACGGTTACGACCTGGTGCACTCGCCCGCACAGCAGAAGCGGGCGGTAGACAGCTGGGCCTGGCCGCTGTACCGGTTTGATCCCCGGCGCATCCACGAAGGGCTGCCGCCCCTGCAGCTGGACTCCCTTCGCCAGAAAGTCACCATGAAAGCCTACATGCAGGAAGAGGCCCGGTTCCGGATGCTGGAGCTGCGGGATCCCCAACGCTACGAACAGCTGGTGGCGGCAGCTTCTGAGGCTGCAACTGAGCAGCGTGAGCTCTACAAGCAGCTGGCGGGGATCCACTTCGAGCCCCATGAAACTTCTGACGCTGACAACGAAAAGGGTGAACGTCATGACTGAATTGGCAACCCGTTGGCTGGGGTTGGAACTTCGCTCGCCCCTTGTGGTCGGCGCCAGCCCCCTGACCGATGACCTGGACGCGCTGAAGGCCTGTGTTGACGCTGGCGCCGGTGCCGTGGTCATGCATTCCCTCTTCGAGGAGCAGCTGGTGGAGGAGCAACTGGCGGCTCACCGGTTTATTGATTCGCGGATCAACATGGACGCCGAGGCCCGATCGTTTTTTCCCGAATCCGAACTCTTCGAGATGGGATCGGACAGCTACCTGCAGCGGTTGGAGCTGTTGCGACATTCACTGGGTGTGCCGGTGATTGCCTCGCTCAACGGTATTTCAGCGGGTGGTTGGACCCGGCATGCACGTGAGCTGGAGGCGGCGGGCGCCCATGCCATCGAACTGAATCTCTACGACCTGGCCTCGGATCCGGAGGAAACTGCGGAGGCCCTGGAACAGAGGCAACTCTCGGTTGTGAGGTCAGTGGCTGAGCAGGTGAGCATTCCGGTCAGCGTCAAGCTATCGCCTTTCTACTCGGCCTTGCCTGCGTTCGTCGCCGGTATCGAAGAGTCAGGGGCCCGGGGCGTGGTGTTGTTCAACCGGTTCTATCAGCCGGATATGGATCTGGATGAGCTGGAGTTAAGCCGGGAGGTGGTGCTTTCGACCAGTGCGGAGCTGCCGTTGCGGTTACACGCAGCCGCCATGTTGTATGGCCAGACAACACTGGAGATGGCGGTTTCGGGTGGGGTTCATAGTGGTGACGATGCGGCAAAAGCCATTCTTTCGGGCGCTGCCGCTGTGCAGGTGGTCTCGGCGGTGTTGTCGGAGGGTGCAGGCGCCCTGTCGAGGATTACCCGGGAAATGACGGCTCGGCTCTCCGGAATGGGATACCGCTCGCTGGCGGAAGCCCGGGGCGTTCTGTCAATGGCGAACGCCCCCAATGCCCGAACCTGGGAGCGTCTTAACTACGCCCGCCTTCTGCACGGTTGGAAGTAGAGCGGCGAAGGGTCAGAGAACCTGCTCCGGCACCTCGCGAATCCGACCGTGCTCATCAATGGCGACGTAGACGAACAGACCCTCGGTGACCTTACGTGGATTCTTGGCAGTGCGGTCAAGGGTCCACACTTCCACGCTGATTTTCATGGAACTGCGGCCGATATCGACGAGTTCGCAGTAGCAACCTACCTGAGATCCTACTCGCAACGGTGACAGGAACTCCATCCGATCCATGGCCACGGTGGCGTTGCGGCCCTGGGAAATCCGTCCGGCCATGGTGTTGGCGGCGAGATCCATCTGTTTTACCAGCCAGCCGGCGAAGACATCGCCATTGGCATTGGTGTCGGCAGGAAGCGGGATTATCTGCAGGGTGAGTTCGCCACGGGGCGTGGGTTTGTCATCATCTAACGCGGTCATAGTACTGCCTTCTTGCGAGCCTGGAATTGTTTTAACACGCATGGTAGCGGGCTGAAGCGCCGCTGCAAGCAAATTTGAACATTCCAGACTATATTTCAGAAACTGTAACAAAGTTGTCACAGAGTGCCTTTAGTCTGCATTCATCGGTAAAGCACATCCGACACAACGTCCAAACCGAATAATGGAGACTTGACGTGATGAAACTGAACAAAGCACTCGCGACTGTAGCACTGGCCGGCTCCGTAGCCGCCATGTCTGCACCTGCCATGGCCCGTGACACCATCAGCATCGTGGGTTCTTCCACTGTTTATCCGTTCGCCACGGTTGTTGCCGAGCGCTTCGGCACCAAGACCGACTTCAGCACCCCCAAGCTGGAATCCACCGGTTCAGGCGGCGGTCTCAAGCTTTTCTGCCAGGGCATCGGCACCCAGCACCCGGACATCACCAACGCGTCACGTCGCATGAAGACGTCCGAGTTCGAACTCTGCCAGAGCAACGGCGTTACAGATATCACCGAATTCCGTATCGGTTCTGACGGCATTGTGATCGCCAGCTCCAAAGAAGCTGAGAACCTCGAACTCACCCTGGAGCAGCTGTTCCTCGCCCTGGGTTCCAAAGTCCCTGTTAACGGCGAGTGGGTAGCCAACCCGAACAAAAACTGGAGTGACGTTGACTCCAGCCTGCCGAACAAGCCGATTCGTGTAATGGGTCCGCCCCCGACTTCCGGTACCCGTGATTCCTTCAACGAGTTGGCATTGGCCGCTGGGTGCGACCAGCTGCCCGAAGCCGCCAGCCTGGGCAAGGATGAGCACGCCTCAATCTGCGAAAGCGTTCGTGAGGACGGCGTCTTCATCGAAGCCGGTGAGAACGACAACCTGATCGTTCAGAAGCTGATCGGCGATGCAGGCATGTACGGCGTATTCGGCTACAGCTTTATGGAGGAGAACTCCGACCGTCTGCAGGCCGCTACTTTGAATGGCAAGACACCGACCGCTGAAGCGATTGCCGCCGATGACTACCCGGTTGCCCGTTCGCTGTTCTTCTACGTGAAGAAGGCACACGTTGGTGTGGTTCCCGGCATCCAGGAATACGTTAGCGAGTTTACCAGCAACGCTGCCATGGGCCAGAACGGCTACCTGAAAGATGTTGGTCTGATCGTGCCGCCCCGGGCTGCCCTGATGGATCTGATGGACAAGGCAGAGAACATGCCGAACCTGACCCTGGACGAGCTCAAGTAACACCGTCGTCTGGTCAAGAATGGAGGTGCGGGTCTCAATGGAGGCCCGCACCTTTTGCACGTTAGGACGATCCGGTGCCAGTGCAGAGCTGAACCTGTAAACTGTGCGCCAATCTGAAGTCGAATACAGGAATTTTCATGCAACCGGCTAATCTTTTATTACTGACTCTGGTGCTGGCGATCGTGGCCTATTGGCTTGGTTACGCTCGTTCCCGGTCGTTGGCGATGCCGCTGGGTGGGATCCGTCACCTCAAATCCCTTCCTTTCTACTACGGAGCCCGAGCGGCATTCTGGAGTGGCATTCCAGCCCTCTTGGTGCTTGGCCTATGGGCAGCGTTTCAGGGCAAAGTCATACAGCTGATTGTTATTGGTGGTCTGCCGGACGGCATGATTCCGGCAACCGACGGTGAAGCAAGCTTGCTGTTGAGCAAAATCAGCAATGTGGCCAGTGGAGCCCTGCCTCCAGGTTTCGTTGAAGCCCCGATAGCCGAGGCTGCGGAGCGTTTGCAATCGCTGCGTGCGCAGAGTCGGTTCCTCATGTCTGGTCTGGTTATCTCGGTTGCCGTGCTTGCCGGTTTTCTCGGGTGGTTGAGAATCCGGCCGCGGTTGAATGCCCGTGTCCAAGTGGAGTCCATTCTCAAATGGGTATTTTTCGCTTGCGCGGCCCTGGCTATATTGACCACTGTTGGAATCATTTTCTCGGTGGCGTTCGAGACATTTCGTTTCTTTGGCAAGGTACCCTTCACCGAATTTATCTTTGGTAGTCATTGGAGTCCCCAGACCGCTCTGAGGGCCGATCAGGTGGCTTCTCAGGGCGCCTTCGGGATGATTCCCCTGTTTACAGGTACCCTTCTGATTTCTGCCATTGCCATGGTTGTAGCTGTGCCGGTGGGCTTGCTGTCGGCCATTTACCTGTCGGAATACGCGGGTAGAAAGGTGCGCGGTGTAGTCAAGCCGTTGCTGGAAATGCTGGCGGGTATTCCCACCGTGGTTTACGGCTTCTTCGCCGCGCTTACGGTGGCGCCGTTCATCAGCGATCTGGCCGCCTCCATGGGTATCGAGGCATCAAGCCAGAGTGCCCTGGCTGCCGGTGCCGTTATGGGCATCATGATCATTCCGTTTGTGTCTTCCTTGTCGGATGACGTGATCAATGCCGTACCCCAGGCCATGCGCGATGGTTCTCTGGCGCTCGGAGCCACCCAGTCCGAGACCATGAAGAAGGTGATTTTCCCGGCTGCACTGCCCGGCATCATGGGCGGTATTCTGCTGGCGGTCTCCCGGGCCATTGGTGAAACCATGATCGTGGTCATGGCTGCAGGGCTGGCGGCCAACCTGACGGCCAACCCGCTGGAAACCGTTACCACCGTGACCGTGCAAATCGTGACCCTGCTCACCGGTGACCAGGAATTCGACAGCGCCAAGACGCTGGCCGCCTTCGCATTGGGCGCCATGCTCTTCCTGGCAACCCTGTTGCTTAACGTCATTGCACTGAAAATCGTACGCAAATATCGGGAACAGTATGACTGATCAACGTTCACAGGCGGAGATTGTCCGCCAGTCGCTCAAGCGCCGCTACCGTAAGGAACGCCGTTTCCGCGCTTACGGGATCATGGCCATTGCCATCGCCCTCGGTGCCCTGTTAATCCTGTTCACCGATATCATCGGCAAGGGTTATACCGGCTTCGTGAAGACCACCATCACCATGGATGTGCAGCTGGATGGTGAAATGATGTACCTGGATGATCCCACGGACGAGCGTCAGATCAAGATGGCCGATTTTGTCGAGCCTCTGGTTCAGGCGCTGATCAAGGAAATTCCCGGAGCGACAGAGGATGACCGAGATCAGGTACGTGGACTGATTAACCCTTATGCGTCGGTCACGCTTCGTGATGCATTGAGAGCCAATCCCGAGTGGTTGGGCACGTCGCAGCCCATGACGTTCCTGAGTCACACCAACGTTGATGTCTATGTAAAGCACGCGGGTGATGACGCCTACTCGATCAAGTTGAATGACCAGCAGAGAGCGTGGGTTGACGAACTGCAGGAGCGGGGTGTCATCGAGACGTCTTTCAACGATGTGTTTTTCAGTGGCGGCGATTCCCGTGATCCGTCCAAGGCGGGTATTCTCGGGGCGATTGTCGGTTCGCTGCTGACCATGTTCGTCACCCTGATACTGTCGTTCCCGATCGGTGTTGCTGCGGCCATCTATCTGGAAGAATTTGCGCCCCAGAACAAGTTCACCGATTTCATCGAGGTGAATATCAACAACCTGGCGGCGGTGCCATCCATCATTTTTGGTCTGCTTGGCCTCGCAGTGTTTATCAACCTGTTTGGAATGCCGCGTTCGGTTCCGGTGGTTGGTGGTCTGGTTCTGACATTGATGACGCTGCCGACCATCATCATTTCCAGTCGCGCCGCGATCAAAAGCGTACCGCCCTCGATCCGGGAGGCTGCTGAAGGTATCGGCGCCTCCAAGATGCAGGTGGTTCTGCATCATGTGCTGCCGTTGGCTATGCCGGGCATGCTCACCGGTTCGATCATCGGTATGGCCCAGGCGTTGGGCGAAACCGCACCGCTGCTGTTGATCGGCATGGTGGCATTCATTGTGGATGTTCCGGAAGGCTTCCTCGATTCGGCTACGGTGCTTCCAGTGCAGGTCTTCCTGTGGGCGGGCAGCCCGGAGCTGGCCTTTATTGAGCGAGCGTCGGCAGCCATTATGGTGCTGCTGGCCTTCCTGATCAGTATGAACGCATTGGCCATCTGGATGCGCAAACGTCTCGAGCGCCGGTGGTAAGGAGAATCAAGATGAATAGTGTGAATACAACCATTGCCAGTGAAGTTACCCAACCGGATGAGGTCGCCGTGCCAGTTCAGGAATCAAAGCCCGCTGAAACCATCATTGAAGAGGGCAAAACCGTCGGTAAGCCGTTCTCGGACGACCCGAAGTTCAAGCTTCGTGATGTCGAAGTGTTCTACGGCGATGCCCCCGCGATCAAGAAGATCAGCCTCGATATTGGCCGTAACGAAGTCATTGCCTTTATCGGCCCATCCGGTTGCGGCAAATCCACCTTCCTGCGCTGCCTGAATCGCATGAACGACAGCATCGATATCTGTCGTGTGAAGGGTTCTCTGCAACTGGACGACCACGATATTTACGACCCCAAGCGGGATGTGGTCGAACTGCGGGCCAGGGTCGGTATGGTATTCCAGAAGCCGAACCCCTTTCCCAAGTCCATCTATGACAACGTGGCATACGGCCCCCGGATTCACGGCCTGGCCAACCGCAAGTCGGATCTGGACGAGATTGTGGAAAACAGCCTGCGCAAGGCCGGCCTCTGGGAAGAGGTAAAGGATCGCCTGGACGCCAACGCAACCGGCATGTCCGGTGGCCAGCAACAGCGCCTGTGTATTGCCCGTGCAATTGCCGTGAGCCCGGAAGTGGTGCTGATGGACGAGCCCTGCTCGGCCCTGGACCCTATTGCGACCGCGAAAGTGGAAGAGCTGATTGCCGAACTGTCCGAAAGCTACACGATCGTTATCGTGACCCACTCGATGCAGCAGGCGGCCCGGGTTTCGCACCGCACGGCCTACTTCCACCTGGGACACCTGGTGGAAGTAAACGAGACCAACAAGGTATTCACCTCGCCGGAACATGAACTGACCGAGTCCTACATCACCGGCCGTTTCGGCTGATTCCGGACCTGAGGAATTTTGGAGAAGAACAGTATGCCTACGAAGAAGGACGAAGTTTACGGGGATCACATCTCCCACAAGTTCAATAACGAACTGATGGAACTCAAGACCGAGTTCCTGAAAATGGGTGGCATGGTGGAATCCCAGGTCGAGAACGCCATTCAGGCACTGGTGGATGGCGATGGTCATCTGGCGGACGAAATCCGTGCCAACGACAAGAAAGTTGACCGGATGGAAGTGGAAATCGACGAGGAGGCCACCCTGATCATCGCCCGTCGCCAGCCGACGGCCCGGGATCTGCGTCTGGTGATCTCGGTCATCAAGATGGTGGCCGACCTTGAGCGGGTTGGCGACGAGGCCAAGAAAATCGCCAAGCTTGCGATCAAGCTGCAGGAAGAAGGCCAGGCCCCGCGGGGCTATGTGGAAGTACGCCACATTGGCACCCACGTGCTGAGCATGCTTCACGATGCCCTGGATGCCTTTGCCCGGCTGGATTCCGAGCAGGCGTTGCGGATCATGAAGGAAGACAAGCGCGTCGATGAGGAATATCAGGCAGCGGCTCGGACCCTGCTGACGTTCATGATGGAAGATACCCGTAACATTTCACGGTGCATGTCGGTGATGTGGGTGCTCCGTGCCCTGGAGCGGGTGGGTGACCACGCATGTAACATTGCCGAGAACGTGATCTTCATGGTCAAAGGCGAGGACGTTCGTCATACGCCGGTGGAAGAGGCTGAGAAGGTGGTCGGCCGCTGATTCTTTGGCTTGGGAGGAGGGCCGCCGTGTGGTGCGGCTTTCCGAGACACGCTCGAGCCGTCCATGGTCGCTTGGCTTTCGCCATCCATGGCGAAAGACAGTCCCGGAAAGCCGCACCACATGCCGTCCGATCAGAGCTGGGAGTCAGCCTGGTCCCTCAACAAAACAGATAATTGGGCGCCTACGAGCGATAGCTCCCAGGTTTGAGCAAGTGGGCCGGTAATGCTGTTTGGGACTATCTTTCGCCAGGGATGGCGAAAGCTAAGCGCGCATGGATGCCTTGAGCGTGTCCCAAACAGCATTACCGGACCGCTTGCCGGCACCCAAGCCTAAAAAATCAGGCCTGCTTCATCTTGTCGGTATAAGGCGGCCAGCCCAGCGGCTTGCCGGCAAGAACGTGCAAGTGGATGTGGAACACCGTCTGCCCTGAATTTTCCCCGCAGTTCATGACAACCCGGTAGCCGTCGTCGGAAAAGCCCTTCTCCTTGGCAATTTTCGCAGCCACCAGATACAGATGCCCTACCAGTTCCCGATCATCTTCGGTGATGTCGTTAATGGTGGCGATGGCCTTTTTCGGGATGACCAGGAAATGAACCGGCGCCTGAGGGTTGATGTCGCTGAAGGCGAGAGCGATGTCGTCTTCGTAGAGTATGTCGGCGGGGATTTCCCGGTTGATGATCTTGGTGAAAATCGTCTCTGACATGGTGGCTCCTTTTCGCGTGTCCTTGGGATTGTTGTTTGGTTTCAAAGCTGACTAAGGCCGGGAATCCGGGACGTTATCTGCCTGACCACGGCTGGCAGTTCCTCGTCGATGCCCATGGCGTAGCGGGCAACCCGGTTGCGGGCGAAGGGCAGGGCGTGGGCGGCGCCGAGGCCGAGGTTGCGTAGCAGGTGGACGGGTGGAATCCGGTTGCTGAACAGATGGTAGAACAGATCCATGGTCAGCATCATTCTGCGGTTCGCCGGCCGGCGCTGTTGTTCGTAGAGGTTCAGCCACTTCGGATTTGCCAGATCATCTCCAGCGCGCTTGGCTTCTTTCAGAGCCGACTGTAACGCCTGCGCATCCTGGAAGCCCAGGTTTACGCCCTGTCCGGCCAGCGGGTTGATGGTGTGGGCCGAGTCGCCAGCCAGGACGACCCGTCCGGAGTGGTACTGTTTTGCGTGTTGGCGCGCGATGGGAAACGAGGCCTTGCTGTCGATGTGCGTCAGCAAAGGCAGGCTTGCGGGAAACGACGACTGAATCTCGTTCATCAGGGTGCTGTCGTCCAGGCTTTTCAGGCGAGCGAGTTCGTCGGGCGAATCGTACCAGACCAGGGAGCCCCAGCTTTCGCCGGGATGTTCCGGACCGGCACTGTGCAATGGCAGAAAGGCTCGGGGACCCGAGGGGTGAAAGCCCTGCCAGGTAATGTTCTCAACCGGCCCCTGATAGCGTACCGAAATGACCATTGCCTGCTGGTCATACTGGTTACGGGTTATGCCGATGCCGGCCAGGTCCCGGATTCGGGATTGGGCACCATCGCAACCGACTACCAGGCTTGCTAGTAGCTCGCGGCCGTCATCCAGGGTGATCGTGGCGGTTTCACCGGACTGCGCCAGTGAGGCGACACCTTGACCGTGGAACAGGGATACCTGGGGGCAGGCCTCGGCGGTTTGCCAGAGCGCCTGTTGGGTCACGGAGTTTTCGACGATGTGTCCCAAGTGGTGGGCGCCCAGCTCGGTGGCGTCGAATTGGACCTCAGCCAGTTTTCGGGGCACCAGGTTCTGCAGTGGATAGCGGGTTTCATCCCATACGGCCAGTCGCTTATAGGGCGTCGCGCGCATTCCGAGGATGTGGTCCCAGGCGCCCAGGCTCTGAAGATAGCGCTCACTGCCGGCGCTCAGGGCAGAAACCCGGATGTCCGGGGCGCTTTCCGGGTCAAAGTCGGGGGGCGGAGC
This sequence comes from Marinobacter sp. es.042, assembly GCF_900188315.1. NCBI lineage: Bacteria > Pseudomonadati > Pseudomonadota > Gammaproteobacteria > Pseudomonadales > Marinobacteraceae > Marinobacter > Marinobacter sp. es.042. The sequence goes on from NZ_LT897781.1 coordinate 3,514,295, forward strand.
CCGGTCGACGAGGGCAACGCGGAAGCCATTCTGGCCGAGGCCAGTGGCGAGAGCAGCGCCGACCATGCCGGCACCAACTACGACAATATCAAAGACTTGAGTCATATCGGTTTCCTGTCTGATGCCCTCAGTTTACGCGATGACGGCAGCCAGACAAGAGACCGGGATCAAGCCGGAATGAAAACCCTCAATAGCCTGCCATACCTGACACCCGCGGCTCGGCAGCGTCGTCAGGCCTGCGACGGTTCTTGATCAGCCAGGCGGGCTTCTGTGCACCCGGTTTGTTGAATCCCTGGTTCAGGACCATGGGTTGCACGAGGGTCAGGAAATCCGAGGTTTTCATATGTACCGATTCGCTGTGGCTGCCTGCGGCGAACGCCAGCTCGGGCTGCTCGGTCAGCGCTTCGGCGCAATAGACGGTCATTCCGAACAGGTTGCCAAAGGGGGGCATGGCGCCTACCTCGCAATCCGGGAAGCGGTCCTGGAATTCCTGTTCGTCAGCGAGGTCAAGAAAGTCGGTGTCGAGGATGCGGGATAATCTGTCCCAGCGGATTCGCCAGGTGGCCGGCATCACCAGCATTGCCATTTTGCCATCCAGTTCGATGATCACCGTTTTGACGACACGGTCGCCGGCAATCTTGACGTGGTGGGCGAGTTCCTGGGCGGTAAATGCAGGAGGGTGGGAGAGGCACATGTATTCCACACCTGCCTCATCGAGGAATTCCTTCAACTGCTGTACCGGCATAGTGACAACCTCCTACCAGCAATGACAGCGTTCCGGAGCCTGTGTTGATCTAATTGCCTGGCCCCGATGGCCTGGCGGGGTTGGTCAACCCCGCCATTAATGGTCAGCTTAGTCGAGGTTACGCAGTTTGCGAGTAACCGGATGTATCAATGAGAAACCGATCGCGAATCTCAGTCGGTTTTAATCATATGAACATCGCGCTGGGGGAACGGAATGCTGATGCCCTCGGCGTCGAATGCTTTCTTCACTTTCTCGTGCATGTCCCAGTAGAAGGGCCAGAGATCACCTGATTTGGTCCAGGCCCGAACGGTCAGATCGACGGAGCTTTCGCCCAGGGCACCAACAACGATCAGCGGCTCGGGGTCTTTCAGTGCGCGCTCGTCTTCCTCAATGAGGCGCTTGCAGACGGCCTTGGCCTTGTCGATGTCATCCCCGTAGCCGATGCCGAAGCTCATGTCGCAGCGACGGGTTTCATAGGCGCTCAGGTTGGTCAGGCTGGCGTTGGCCAGTTGACCATTCGGGATCACAATCCTGCGGTTGTCGAAGGTGTCGACAATGGTGTACAGGATCGAGATTTCGCGGACGGAGCCGAGGTAGCCCTGGGCATCAATCGTGTCACCAACCTTGAACGGTTTGAAGATCAGGATCAGCACGCCGCCGGCGAAGTTGGACAGACTGCCCTGCAGCGCAAGGCCAACGGCCAGACCCGCAGCACCAACAATAGCGATGAAGGATGTTGTGGCAATGCCTATCATGGAGGCGACTGAAATCAGCAGCAGGATCTTGAGGATGACGCTGAGAAGGCCGCAGAGAAACTTGTTCAGGGTGGGGTCTTTTTTCCCAAGCTTGTTGTCGAGTACGTTAACAAACCGGTTTATCAGCCACATGCCCACAATCAGTGTGACAATGGCTAGCACCACCTTTGGTGCGTAAGTCATGACCAGGGCGATGGCCTGATCCATGAGTGCTGATGCGTCGCCTTCGGCGCCAAACAGGTCTTCCATAAAGAACTCCTTGTTCCTTGGTATTTTTCGTAAGGGTGAGGTTAACAGACAAATTCCTGCAACAACCTGATTCGTCTAGCTCTTTATATAGCAGACAAATCTGTCGGCGGTATATCGTTGGTTGAATCTTCGGCCAGAAGCCTAAGTAGCCGAACTCTCACTGGCCCAGTCCAAAATGGTTCGGGGGCCTCCGCGGACAAGTATCCGCCCCTCTTTTCGGCTGAGTTGATAGTCGTACATGGGGTCGTAGTAGTCCTGAAGCAGTGCCTGAATCCAGGCATGGTGGGCCTCGGTCTGGCCGCTGCTTTCCTGCTGCGCGAGGGCCTCTTCCATCAGGTTGCGAAGCTGCCTGTGTCGCTCCCCGCCCAGGCGTTTACGAATGCGGTCAATGGCGCTCAACAGGTAGTCCCGAAAATTCAGCCAGCCCGCCTCTGACCCATCGCGGTTTACATAATCTGCGAACATGCCGTCAACGTAGTCTTCCCGGATAATGGCAATGCGTTCTTCCAGCGGTTGCTCGAGAATCAGCAGAGGCGACTCGGCCATGCGATCCTTGAGCGATTCGGGGAGGGCGCAACGCCCCACCAGACGGCTCTCATCTTCGAGGTAGATTGGGCCGCCGTTGTGATGATGAGCCTTGAGCATGGCCACGGCCAGCCTGTTCTCGAAATCAATCTGGGAAGGTTGCGGTGTTACCTGTCGACCGAAACTGGAGCCCCGGTGGTTGGCAAGGCCTTCAAGATCCACCGGATTCGGCAGCTGTTGCAGAACCCGTGTTTTGCCAGTTCCGGTGCGCCCGCTGAGAATGCGGAACTCGCCGGATTCGATCTGCGCTTCCAGGCTGTCGATCAGGAATCGGCGCAATGCCTTGTAGCCGCCTTTGACCAGCGGGTAGTCAATGCCGGCCTCCAGGATCCACTGCTGGGTGAGACGGGAGCGGAGGCCTCCCCTAAAACAGAACAGGTAGCCGTCCGGGTGGCGGGCGACAAAACGTTTCCAGGCTTCAATGCGCTGGGCCTTGATGTCACCGGACACCAGCTGGTGCCCTAGCTCAATCGCCTTGTCCTGACCTTTCTCCTTGTAACAGATACCAACCCGATGGCGCTCCTCATCGCTCATCAGGGGCGCGTTTTCGGTATTCGGAAAGCTGCCACGGCTGAACTCTACCGGTGCCCGGACGTCCATCAGCGGCACATCGTTCAGGAACAGGGAAAGGTAGTCGTCGGTGTCGGGTCTGCTTGCCATTTCAGCGGTAAACCAGTTGTCAGATGGAGGCGGCAGTATAGCGGAAATGGGGTTTTTCTGCTTGTCGCCGCCTGTTTCCCGGACTGGTCACGGCTACAATAACGCCTTCCGGAAAATTGAGGTTGGGTACCCCATGTCAGTGGACAGTCTGAATCAGCACCTGCGCAAAACCCTCTCCCGAGGCCGGGTGGCCGTATCCCGTCCTGCCGGCTGTGAGCGCATTGCCCTGTACCTCTTTGACCCGAGGGTGCTTGAGGGGCCGTTATCGCACGAAGAGGCCCAGGCGGTCGTTGCCGAACCCGCCTACTGGTCGTTCAGCTGGGCCAGCGGCCAGGTGCTCGCCAACTGGATTCTGGACAATCCCCATTGGGTTGAGGGCAAGCGCGTCCTGGATTTCGGCTCGGGATCCGGAATCGTGGCTGTCGCGGCGGCAATGGCCGGAGCGAAGGAAGCCATCGCCTGTGACATTGATCCGGCTGCGCTGGACGCGGCCAATGCGAATGCGGCTCTCAATGGTGTTTCCGTTGGCCTTTGCCCTGACTGGGCAGCCCGACCGGACGAAATAGATGTCGTGACCGCTGCGGATGTGCTCTACGATCCGGAAAACCGGCCGTTGCTCGGCGTTTTACGCGAGGCGGCTCCTCGGGTGCTGCTGGCGGATTCGCGGATGAAAGTGTTGGGTGACGATGCCTACCGCAAGCAGACAACGCTTGAGGCCCGGACCTGGCCGGATCTTAACGAATTCGAGGAGTTCAATAAGGTTCGTATCTACCTGGCCGAGAACAACCAGTGATGGATCAGGGGTGAGAAAAAAGAAGGTATAAAAAAATAAAGGGCAACCAAACGGTTACCCTTTCTCGGAACAGGTCGGCGCATCCTTGCGCATTGGGCAACAGCCGTGTTGCGAGATCCTTGAGCCACTCCGTGGTGCCGGCATCCGAGCCGGCTATCCGAATAGTTATCCCTTAAGCGAGGCGTCCTTGTGTCCCTACCTCTCCCCGCGGTCCTTGCCGGGGTGCATCCAGTGCGTCGTCCATTTCCCTGTCATCCTTGACGACAACAATATACCAACTGGATTTTGACAAACGTGTGAAATGTGCACGCATCGCGGAAGATGTCAGCGTGGGTGCATCCAATAAAATAAAATTATCAGTGAGTTAGCTTTTCCCTAAAGAATGTCTTGCATTGCTGCGCACACAACGTCACTGCAAGATCTCACGTCTTTGTAAGAGATATCTCACAGCGAATCTGGCGAATTTCGCAAATCCGGTTTGCCGGTGTTTCGGATGCCGGGCCAGGGAAGAAGTCCGATGGCAATGCCGGCGCCGTCCGCGGCCAGATCGGCCAGGGAAAATTCCCGATAGGGGAGGGTTGCCTGGATAAGCTCAATGCCAAGGCCAAAGCCGAGCAAGGCCGGCGCAAACCAGATGGCCCGGAGCTCCGGCCAGGCCAGCCGGGTGAGGATGGTGAGCTCGAGGAAGGCGATAAAATGGTTCACCTTGTCGTTCGACGATGAGGGTATGGCATGAGGGCTGTCGGTTGTCGCAAGAAACACGATGGCCAGAACGGAAACCACAAAAGCTGCCTGCCAGAGGGGGCGGTATTGCAGCAGGCTGGTCAGTTGTTGTTTCAATGTATCCATCGGGGAAGTCACTGAGCGTTCTCGGGCTGTGGGAATGTTGCCAACATGGTATGCTTTGCGCCCCGTCATTGTCATTGAAGCGGAGGTCCTGCCAGCTATGCTCAAGGGTAATTTTTTTCGTGGACTGGGCTACCTGGGTGAGGGTTTCCGCCTGATTCGTCAGCCCGGTCTTCGGCTGTTCGTCATCATTCCACTGGTTATCAATATTCTGCTTTTCGGATTGCTGTTCTTCTTCATGGGAGAGCTGTTTGCAGGCCTGATTGCCACCGCGATGTCGTGGTTGCCGGACTGGGCGTGGCTTCAGGCACTGGATTGGCTGTTCTGGATTCTGTATGGGGCGGTCATCGTACTGATGCTCGCCTACGGCTTTGTGATCGTTGCCAATCTGATTGGTTCCCCTTTCTATGGCTATCTTGCCGAGCTGACAGAAAAGCACCTGACTGGTCAGGAGGTGAATACCGATGACAGCTGGGCATCGATCATCAAGGATATTCCCCGCGCACTCTGGCGCGAGGTTCAGAAAATCCTGTATTACCTGCCGCGGGCTATCGGTTTACTGATCATCGGTCTTATACCGGTTGTTAATCTGGTTGCTGCTGTTCTCTGGTTCCTGTTCAACAGCTGGATGATGGCGCTGCAATACGTGGACTACCCGGCAGACAACCACAAGGTCAGTTTCCCTGCCCTGCGTCGTTTGCTCGGTGACACCCGCCTGTCTGCCTTCGGCTTTGGCCTGCCGGTGGCGCTGGCCGCCATGGTGCCGGTGCTGAATCTGTTTGTTGTGCCGGCGGCGGTATGTGGGGCGACGGCTTACTGGGTGCGTGAGAACGGCGCCACAAGAACTTAATTGGTCTGGAGGTTTCTTGGATACATCGGAATTTGTTATTGGTCAGCGTTGGGTCAGCCACAGTGATACCGGCCTGGGGCTCGGGATCGTCACGGATATCTCCGGGCGCCGGGTGACCCTCGGGTTTCCCGCCGCCGATGAGGAGCGCACCTACGCGATTGATAACGCCCCGCTGTCCCGCATCATCTATCAGTTGGGGGAAGAGATTGAGACCTTCGATGGCGAACGGTACACCGTCCGTGCAGTTGAGGACCGGGGCGGGGTGCTCCTGTATCACGGGGACGACGGCACCGATCTGCACGAAATATCCGAGGTGAAACTCGCCGGATCCGTGAATTTTTCAGCACCGCACCAGCGGCTGTTCGCGGGTCAGTTCGATCGCAACGGCGCCTTTCGCCTGAGGTTTGCCACGCTCCAGCACATGAACCGCTTGCGGGCATCGTCAGCCCAGGGGTTGATTGGCGCCCGCACGCAGCATCTGCCACACCAGATCTACATTGCCCATGAAGTTGCCCGGCGCCATGCGCCGCGGGTTCTTCTGGCAGATGAAGTCGGCCTCGGCAAAACCATCGAGGCAGGGCTGATCCTCCATTATCAGCTGCACACCGGTCGGGCAAAACGTGCCCTGATCGTGGTGCCGGATTCCCTCACCCATCAATGGCTGGTGGAAATGCTCCGCCGCTTTAATCTGCGATTTTCCATAGTGGACCAGGGTCGCTACGACGCTCTGAAAGAGCAGGAAAGCGACGTGGATGCGCTGGTTAACCATATTTTTGGCGATGAAGATGCGGTGAATCCGTTCGAGAGCGAACAGCTGGTGCTCTGCAGTCTCGACTTCCTGAAGAAAAGCCAGAAGGCGCAGGACGATGCCCTCAAGGCTCATTGGGACCTGATGATTGTTGATGAAGCCCATCATCTTGCGTGGAGCCCTGAAGAGGTTAGCCCGGAATACCGGATTGTTGAGGAACTGTCGGTGGTCAGCCGCGGCCTGCTCTTGCTGACAGCAACGCCCGAGCAGGTGGGTATCGCCAGTCACTTTGCCCGCCTGCGGCTTCTCGACCCGGCCCGTTTCCATGATCTGGAAACCTTCCGCAAAGAAGAGCAGCAGTATGAAGCCATCAACAGTGTTGTCCGACGGCTTCAGGACGAAAACTCCGATATCAGCGAGGGCGATCAGAAGCTGCTGCGGGAATGGTTGGGTGAAGAGCTGGACCAGCTGTTTGCCGGTGACAATCCGCGGCAATCGGTGATCGATGCCCTGCTGGACCGGCATGGTACCGGTCGCGTGCTGTTCCGGAACACCCGGGCGGCCATCCAGGGATTTCCCGAGCGCCGACCCGATCCTGAACCGTTGCCTTGTCCGGCCATGTACGAAGGGCAGGCTTCAGGTATTCAGGGGTTGACCCCGGAGCAACTGGTGCCTGAGGAGCAGTGGCTGGAGGACGATCCCCGGGTTGAGTGGCTTGAGAAAAAGCTGGTCGGCCTGCGCCCGGCCAAAGTAGTGGTTATCTGTGCCAGTGCCCAGACCGCCATGGCCCTCGAGCATTATCTCCAGCTGCGGGCGGGTATCCGCAGTGCTGCCTTCCATGAGCACCTGAGCCTGATCGAGCGTGATCGCGCCGCCGCCTATTTCGCCGACACGGAGCAGGGTGCCCAGGCGCTGATCTGCTCTGAAATCGGCAGCGAAGGCCGCAATTTCCAGTTTGCCCATCACCTCGTGCTGTTCGATCTGCCCGCAAACCCGGACTTGCTCGAGCAGCGCATCGGGCGACTGGACCGGATCGGTCAGACAGAAGCGATTGATATCCACGTGCCCTATCTGCGTGGCACCAGTCAGGAGGTGCAGTTCCGCTGGTTCCACGAGGGCCTGAACGCCTTTGCCGAAAGCTGCGCGGTGGGCGTTGCCGTTCAGGAAGCGGTGCAGGCCCAGTGGCAGCAGGCTATTGATGGCGACCTTGATGTGGCTGATGGACTCGTCGAGGCCTCCGCGGACGAAGCAACGCGCCTGAAAACGCTCTTGCAGGCTGGCCGTGATGCCTTGATCGAGCTGAATTCCTGTCGCCCTGAGGTGGCAGAGGATCTGATCGCAGCCATCGAAGACGAAGAATTCGAGGCCCGGGTTCGGGATTACATGATGGAGGCTTTTGACATCCTCGGCGTGGATGTCGAAGACCATGCCGATCACTCCGACATTCTGCGACCCGGCGAGCAATATCAGGCCGGCCATGTCGCCGAATTACCGGAAGACGGGATTACCGTGACCTGGGACCGACAGAATGCGCTCGAGCGGGAAGACCTGGCCTTCATGAGCTGGGAGCACCCGATGGTCACGGGGGTGATGGACTCGGTGACCAGTTCCGGCCTTGGCAAGGCCGCCCTCGCCAGCCTTTCGGTGAAAGCCCTGCCGCCCGGAACGCTGTTGATGGAGGCCCTGTTTACTGTGCACTGCCCGGCACCGGAGGCTCTTCAGCTGACCCGCTACCTGCCGGTCTCGCCACTTCGGCTGCTGGTGGACGTGAATGGCAAGGAACTCTCGGGCGCGTTGCCCCACGACCGGCTCAACGAGATGTGCTCGAATATCCGGCGGCGCACGGCCCAGGCCATCGTTCCGCAGATCCGGCCCCAGGTCGAAACCATGGTGGATCACGTGGAGCGGTTGTCGGAGCCTCATCTGGAGCCCCTGAAGTCGCAGGCGCTTGAGCAGTTGGAGGCCAGTTTCGGACCGGAAATCCGGCGGCTGGAAGCATTGCAAAAGGTGAATCCGGCGATTCGTGAGGAGGAAATCGACTTTTTCCGCGATCAGTTCGAGGCGGCAAAAGAGGCGATAGGGCACGCCAGCCTGGCATTGGAAGGCATTCGTGTGATCGTGACCGCATAACGGCAGGTGTGATCCCCGTAACTGGCTGACTGTGCGGCAATTGCTGGTCAGCCCTCATCTGATGCGGTACCGTAAACGTAACGGTTTATAGTCTTCGACATTCCCGAACCATGGATGACAGAGAGAACCTATGATGACTTTCCTACTGTTTGTAGTGGCACTGGCTGGCCTGCTGATTGTGACGCGGCGCGAGTCCGGTGCAAAGTCCGCGATTGGTGTAATGGCCGTTACCGGCTTGCTGTCGTTGATTTTTGCCTCTGGTTTGCTGGCCCTGATTTTGTTTATTGGTGCCGCCGTAACAGCCGCCGCCGGCCTCCCGGGGTTTCGCCAAAGCTGGCTGACACCCCGCATTTTCGCGATGTTCAAAAAGGTCGCACCGAAGGTGTCCGAGACTGAGAAAGTGGCACTCGAAGCCGGTACGGTCGGCTGGGACGGTGAACTCTTCACTGGTCGGCCCGACTGGCACAACCTGCTGATAAACCGTAATACGGGCCTGAGCGAGGAAGAGCAGGCCTTTGTCGACAACCAGTGTGTCCAGGCAATTTCCATGTGTAACACCTGGGACGTGGCGGTCGAGCGGGCCGATCTGCCCAAAGAGCTGTGGGACTTCCTAAAGAAGGAAGGTTTCTTGGGGATGATCATTCCCAAGGAATACGGTGGCCTTGAATTCTCTGCCAAGGCGCAGTCTGCAGTTCTGCAAAAACTGGCATCCAACGAGACGCTCATGGTGTCTGTGGGCGTACCCAATTCCCTCGGTCCTGGCGAACTGCTCGTCAAGTACGGCACCGAGGAACAGAAAAACCATTACCTGCCAAGGCTTGCAGACGGTCGTGAAATTCCGTGCTTTGGTCTGACGGGCCCAAGGGCTGGTTCGGATGCGACGTCGCTTCCGGATACCGGTATCGTTTGCAAACAGAAAGTCGATGGCAAGGAAGTTGTCGGTATCCGGCTCAATTTCGAGAAGCGTTGGATCACCCTGGCGCCCATCGCCACGGTTGTTGGCCTTGCCTTCCGCATGTTCGACCCGGACGGGCTCCTGGGCGAAACCGAAGACTACGGTATTACCTGCGCACTGATCCCCAGGGACACCAAAGGCATGGAAATCGGCCGTCGTCATTGCCCGATTGGCAGCCCGTTCCTGAATGGCCCAATCAAGGGTAAAGACGTCTTCATTCCGCTGGACTACATCATCGGTGGCGTGGATATGGCCGGTCAGGGCTGGCGTATGCTGGTTGAGTGCCTGTCGGTAGGTCGCTGTATCACCTTGCCGTCCGGTGCGGCCGGTGCGGCTGCGTCGGCCGTTGGCACCGCTGGTGGTTTCACCCGCATCCGCCGTCAGTTCAATACGCCGGTTGCTGATATGGAGGGTGTGCAGGAGCCTCTGGCCCGAATCGCCGCCAAGACCTATATCTCTCAGGCAGCTGTAAACCACACGGCCAACATGATTGATAAAGGTGAGAAGCCGGCAGTGCCGTCTGCCATCCTTAAATACCACCTTACCGAGTTCCAGCGCGGTGTATTGACCGATGCCATGGACGTTCACGGTGGCAAGACCGTCACGCTTGGCCCGCGTAACTACCTGGGCATAGGCTACAGCGGTGCCGCTGTCTCGATCACTGTTGAGGGTGCCAACATCATGACCCGCAGCCTGATGATCTTCGGTCAGGGCGCCATTCGCTGCCATCCGTATGTGCTCAAGGAGCTGGCGGCCAAGGACAACGATGATATCAACGCGTTTGACGATGCGTTCTTCGGCCACGCCGGGCTGATTTTCGGCAATGCCGCCCGCGCCTTCACCCAGGCTCTGGGTCTTGGTCGGGCAGATGTGCCGTTTGACAGTGCCAGTCGCAAGTACGCGCAGGCCGTTGCCCGCTTCAGCGCGGCCTTTGGTCTGTGCTCGGATGCCGCGATGACCACGCTTGGCAGCGAACTGAAAATGCGGGAGCTTATCTCTGCCCGGCTGGGGGATATGCTGTCCAACCTGTACCTGGCTTCCATGGTCCTCAAGAACTGGCACGAGACTCAGCCGGTAGAGGGTGAGAAGGAAGTAATGGAGTACAGTCTGGGCATGCTGCTGCATCGCACTGAAAACGCCCTGGATGAGTTCCTCCAGAACCTGCCGAATCGCGCCGTGGCGCTGGTTCTGCGCGGCGTCACGATGCCGCTCGGCCGTCGCTGGGGCAGTCCGCAGGACGACCTTGCGCGCAAACTGGCTCGTGCAATATCCACAGACACGCCTATCCGCAACAAGCTGATTGCCAGCATCTGGCATACCAATGGCGAGGGCACCGTGGAGAATCCGGTGGCTCGCTACAACGGTCTGCTCAAGGACTACGACAAGGCAGAACAGCTATACCGGAAAGCGACCAAGGCCTACGCCAAAGGTGAATTGCCGATGACCGCCTTGCATCCGGAAGAGCGGTTTGAGGCGGCCCTGAAGGCTGGTATCTATACCAAGGAAGAGGCCGATTTCATGCGCCAGTATGAGACCGTTGTACTTGAGATGCTGACGGTCGATGACTTCCCGTTTGATGAGTTTGCGCGCAACAAGGAAACAGTGATTGATCACAACCCTGCCTGACAGGAGACAGCCCTGACATGTGGTTGTCGTTCGTTGCTGTGAGTGTTGGCGCCGTTATCGGCGCCAACCTTCGTTGGGCTCTGGGGTTGTGGTTGAACACGACATACCATGCCGTTCCCTACGGAACGCTGGTTGCCAACCTCAGTGGTGGTTGGCTGATCGGGCTGCTGATCGGTTACTTCAGCCATGGCACCACGCTGGCACCAGAGTGGCGGCTCTTTGCCATAACCGGATTGTGCGGTGCCCTGACCACCTTTTCGACGTTTTCACTCGAGATGTTTGCTGCCATTCAGGACGGCAAATGGGCCATGGCCATCACCGGTATTCTGGCCCACGTTGTCGGCTCCATCCTCATGACTGCACTGGGAATTTACACCTTCGGCCTAGTGAAGGGATGATGGGTACCACTACCTACACAAATTCTCGAAAATACCCTTGGCAAGCTTCGGATTCAGGAGTAGAGTGAAGGTCGTAGGAAAGATTCAGCAAAGCATTTCATGAATAAGACGTACCTCCGCAGTTAGTAGTGACCGTCCTGTTTTTGATTCAGCGAGTTCTGTATTTCCGCAAAACGCCGACCTGACACTATGAAGGTGCGAGGCGGCAGATAATATGATTGATTTCAGGAAGTTTAAGTATGTCTACTACTACCGGTACTGTTAAGTTCTTCAACGAAGCAAAAGGCTTTGGCTTTATCACTCGTGAAGGCGGCCCGGACGTTTTTGTTCACTACAGCGCTATTCAGGGCAGCGGTTTCAAAACTCTGGCAGAAGGCCAGCAGGTTGAGTTCACCGTTACCCAGGGCCAGAAAGGTCCTCAGGCGGAGAACGTTGTTGCCCTGTAATCCCTGATGGATTCGGCAATAACCGCCAAAAAGGCAGCTTCGGCTGCCTTTTTTAATGGCTGAAAAACGCCTGGCAAGGTGGCACGCTTTTGTCATTTTCCCATCATTGTGTAATCTTTACCGACCTGCTGCTCGTTTAACCGGAAGTCGAGATCTCCAGGAATCATGACATGCTCCGACTGCTCAAGGCCGCCTGGATCCTGTTCTGGGCCATACTGCTCACCCTGATTCTGTTCTTCCCGATTGTTATTGCAGCCCTGTTGGGGAAGCGAGGGGATGCAGCGTTCCACGGCACCCAGATCTATGCATGGATCATCCTGAAAGTCTGCGGTATCCGCCTCAAGGTTCGTGGCAGGGAAAACATCGAGCCCGGTCAGCGATATGTCATTCTGAGCAACCATGCCTCCTATCTTGATCCCCCGGCGCTGGTGCTCGCCCTTGGTCTGCAATATCGATGGGTGATCAAGAAAGAGTTGCGCAAGGTGCCCCTGTTCGGATTGGCACTGGAAGCCTCGCGGAATTTGTTTATCGATCGTTCGAAAGGTAGTGATGCACTGGAGAGCATCAAGCGAGGTGTCGGCCAGCTCCCGGACGGCACCGGCATTCTGATTTTCCCGGAAGGAACCCGTTCGTGGGATGGCAAATTACTACCCTTCAAGAAGGGTGGTTTCGTCATTGCACAGGATGGCGAGCTTCCGATTCTTCCCGTCACCATCTGTGGGTCCCACCAGCGATTGCCCAAGGGAAGTGTTGCGTTCAGCAGCGGTGACATCGAAATCGCCATTCATCCCCCGATGGCGTCCGGGGCTTTGCCGCTGGATGATCTGATGACAGACGTTCGCAACAGTATTGCGTCGTCCCTCTGAAGCAGAAGAACCCGGCCGTCCGGCCGGGTTCCGGTGTTCAGCGCACGGTGTTACCGGGTGAAAATAGCCTCGTAGAAACGCATGGTTCCCTCCCAGGAGCGTGTGGCGGCCTCTTCGTCATAACCTATCGGCATGCCGAACTCCTCGGCGACCTTGTCAGCGCCAGGATTGGTGAATGAGTGCAGCACGCCGGGAAAGCTCACCAGGGTGAGATCGACTTCTGCGTCCTGCATCTCCTTCACCAGGCCGGCGACCTGGTCTGAGGGGACCATCTTGTCGGCACCACCGGTGTACACCTGAACCCTGGCCTTCACTGTTCCGGCTTCGGCGGTTATGGGGCTGCCAAGCGCACCGTGGTAGCTGACGACGCCGTCCAGATCCAAGCCCATACGTGCCATATTCAGGACTACCGCGCCGCCGAAACAGTAGCCTTGTGCAGCGATGCGGGAAGCATCAACGCTTTCATGGTTTTGCAGGATCTCCATCGCCGTCATGAAGCGCGCCTTCACCTGATCCATGTCCTTGGTCGCTTCCTGCATGAACTTCTGGGCGGTATCAGGGTGGTCCGCCTGCTTGCCAGAGCCATACATATCCAGGGCAAACGCGGTGTAGCCGGCAGCGGCAAGCCGCTCTGCCTGATCCCGGGCGAATTCATTGTGCCCCCACCACTCATGGACCACCAGAACGCCCGGGCGTTTCTCTTCGAATTCGTCATCCCAGGCCATGTAGCCGGTAAAGGTGGTTTCACCGACCTTGTATTCAACGGTCTTGGTTTGCATTTCTGCCAGTACCTGTGTGCTTGCCAGAGTTAGTGACAGGGCTGCGGCGGTCGCCGCTGTTTTCAGAGTTTTCATGATCTGTCCTGCTCCTTTTGGGTCGGATGGTCTTTTTGTCCGGAAATCTACGCCCGGAACCGTTAAACCGATGCAATCAGTTGCCAGTCCAGTATAGGACCTTTTGACTACACTACAGTCAGACACTCGCAAATCCCGAATGATCTGGAGGTTGTGTATGAGGATCGGTGTACCCAGGGAAATCAAGAACCGCGAATACCGTGTAGGTATGACACCCGCTGCCGTTCATGAGCTGTGCGGCCACAATCATGACGTGTTTGTGGAAACCGGAGCTGGCCTCGCTATCGGCTTTTCCGACGAGGATTATCGGCAGGCCGGAGCGCGAATTCTTGAGACGGCCGGGGAGGTTTTCGATACGGCAAAGTTGATCGTCAAGGTGAAGGAGCCTCAGGCCGAAGAGCGTGCCATGCTGAAGCCGGAACACACGCTCTTCACTTATCTGCATCTGGCACCGGACAAAGCGCAGACGGACGACCTGGTGAAGTCCGGCGCCACCTGCATTGCCTATGAGACAGTGACCGACCATGGAGGGCATTTGCCCCTGCTGGCGCCGATGTCGGAAGTCGCCGGGCGCATGTCGATCCAGGCCGGTGCCCATTGTCTGGAGAAAGCCATGGGCGGTCGCGGCGTGCTATTGGGCGGCGTACCCGGTGTCAGTCCGGCGCGGGTAGCGGTCGTTGGTGGCGGCGTTGTCGGCCAGAATGCGATTGCCATGGCGGTCGGGTTGGGTGCCCACGTCACGGTTCTGGACCGCAACATGGACGTACTCAGAAACCTGGACCATCTCTACGGCAACCGCATCACAACCCTGTTTTCAACGGCCCAGACTCTCGATCAGGCGGTGACGGAATCCGATCTTGTCATCGGCAGTGTGCTCATTCCAGGGGCCTCTGCGCCCAAGCTGATTACCCGTGACATGATTCGCCGGATGCCGGAGGGAAGCGTTATCGTGGACGTTGCCATTGATCAGGGTGGCTGTGCCGAAACCTCCCGGGCCACGACGCACGACGATCCCACGTATATTGTTGATGGTGTGGTACATTACTGCGTGGCGAATATGCCGGGCGCCGTTGCGCGCACATCGACTCTGGCGCTGAATAACGTCACCTTGCCTTTTGTGGCGGCCCTGGCCAATAAGGGTCCGGATCGGGCGATGAAGGAAGATCAGCACCTCAGGGCCGGGTTGAACGTGGCCGCGGGCAAGGTGACCTACAGGGAAGTGGCAGAAGCGACCGGGCACCCATACACCAACCCTGAATCCCTGTTGGGATCCTGAGTGTGAAATCCTCGGAGAAACCATGAAACTGATCGGATCCACTACTTCACCTTACGTTCGGCGCATTCGTATCCTGCTGGACGAAGAGCCCTATGAATTCCTCAATCTCAATATCTATGGTGAAGGCCGGGACGAGCTGCGGCGAAACAATCCGACCCTGAAAATTCCGGTACTCGAAGACGGTGGCAAGGAAATCTATGATTCCCGGATTATCGCCCGTTACGTCAGTGCCAAACAGGGCCGCGATCCGCTGACCTGGGACCAGGAAAACCAGCTGACCATGATCGATGGCGCCAATGACTCCGCGGTCACCATGCTGCTCTCGGAGAAGTCCGGAATCGATACCAGCGGCGACCTGATGTTCTTCAACCTTCAACGTGAACGCATCATGACAACCTTGCGCACGCTGTCGGCAATGGCGGAAGAGGGCCAGTTCGAGGAATGGAATTATCCGGCCATCTGTCTTTATTGCCTGGTAGACTGGCTGGATTTCAGGGACCTGGTGGACTTTTCCGGTGTGGAGAGCCTGTTATCCTTCCGCGACAGCCACAGGGATTACCCCTGGGTTGCCGAGACCGATCCGCGCAATTCCTGACTTCGCGCGGCTGGCAATCGCCGGCCGCCGCCTCCAGCCAAGGCTGAAAAAAACTTGCCCGGTCATCCTGCGTCATTTTACTTTCGCAATCGCCGTTCTTGACTATAGTTAGGGTTAAGGAACAGCGTCTGATCTGCCGGTTACCGCGTTCCGTACGTATAAATACCAACAATAGAAGAGAGAGGGGGTCATCCATGCTCCTGTCACATGCGTTCGGACTCTTTACCCACCCCGATGAAGAGTGGGCTTCCATACGAAAAGAACATGAAACCCCGCGCCGGGTCTATGTTGCCTATGTTCTGATTCTGGCGGCGATAGCTCCCATTTGTGCCTACATATCGACCGCGTATTTCGGCTGGACGGTTGGCAATGAGCGGCTGATCAAGTTAACCGAGATCAGTGCAATGCAGCTCAGCGTGTTGACCTATCTGGCAATGCTGGTCGGCGTTTTTGCGCTGGGTTATGCCATCAACTGGATGGCAAGAACCTACGGCGCCAAGGAAGAACACGTACCCTCGAACGGCATTGCCCTGGCAGCTTACTCCTGCACTCCTCTGTTCCTGGCAGGATTTGCCCTGTTGTATCCAGTGCCCTGGTTCAACGCCATCGTCTTCCTGGCTGCCGCCTGCTATGGCGCCTATCTCATGTATGACGGACTGCCGATTGTCATGGGCATCGAAAAGGAACGTGCCGTCATGTATGCCGGGGCGTTGCTGACTGTGGCCCTGGTGATCCTTGTATCCACACGGGTCGGGTCAGTCATTATCTGGAACCTGGGAGTCGGGCCGGTATTCATCAGCGGATAGACCGGGCTTAAACGGACCGCAAATAGGGGAGCCACTGGTTCCCCTTTTTTGTGGTTTCTGGTCCTCGCGAACACTTGTCGTGATTTGCCATCCCCCTGTCGCAAATTGGCAATGCGTTCTTAACCGAGCCCGATTAGCTTCTTCATTTGGAGTAGAAACGGCGAAGGGTGCAGAACGTCGAGACTACAAGGGACGAACACAGGGGAAGACATAACAATGAAACGACTGACACGACGGGATTTTCTGAAAGCATCGGCCATGGGTATGGGGGCCGTGGTGATTTCGACTGGCCTCGCAGGCTGTGTACTGGACAGCTCCGACAAGCGAACAATCAGTTTTACCCATGGAGTGGCCAGCGGCGACCCGCTTGCCGATGGTGTCATGCTCTGGACCAGGGCTGCACCGGCGACCGGTTCGGCACCTGTCGGTGTCGCCTGGGAGGTGTCGACGGATGAGGGGTTCGAGAACCTTGTGCACTCCGGCACTGCAGAGGCCACTGAAGCCCATGACTTCACCGTCAAGGTGGATGTCCGCGGCCTGGCACCGGGGCAGAGCTACTATTACCGCTTTCAGACGACCGATCGACAGTCACCGGTGGGCGTAACCCGGACCTTACCGGAGGGCAGTATCGAATCAGTGCGCCTCGCCGTGGTCTCCTGCGCGAATTATCCGGCCGGTTATTTCAACGTCTACGGGGAAATCAGTAAACAGAATGACCTGGATGCCGTGGTTCATCTGGGTGACTACATCTACGAATACAGCTCCGACAGCAGCAGTTATGCGGCACAGGATGCCCAGGCGCTGGGGAGGACCTTTTCTGAGGACAACAATCTTGAGCTGATTGAACTGGTGGACTATCGCAAACGTTACGCTGCGTATCGGGCAGACCCGGATCTTCAGTTCCTGCATGCGAGAGTGCCGTTCATTGTGGTGTGGGACGACCACGAGGTGGCGAACGACGCCTGGGAAGAGGGAGCTGAAAACCACAACGAGGGCGAGGGCGATTTCACCCAGCGTAAGCTCAATGCCCTGAAGGCCTATTTTGAATGGATGCCGATCCGCCCTGTGATCGAGGGCAGCGACGAAGCCATCTTCCGGACCTTCCGGTTCGGCGACCTGGTGGATCTGCACATGCTCGACACCCGCATTATCGGTCGCGACCAGCAACTGGACTACATGGACTACTTCACGGGAGAAGGCCTTGATGCCGCCCGCTTTACTGCGGATGTTGGCAGTGAGAACCGTACCCTGCTGGGCGCGGAGCAACTGCTCTGGCTTCAGTCCTCCCTGAACTTCTCCACGGCCACATGGCAGGTTCTGGGACAGCAGGTATTGATGGGCCGCATGAACCTGCCCGCGGAACTGCTCGTGGCTATCGCCACGGAACAGTTTGACGGCCTCCCGCAGAACCTTGCGGAGCTCGCCCAACTCAAGGGTCGGGCTCTTCAGGGAGATCCGACTCTGACTGACGCGGAACTGGAGCGCATCAACACGGTTGCCCCCTACAATCTGGACGCCTGGGATGGCTATCAGTATGAACGGGAAGTGGTACTGGGCACCGCCAAGGCTCTGAACAAGAACCTCGTGGTGCTGGCCGGGGATACCCATAATGCCTGGGCCAACAATTTGAAAGATATTCAGGGGGACCAGATTGGCGTGGAGTTCGCCACAGCGTCGGTTACATCACCTGGCCTGGAGGAGTATCTGGGCATTCCGGATGACATGATTCAGGGCGCGGAACAGGCCATTGGTCTGCTGGTGGACGACCTGGATTACCTGAATGTGAATCAGCGTGGCTACATGCTGGTGACCTTTACTCCGGAAGAAGCCCGGGCAGACTGGTATTTCGTGGACACAATCAAGTCAAAGGATTATCAGATCGACGCGAGCCGCACCGCCTCCCGGCGGGTATTGCCCGGTCCCGGAAATCGAACGGTGCAGGACACAAGCATAGGATAAGACGCCCGGCCGGTCCCCTGGCTATTCTGTCCTTGATGCAGCGCAAACCACCCCGGGTGCTTTCCGGGGTTTAATGGGGATGTTGCAACGTCAGGGAGCTTTGGGGATATGTCTGAATCGGTGGTCTTGAAAAACCGCGAGTGCGAGCAGCGGGAGCCAGAGTGGCATGTGCTTCAGCCCGCGGAAGCAAGGCAGGAGCTCAAAGCAAAGGAGCCCCTGTCTGATGATGAGATCGGCCAACGCCTGGCTCGCCATGGCCCAAATGCTTTGCCGGAGGCTCGTGCAAAGGGGCCGTGGGCGAGACTGGGACGGCAACTCAAGAATTTCCTGATTTACGTACTGGCAGGGGCCGCCGTAATCACGGCGAGCCTGGGTCACTGGGTGGATGCTGGCGTCATTCTCGCTGTTGTTGTTATCCAGACGCTGGTGGGCTTCGTTCAGGAGGGCAAGGCCGAGCAGGCCCTGTCGGCCATTCGCCACATGCTTGCGCCCAAAGCACGGGTCATGCGTTCTGATGGCCAGCATCAGATAGATGCTGCCAATCTGGTTCCGGGCGATACGGTACTGTTGGAGCCCGGAGACCGGGTGCCCGCCGATCTGCGTTTGGAAAAGTCCCACAACCTGAAAATCGATGAGGCCATTCTCACGGGTGAGTCCGAGGCTGTTGATAAATCAACAGGGTCGGTGGCTCCAGATGCTCCGTTGGGGGACCAGTCCGGGATGGCCTTCTCCGGCACCATGGTTGCGACCGGGACCGGCCGTGGCGTTGTGGTTCGAACCGGCGCGCGCACTGAGATCGGTCGCATTTCCGGACTCCTCGCCCAGACCACAACTCTGAAAACCCCCCTATTGGAGCAAATGGACAGGTTCGCCCGAATCCTTTCCATCATCGTGATTGCCGCTGGCATTGCGATTTTTGTTGGCGGAGCTGCATTCAGCGGTCTGCCATTCCGGGAACTGTTTATGGCAGTGGTTGGCCTCACCGTTGCCGCGATACCCGAGGGCTTACCAGCAATTCTCACCATTACCCTGGCCATCGGTGTGCGCCAGATGGCCCGTCGCCAGGCCGTGGTCCGTCGAATGCCGGTTATCGAAACCCTGGGGGCGGTTTCAGTCATTTGTTCGGATAAAACCGGAACCCTCACCCGGAACGAAATGATGGTAACCCGGCTGGTGTTGGCTGGAGTCAGGCTGGAGGTGACCGGTGAAGGCTATGATTTTGATGGAGCCGTGAACGGAGAACAGGGTCATTCGTCAGACTCTGCCTTGCTGGGCGAACTTGCCCGTGCAGCGGCCTTATGTAACGACGCCCATGTTCACCATGATTCCGGGAGGGTCAGAATCCATGGCGATCCCATGGAGGCCGCGCTTTCAGTGTTCGCCCGCAAAGCCCGGTTTGATGTTGAGAACAGTGCCGCCGACTGGCCTCGGAAAGATGAAATTCCTTTTGATACCGAAAATCGTTTCATGGCCACGCTGAACCATGATCACCACGGGCACAGCGTGATCTACCTGAAGGGCGCACCAGAACGGATTCTGGATATGTGTTCCAGCGAGGTTGCCGAATCCGGAGATGCCGGGGAGCTGCGCCGGGATTTCTGGGAACAGGTCATTAGAGAAATGGCATCGGATGGTCTCAGAGTGCTGGCACTGGCCAGGAAGCCTGCAGAACGGGGTATCGGCGAACTGGCCACTGAGGATCTTGAGCAGGGGGCAGAGCTGCTCGGCCTGGTCGGGCTTTTGGATCCGCCCCGGCAGGAGGCTGTTCGGGCGATTGCCGAGTGTCACGATGCCGGGATCCGGGTCAAGATGATTACCGGTGATCACGGGATAACAGCGGGCGCTATTGCCCGTAAGCTGGGGCTGAAAAATCCCGAGCGGGTGCTGACCGGCAAGGAGCTGGATCATCTGGATGATAGCCAGCTTCGCGATCTTGTTGGCGAGGTGGATGTCTTTGCCCGGACCAGCCCGGAACACAAGTTGAGACTGGTCACCGCTCTTCAGGACCTGCATGGCGTCGTAGCCATGACCGGGGATGGGGTGAATGATGCGCCAGCACTCAAGCGGGCGGATGTCGGGATTGCCATGGGGGTGAAGGGCTCGGAAGCGGCCCGCGAGGCGTCTTCCGTGGTGTTGCTGGATGACAACTTTGCCAGTATTGCTGCGGCCGTGCGTGAGGGCCGAACGGTTTATACCAACCTCAAAAAAGGCATCGCCTTTATGCTGCCCATAAATGGTGGCGAATCCATCAGTCTGATCACGGCCTTGCTGTTGGGGCTGACGTTGCCCATTTCGGCCTTGCAGATTCTCTGGGTCAACATGGTGAGTTCGGTGGTTCTGGCGATGACGCTGGCGTTTGAACCCGCCGAGCCAGACGTGATGAAACGCATGCCCAGGGCCCGTGACGAGTCGCTTTTGAAGGGGTTTGTGGTCTGGCGTGTGGTATTTGTGTCCTTGCTGTTCCTGGCGGGAATCTTCGGGGCCTGGTACTGGGCCATCCACCACTACGGGGATGAGAATACGGCCAGAACGCTGGCGGTCAATACGCTGGTCGCCATGGAGATGTTCTATCTGTTTGCCGTGCGTTATCTGGATTCGGCATCAATTACCCTGCGTGGGGTGCTGGGCACACCAATCGTGCTTCTGGCGGTTGCAGTCGTGATTGCGTTGCAGCTGCTGTTTACCTATATGCCGTGGTTTAACGACACTTTTGGTACAAAGGCGCTGAGTCTTGAAATGCTGGGGTTCGCCACTCTAGCCGGGGCGGCTGTTCTGGTGATTCTGGAAATAGAAACGGCGTTGAGAAAGCGCCTGCTCAGGGCAGACCCCGGGTAATCACCGCCGGATCGCCCCGGCCCTCTACCGCAGCCAATTCGGCACTGGAAAGCCACTCTCCCGGTGGCTTGTCCATAACGCTGGCACAGGCGGCCAGGGCATGGCCCCAGGAACAGCCGTTGGCGAATAGCATGCCGGCCTCATTCAATGTGCCGCCGCGGTTGATGTAGCCCAGAACCCGGGCCTGGGACGGCTCTGGGAACAGCGGATGGAGATGTCCCCGGAAGACCTCCGGGCGCATGTGCGTGAGGGCAACCCGTCGGTGAATTCGATGGGGGAAGAGACGTTCCCTCTCAAATTCCGACAGGCATATCTGCGCCTCCATCGTATCCCTGGGCTGGCGGAATCTGCCGGGTTCCTGAATGTAGACCAGCCGGAAGGGTGTGCCGGTCTCCCTGAGACGTTCACAGGCTCTCATCGCCTCGGATAACTGGTAGGCGCCATTGGCCATGAGCAGCAAAGGCTCGCCAGCAGAGGTGTCTTCGTCCACCACCAGGGCACCATGTTTGGCCAACAGTTCTGCTTCCCGGGTGTCGAAGACACATGGGCGGTCCCGTTTCGGGATCACCATGCAGCTGATCTTGCCTCTTTCGCTGAACACCGATGGCAATGTTGCCAGCGTGCTGTTGTAGTCGGCCGGAAACAGCACCCGGGAGACGTCGTTCATCTCCGCAAGCATGCTTTCGCAGAAGGTGGTGTCCTGATGGGACTGCTCGTTCTTGCCATTTTCCCAGGTGTGTGAGGTGGCAATAACCGGCAAGCCGAGCCAGCGGGCAGGCCGCCCGACTTCTTTCTGGTGCCGGGCAAAAATCAGCTCCTGGCGTATGGCGCCAAGCATTTTTACGCAGAAAGCCTCATAGCTGGCGACCAGATTCAGCCCCGCCTTGTTGGCCAGGCAAGCTGACACCACAGATTCTTCGTTCAGCGCGGTGATGATCTTGCCATGCACCGACTCCAGATCGTTTTCGGGATCGTTCACCCGGTGCTTCAGGTCATTCAGTACTCCGCCAAGACGATTGCTTGCCAGCTCGTCCGGATTGCCCACTCGGGCCCTGAGGCCCGGGTTCTGGGCCACCAGCGCCCGGAAAAAATCATCCACGGCCCTCATCGGCGAGGTGCATTCCCGATTGGCTGGAAGGCGGGGGATAATCGGCTCCGGGGGATTGCGGGTCGCGAGGGCATGATCACGCTCAAGTGGGCGAGATTGCCCGGCGTGCTGGTTCAGATGAGCGATAGCGTTTTGAAGCTGATCAGGAGCCACCCACAATCTGGCGGCATGCGCGTTAAACAGCTCCCTGGCCCGGGCATCCATCCGCGGGTTTCCGGGCAGTGGCAGGTTGTGGGCTGCATTGCTGCTGGCGCCATAAAAACCATACCCCTTGGTGGTCTCCGCAATGCCATAGGGTACCCGAACGGGATAGCCGCTCTCTCCCCGTAGCGCGGCCTCGCCATTGGTGGCGAGTGCCCGCTCCATTTCATAGAGAGCACAGACAAAAGCGGCAGGATCGCGGCCATCAAAACGGAAGGGCACAAAGCCCCTGTGTTCGAGGTGCGCTTCAAAACGTTCGAGACCCTCGCGGGTGCCCAGCTCGGTTCGCTGTTCGATGCGCCGTCCGTTGGCGATCATAACCGGCATCACCGCGCCGCAGTCCTCGGCGCGCCACCAGCGGGGGATCCAGTCGCTTCCGCGCTGCTCCTCGGCGGCCCCATCAGACAGAAAGGCCACCAGAGACTCACCCGGCAGGGGCATGTGGGCGTATTGCAGCTCGGCAAACCCGAGATAACCACCTTCGAGAATGCCACCGGCGGTGTGCGGATTGACGTGGCTGCCAAGGGGCGCGGCCATGGAACCGTCCGGCTTCTGGCGGTAACTGTAGAAATCGGAAACCAGAGTGGAAAGCCCATCAGGCCCGCGATAACGCTCGGCCTGTTCCGGATGAAGGTTGCCGGTAAGAACGTTCAGGGCATCCACTGCCGCTACACAGTGCCCCTGGCCCATCAGCCAGCTTCGTGTGCGTCCGGTCAGATTGTTCAGAGCCAGATAGCCGGCATAGGCCGGCACCATGTTCAGTGCCCCGCCTGTGTGGCCTTCCGGATTGGTCTTGAAGTCCTGAGGCGCGAGGGGCTGGCCGGAGACATCAATCCGGCGGGCGTAGGTCATATGGACTACCAGCCAGAGACCGGCACTGGTCAGCCTGTCCAGATCAGCGAGTTTCCGATAGACGGTGGCGGCGTCAGGCTGATGTCCGGCAGCCACCAGGTGCTCTGCGAGTAGGCTGACCTGATGTTGGGTGGCTTCACTGTGCTGGATGACGCCATAGCCATCGCACCAGCGCCGGAAATCCGGGCAGTCCGAAGCAGCGTGATTCACTGCGGCTGTTTGAATGGGTAATGGCATGAGATGCCTCCAGGGCGTCAGTGTGTCCGGGAATTTTAAAACCACCACTGTCAACTGCCATTGATGCAGGTCAGTCGAAACTGCATCTTTTCGCGGGCCGTTCAGGGATCAGCGGGTGGATGGAAACGCTCTCGCGCACGTTGCCGAATGCCATGGTTTCTGAGAATCTGTTCTAATAAGCCATCTGATAAGGAGACTCCCATGACGCAAGACAAGAATCAGGACAAGCGCCGGAAATATTCGGCCCCCGTTGTTGATGGCATTGGCAAATCCGCCAGCCGTGCCATGCTTCGGGCCGTCGGGTTTACCGATGAGGATTTCAAAAAGCCCCAGATTGGCATTGCGTCCACATGGAGTAACCTCACGCCGTGCAACATGCACATCAACCAACTGGCCGAGGAGTCGGCTGCCGGAGCCGATGAGGCCGGCGGCAAGTCGCTGATTTTCAATACCATTACCATATCGGACGGCATTGCCAATGGTACCGAGGGCATGAAGTATTCCCTGGTGTCCCGGGAGGTGATCGCCGATTCCATCGAGACAGTGGCCGGTTGTGAAGGGTTCGATGGCCTCGTGGCGATCGGTGGCTGCGACAAGAACATGCCCGGTTGCATGATGGGCCTGGCGCGTCTGAACCGGCCGTCTGTGTTCGTGTATGGTGGCACGATCATGCCCGGCGAGAACCACACCGATATTATTTCCGTGTTTGAAGCCGTGGGTGCCCACGCCCGTGGTGATCTGGATCTGATTGAGGTGAAGCAGATAGAGGAAACCGCGATTCCGGGGCCAGGATCCTGTGGTGGCATGTATACCGCCAATACCATGGCGTCGGCCATCGAGGCCATGGGCATGAGCCTGCCGGGCAGCTCCGCCCAGAACGCTGTGTCGGAGACCAAGGCGGAGGATTGTCGTGGTGCCGGGGCTGCGGTGCTGAACCTGCTGGAGAAAGACATCAAGCCCAGCGACATCATGACCCGGAAAGCCTTCGAAAACGCCATTACGGTCGTCATCGCCCTGGGCGGTTCCACCAATGCGGTACTGCACCTGCTGGCCATGGCCAGCACCGTCGGTGTCGATCTGGAGCTGGAAGACTTTGTCGAGATTGGCAAGCGGGTGCCGGTGCTGGCGGATCTGCGCCCGAGCGGCCACTACATGATGTCGGAGCTGGTGGCCATCGGCGGTATCCAGCCACTGATGAAAATGTTGCTGGACCGCGGGCTGCTGCACGGTGACTGTCTTACCGTAACCGGTCAGACGTTGGCGGAGAACCTGGCTGATGTGGCCCCCTATCCGGAAGGGCAGGACATCATTCATGCCTTCGACAACCCGATCAAGGCTGACAGCCATCTGCGGATCCTGTTCGGCAATCTCGCGCCAACGGGTGCGGTGGCGAAGATTACCGGCAAGGAAGGTACTCACTTTACCGGCCGTGCCCGGGTATTCCATTCGGAAGAAGAAGCCCAGGAGCGGATTCTCGACGGCACGGTGGTGGCCGGCGATGTGCTGGTCATCCGCTACGAAGGCCCCAAAGGCGGACCGGGCATGCGGGAGATGCTGAGCCCCACCTCAGCGATTATGGGCAAGGGTCTGGGCAGCGATGTCGCGTTGATTACCGATGGCAGGTTCTCAGGGGGCAGCCACGGTTTCGTGGTTGGCCATATCACACCGGAAGCGGCCGAGGGCGGCCCGATTGCGCTGGTCGAGGATGGCGACACCATTACCATTGATGCCGTCAGTAACCAGATTGAGCTGGATGTCTCGGATCAGGAACTGGAACGTCGTCGGCAGGCCTGGCAGGCTCCACCACCCCGTTTCACCCGAGGCACGCTGGCGAAGTATTCGCGAACCGTAAGTTCTGCCTCGAAAGGGGCAGTGACCGATCTGCCCTGATCTGATTGGAGTTCAGGTCTTCAGCTGTTCTGGCTTGCCCCAGTAGTATCCCTGGCCATACAGGCCGGGGAACTGCTGTAGCCAGGTGGCGATAGCTTCCTCCTCCACACCTTCGACCACGACATCCAGGTCCAGAGCCTCACCCAGGTCAAGCGCCGCTCGGAATATTCGCTGTCGGGCAGGTTGGGTGAGTATGTCGCTGAGAAAACTCCGGTCGATTTTCAACTCGTCTAGCTCGAATGTGGCAAGAGTTCCCAGCGACGAGTGCCCGGTTCCAAAATCATCGACGGCAATTCTGAAGCCACTTTGGCTCAGGGTCCGAATGACGTCTTTTGCCAAGGCTGTGTCAGCCATCATCGCTGTTTCGGTAATCTCCAGAATAAGATCGGAAGGTTGTGTCCCATGGTGCTGCACAATCGCCTTCACCTTTTCCAGAAAGTCCGGGTGGGTAAGATCGTTTGCAGAAATATTGACCGCAACGGCAATGTGGTCCCCGTGACGAGCCTTCAGCGCGCTCATATCTTCACAGACCCGGTCGACCACCCAGAGCGTAACGTGGTGAATCATCCCGACCTGTTCGGCTAACGGGATCCATCGATCCGGAGCAACCGTGCCGAAGTCCGGGTGTTGCCAGCGGATCAGGGCTTCCAAGGAAGCGATACGAGCGTCCTGTATTCGCACAGTGGGTTGGTATTCCAGCCATATGCAGCCGTTACCCAGTGCCTCTTCGATATCCAGCATCAGCATTTGCTGCTGGTACTGCCAGTCCGCGATAGCCGGGTCGTAAACCGTCAGGGGCTGATGCGTATCCAGAGCCGCAAAGCCAGCGGATGAGAGGATATCTGACGCGTCGACCCCATGCTCCGGAGCATGGGCGATACCCACCGATGAACTCCAGGATAGCGAGAACCGGCCCTCGCGGAAGTTCTCTCCCAACCAGTTCATGAGCGTTTTCAGTTTTTCCGGGTAAGCGTCCGGGGCGTCACTGTGGAAAAAGGCGAAGGCATGATTGCTGGTGTCAATGCTGGCGAGCGCATAGCCGTCAATCATGATCAACTGATCACCCATGATCCGTTTAAGGAAACCGTCGAGCTCCCACAGATAACTTCTGAGCAGATCCTCTGCCGTCCGATAGCCGAGAGCCTGCTCGATTTCGTTAAACCGGGTCAATTGAATCATGGCGACGGTGTAGGGCTGTTGGTGGCCATCAAGCTGATCCAATGACTCCTCAAGCATGGCCCGATTGGGTTTGCCGGTAACACTGTGGGTTTTGAGGAGTCGTTTGTAATTTTGCTCAACGTGAGATCGCAGCGTCTGTTCCTGGCGGGCCCGAATATCGGAAGCCAGCCTTTTTTTGCGCTCTTCCAATATCTGACGGCCAATGCCGCTGGTCAGGATCAGAGATGCGGCCGCTGCGCCGATAAAGAATGCGGAATCGGTAAAGCTGTTTACCGGGACCCAGCCGACAGTCCGTGCCGCTGAGATAATTGTACCTAGGAGAATGAAGAGCAGTGATAACGCAAAATAGCGGGCATAAACCTCGTGCCGGGCCTGTTTGAGCGCCAGGGCCAGAATCATCGAACCACTGCTCAGGGCCAGTATCAGAAAGGAGTCCTGACCGAGCAACGGTAGCCGCAGTGGCATGGCCAGCAGATGTAATAGGCCGAGCACACTCGCCGCATTCAGTAGCAGTCTCGAGAGTCTGGAGGCCTCGATAAAGTTTGGCGTGATTTGGCAAAGTGAGATGAGGCAAAGGCAGAGGCTGATGTTCAGCACTGTGTTTATTTCCGGGAAGTCTGGCCAAATCAGCCAGAGCCCGAAGCCTTCCATGACAAGTTGCACGTGAATAACGGATAGCGTGAGAACGCCCAACCAGGCTAGCCCCGGGAGCCTGAATTTCATCATGAAGCTGAGGTTCAGCAACAGCGCAAAGACTAGGAGGCCGGTGATGAACGCCTTCCAGGTCATGGTTCCTGCGATACTGCTTACAACGTTGTTGGGTTCCAGAATGGTAATGGGCAGCAGTGTGGGGCCGGCATTTTGAATCTCGAACAACAGTGTGGAAGTGCCCGTTGGTAATGAAACCGGCCAGATCCACGGTGGTAGTGAAATCAGCCGGTTACCGAACGGGTGAACGTCTCCCATTTCGCGAAGACGCTGGAAAACGCCGTTTTCATCGAGAATGGCGGGCCTGAGCCGGTCGATGTAAGGCGCGGATACAAGCGCCCACTGTTCGACGTTCGTGGTTCCAGGGTTTTCCACGGTCACCTTGAAGGTGACAGGCCCGTCGTAATAGCCAATGCCGGAGTTCTCTGACGGGGCCGCTTGCCAGTTTTTCTGTCGCCAGTTCTCGTCGTCTATAACCTGTTCCAGGGAGGCAACCAGATAGTCGATCTGCACAATGTGGGAGGACTGGGACGCTGACTCGGGAGAGTCGGCGTGGGACAGCGGGGCAGGCGGATTTTCAGGCGCGTGAAGGAGGCTTGCGAGCAGACCGTATGCCATGGCAGCGAAAAGAAACAGGAATGGCATCCACCGTCGAAAAGGTGTCAGCCCGGACTGGGCTTGGAGTTGTGACAGCACGGCTTTTTCAGTCTGATGGGTGCTGTCATCCATATAAAGCGACGGTCTCGGTAAGTGGTGTTTTCTGACTCGATGAATCAGGCCGAATTTTAATGGTTTTTCAGCTCACTTGCATTTGCTGTATGAAATTGGCGCAAGAAACTTTTCACCTGATTAAACAGGCCATTCGCTGGTATAGTTGAACCTGACCACCTTATCTGTAAAAGCCTGTTTCCGGACTGGTTGCGCGATGCATGAACAAACCACAGGATCTGTACAAATGAGACTCGCCGGCTTTTCCCCTTTCGTGATCTTGATGTTGCTCTGGCTGCCTGGATCGCTTGTGGCCCAGCAAACAGGGGGTGAATCCCAAAAGCAGGACGCAGAAACAGACAGCGGACCCAGACTCGCTTCGGTGAATGCCGCGGTTGCCGTCGCTGGTGATAATGAGCTGATTTTCGGCAAGAATGCCGACCGGTCCGTACCCATTGCCTCTGTCACCAAGGTCATGACCGCGCTGGTCGTGTTGGAATCTGGCGAGTCGCTGGATGACTGGCTGACTTTTCATGAGCGGCATACGCCTGCCGCCGCCAACGCCTACAGTCGGATTCGCATCGACTCGGAGATGCGGCGTAAAGATGTACTGCGCATTGCGCTGATGTCCTCCGAAAATTTCGCCGCCTACACCCTCGCCCGCAGTCACCCGGGCGGGTTCGATGCCTTTATTGAAGCGATGAATGCCAAGGCCGTGGCCCTGGGGATGACCGGCACCCGGTTTGTCGATCCCACCGGACTGTCATCCGAGAACCTGTCGACCGCCGCAGATCTCGTCAAGCTGGTGAACGCTGCGGCGGATTATCCGGAAATTCGGGAATATTCCACGACGGGTTATTTCCGGGGGCAGTTCCGCCAGCCTCGTTACAGCCTGTCGTTTGGTAACACCAATGCTCTGGTTCACCGCGATAGCTGGGGTGTCGACCTGAGCAAGACCGGCTATCTGTCCGAGGCAGGGCGCTGTCTGGTGATGATCTCCAAGATGAATGGCAAAGAGGTAGTGACCGTTCTACTGGATTCGCTCGGCACCCGCTCGCCGATGGGCGATGCCGGACGAATAAAGCGCTGGCTTGATACCGGGGCCAGGGGCTCGGTGGCCGCTGCCGCCCGGCGTTACGAACAGGAAAAGAACGCGTCATACGCGACCGCTGGTAACAGTACGGTCAGTGTGAACTGACACTGAAGGGAATCCCGTTATGATCCAGATATTCACGACCGGTGGCACCATCGACAAGGTCTACTTCGATGCCAACAGCGAGTTCGAGGTAGGGCACAGCCTGCTTCCGGAGCTGCTGTCTGAATCCAACATCCACGAGGGCTATCGCCTGCGGGAACTGCTGCGCAAGGACAGCCTGGAGATGACCGATGATGACCGCCAGCAGGTACTGGCGGCGGCCCGTGAATGCGATTGTGGCCGAATCATTATCACCCACGGCACAGACACCATGGCCGATACTGCGGCGGTGCTGTCCGGCCTGAAAGACAAGACCATCGTATTGACCGGCGCGATGCAGCCGGCTCGGATGCGCCGAACCGATGCGGTATTCAATGTCGGGTTTGCCTGGGCTGCGGTGCAGCTGCTGCCGCCGGGTGTGTATATCGCGATGAATGGTGAAGTGTTCGAGGCCGGTGCAGTGCGCAAGAATCTCAAGGCGCAACGTTTCGAGCGGACCTGAATATCACGCCAGGCTGTCTCTTTCCTCGGCGGTCAGTTCCCGGTATTCGCCGGGCATCAGCGCATCGTCCAGTTCGACCTGTCCAACGCGAACACGATGAAGGGCTTCCACGTGGTTGCCAACGGCTGCCACCATGCGCTTGACCTGATGATAGCGCCCCTCCGAAATCGTCAGCTCAATGATCCTGTCTTCCAGAAAATGCACCCGGGCCGGGCGCGTGGGCCTGGGATCATTATGCAGGTCTACGCCACGCTCCAGTTGCTGTGCCGAGGCGTCGCTCAGGGGTTCGTTCAGGGTTACCCGGTAAGTCTTGGGGCAGTCGGTTCGCGGTGAGGTGACCCGGTGGGACCACTGGCCATCGGTGGTCAGTAACAGCAGGCCGGTTGTGTCTGCATCCAGGCGCCCGGCAATATGAAGATGTCGGGTGATGTCTGCTGGCAACAGGTCCAGCGCTGTTGGATGGTCGCTGTCGGTCGTCGCGCTCACCACGCCTGCTGGCTTGTTCATCATCAGATAGCGCTCGCCCGGGAGGGCCAGAGGGGTGCCTGACAAGGCCACCCGTTCATCCCCGGCCAGGCGGGTGTTGGCGCCCTTGCAGACGTGCTCATTGATCGTTACTTCTCCGCGGCCGATGGCCCGCTTGGCCTCTTTTCGGGAGAGCTCGGTGCTGTTGGCAATAAACTGGTCCAGTCGCATGGTATTCAGCAGCGTTGTCCTGGTGCCGGGGAGCTCAGACTGGCCAGGCAGAGCACCGGCGTTTCGGCAATCATCCGGGACCAGAGCAGCCCCAGGGCTTCGGAGCTTACTGGTGGGCGTGGAGTCCGAAAGCTCGCCGTGGGGTCGATGCCGCTGCCATTGCGGGTCGCCAGAACAAAGGTAAACGGGTGCGCGCCTGGAATGCCCAGCCGGATATCGGTGGCCGTGATGCGGTCGCTGACCTGGTTGTAATCCAGGAAGCCCCGGGTGAACCATTCAAGACGCCGGGCCTCGGGCAGGTCCGAGACTTCGCTCGCCAGCTCCGGGCGGCGTGGAAAGTATTCAAGATTCAGTGGCGTGTCGCCATCCAGAAAGCCGGTGACAATTTCTACCCGCTGATCACCCTGCATAGCCGTCGCCCGCCACAACAGGGTGCTGAATGGCATGGGCTGAACCAGCAGGTCAGGGTTTTCCAGGCCGGCGGCCGCAAGCGCGGGTTGTACTCGATGTGTCATCACTTGCTGGGCCAGAACACTCCAGCCCAGGTACAGGGTGGACACTGCCAGTCCTGCAACTATCGCTGTTTTGGCGGGCGGCCGGGCGAGAAAAAACAGGCAGCCGGCCAGCAGGGGCAGGGTATATAGCGGGTCGATGATAAAAATGCTGCTGACGGCTATGGGTGGCCCGATGGGCCAGAACAGCTGGGTGCCATAGGTTGTAAAGGCATCCAGCAAAGGATGGGTAATCAGGATCAGCCCCGTCAGGGCGAGCCACCGCTGAAAACTCAGTTGTGGTTTCCAGCGCCAGAGCAGCCAGGCAAGGCCTACCGCAAGAGGGGCCAGAACGAACAACGAATGGCTGAATCCACGGTGTTGGGTGAAATTGGCCACTGCGGTGCCGTAATCGATGACGACATCCAGATCCGGGAGGGTGCCCAGAACTGCGCCTGTCAGCAAAACCGAGCGGCCGAGAGTCTTGCCGGCTACGGCGCCGGCCAGGGAGGCGCCCAGGGCGGCCTGGGTGAGTGAATCCATGTCAGATCAGTCTCGCATCAAAACGGTGTCCTGCAGTAGTAGGCCGCCGACGCCTCGGCGGATCACTGTCCTGCAGGTATTTCCAGCGCCGCCAGCACCGATTCACCGGGGTAGCCATCTGCCACCAGGTTGTTGGCAGCCTGGAACTGACGGATGGCAGACCGCGTTGCCGGGCCCATGATGCCATCGGGGGCACCTGGCTCATACCCCCGTTGCTGCAGGGCTTTCTGGAGGTTGATGATGTTGGCGCGGGACAGCGCAGGCGCGTCTTCGGGCGGCGGATTTTGCAGTTTACCCACGCCGGCAATCCGGTCAGCCAGATGACCAACCGCAATGGCGTAGAACTCGGAACGGTTCCAGCCCATGATCACGCGGAAGTTGTGATAGGCAAGAAACGCCGGCCCGCTGTGTCCTGCCGGCACCACGAGGGCGGCATTAATCGGTTCGCGGGCCAGAGGCTTGCCGAAGGCATCCGTAATTCCCATTTCGCGCCACTGCTCCAGTGGCAGACGACGCCCGTCCGCAAGGGAATAGTCGAAATTCTCGGGTAACAGGACCTCGCGGCCCCAACGGTAGTCGCCGTCCCAGTTCATGGATTCGAGAAACTGGCCCGCAGACATCATGGCATCCGGCAGGCTGTTCCACAGATCCCTGCGGCCATCACCATCGGCATCCACCGCGTGTTTCAGGAAAACCGTTGGCATGAACTGAACGTGGCCCATGGCGCCGGCCCAGGAACCTTCCATCTGGTCTGCCGGTATGGCGCCCTCATCAATAATGCGCAGGGCCGCGATCAGCTGCTCGGTAAAGAAGGTGCTGCGACGGGGATCGCAGGCCAGTGTTGTCAGGGAGCTGGGTACGGGCATCTTGCCGAAATAGCTGCCAAAATTGGTTTCCAGACCCCAGAAGGCCACCAGGTAAGGCGCAGGCACACCGGTTTCCCGGGTTACTCTGGCCAGCAGCGCCTGGTGCTCCTGCAGCAGTTCCCGGCCTTTGCTGATCCGGGCATCGTTCACCCGCCGGTCGAGGTAATCGGCGAAGGTGGTCGTGAATTCCGGTTGCCGGCGGTCCAGCTCGATCACCCGTGCCAGATGCTGAACACCGGACATCACCTCGCTCGCAGTCTTGCTGCTGACCCCGGCGGCAATGGCCTGTTCCTGGAGTCGGGCCTTGCATTCGGCAAATCCCGCCGGCTCAACTTCAGCGCTGTCCTGGGCAATGGCGGGCACTGACAGACATGACAGAAAACCGGAAAACAATAAGCCGCGAGTAACGCCGCCCTGGCGAAGAATCCTTGCAGGTTTGGTCAGCACACAAAACCTCTCTCAGGCTGATGATCGTGGAGTATCCTGAGCCCATGTTAGCGCGTTTTCCAGCCGGAGAAACACTGTCCTGGCTCCCGTGGAGTGACAATTCTTTAACCTGACGGTTCCCGAAAACGGCGATTGTGGTCTTTTTGTTGCCGACAGGTTTCTGGCGTGGGTGTTTGTTCTATAGTTGCACCATAGAACCGGGTTGTGGATAGGGGAAGGTCTGAGCTATGGCAATGCTGAAAGCGCTGGTGGTGGATGACGCCAGCTTTGTACGTGATCTGGTCAAGCGAACCGTGCGCCAGCGTTTTCCGGTCATCGAGACTACCGACGCCCAGAACGGCCGTCGAGCGCAATCATTGATGTCGAGGACCGCGTTTGACCTGATTCTGTGCGACTGGGAGATGCCGGAGATGTCCGGGCTGGAATTGCTGCAATGGATGCGCCAGCAGCCCCAGTACGAAAACGTGCCTTTTATCATGATCACCAGCCGGGGCGACAAGGATCACGTGATCGAAGCGGTCAAAGGCGGCGTTTCAGAATACCTCGGCAAACCCTTCAGTCCTGACGGGCTGAGCAAGAAAATCATCAAGGTGATGGGACGCAAACTGAAAGACGCGATGGATCGGAGCGGCAAATCCATGGCCAGCCCTGCCGATGCCTTCAAAGAGTCGGCCAACTTGCTGACCCGCAAGCCCGAAGCCGCGGCGGAGGTTCCCGCCGCGTCACCGCCCTCTTCCCCCCGGCCCGAGCCTTCGCCACCGTCAAGACAGGCCTCGGCCCGGGCGCCCATGAGCCTGGCCTCGGTACGCTTCGCCGAGAGCACCCTGAAATCGGTGGTCAAGGATATTAATCTGACGGAGGTGCGGGTGATCGCGAAGCGGGACCAGGTATTCCCGGGGATTCTCGACCAGGCGGTGGTGGACATCGAGATTGCCGAGGGCCAGATGGCGAGGCTGAACGGCTACGTGCACCAGTTGCAGGCGGTGGACAAACGCCAGGACACGGACTTTGTCAGCGTTACCATTCGTTTTGTCGATGAAGACCCGAAAAAGCTGGAGGACCTGTCGAGGTTTGTCGCCCGCTTCCGCGCGGGTATGCGCTAGCTCTCTGCCTTCTCGGGGATCCGCTCGACCAGTCGCTCCCGGGGGAAGTGACAGATAAATTCACTGCCCTCGCCAATCCGGCTGCGGATCTCCAGATTGCCATCGTGGTTGAGCAGCACGTGTTTGACGATTGCCAGGCCAAGACCTGTGCCGCCTGTGTCCTTGTGACGGCTGGGATCGGCGCGATAGAAGCGTTCTGTCAAACGGGGGATATGGACCGGGTCGATGCCGATTCCGGTATCCCTGACTGACAGGTGTGCGCCTTCCCGGTTGGTGGACCAGGAGACGATAATCTGGCCATGTGCAGGGGTGTACTTCACCGCATTGAATATCAGGTTCGAGAAAGCGCTGCGCAGCTGGCTTTCATCGCCTTTCAGCAGGCGATGGTCGCCGATATGCACGGTAATCTCGTGCTGTTTTTCGCCACTGAGCGCCCGGGCATCATGACCGATCTGGGTCAGCAACTGGTCCACGTCCGTGAGGGTGTCGTTGACCGTTTGCTCCCCGGTTTCAATACGTGAGAGCAGGATCAGATCGGTAATAAGGGCTTCCATCCGGGATGACTGGGCAGCCATGGTGTTAATGGCCCTGCGCCACTTCGGCGGCAGGTCGGCAGCGTTGTCCACCAGGGTTTCGAGGTAGCCACTGATGACCGTGAGGGGCGTGCGCATCTCGTGGGATACATTGCCGACAAAGTCACGGCGCATCTGTTCGAGCTGGTACAGCCGTGTTACGTCCTTGGCGACAATCAGACGGTCGTCGTCACCAAACAGGCTGATCTGGATCTGAAGGTGAATATGAGGTCTGGCCGGCGAATGTATCTCCAAGGGATCGCGGTAATCCCGTGAATCGAAATAGGTCTTGAAGGCCGGCGTGCGGATCAAATTATGGATGTACTGGCCCTGGTCAGTGTTGCGCCGGAAACCCAGCAGATACTCGGCGGAGCCGTTCCACCACTCCATGGCGCCGCGGGAGTCGGTCATGATCACGCCATCGCGCATGGCGTTGGTGGACTCCTGAACCCGATTGATCTGGGCCCTCAATCGGTCCTGGGTTCTCAGGTGGGTCTGGTGCAGTTTGTGAAGGTTGTCGAAAATATCGCCCCACAGGCCGATGCTCTGGGGGGCTTCGTCGGTGGCGCTGGGGTTGGACAGCCACCGGTAGAGGCGCCGGGCCTGAAGCAGCGTCCACCACAGATAGACGATCAGCCCGAGGGTAAGGCCGTAGACGGGCTCACCGAAATAGAGGCCAACCAGGGTGGCGCCAATCAGGCCACCGATAATGTAGCGCAGGTATCGTGACCAGCTGTGTTGCATCAAAAACTGCCTTGTATCCGTTCCGGGGCTGATGCTCAGCTGGCCGGAGTTACTTACGCGGCTCTGGTCGAGAAGCGGTAACCGGTTCCCCGCACGGTCTGGATCAGATGGTCGTACTGGTCGCCAAGTGCCTTGCGGAGCCTGCGGATATGCACATCCACCGTCCGTTCCTCAACATAGACATTGCCACCCCAGACCTGGTCCAGGAGCTGGGAGCGAGTATATACCCGTTCCTGGTGCGTCATGAAGAACTGAAGCAGTCGGTATTCTGTCGGGCCCATGGTAAGGGCGCCATCCTGGGTGGTGACCCGATGCCCGACCGGATCCAGCGTCAGGCCCTCCACTTCAATCGGGCTGTCTACGCCTGGCGGCGTCGCACGCCGAAGCACGGCTTTCAGGCGGGCGACCAGCTCCCGGGGGCTGAACGGTTTGGTGATGTAATCATCGGCACCAACTTCCAGGCCCTGGATCTTGTTGTCTTCCTCGACCTTGGCGGTGAGCATGATGATGGGAATATCGGCGGTCGCTTCTTCTTTCTTGAGGCGGCGCGCCAGTTCCACGCCGCTGGTGCCGGGCAGCATCCAGTCGAGGAGTACGAGATCCGGGTGTTTGTCGACAATCAGGGCATGGGCTTCCCGGGCGTCCGCTGCCTCCAGATAGTCATAATCCGCCATTTCGAGGGCCACCGCGATCATCTCGCGGATCGGGGCCTCGTCATCGACGATCAGGACAGTTTTTCCAGTCATGAGCTTTTAACCTGTGTCAGACCTTGATTTGTTGCTGCCTCATTACAACGCTCGAGTGTTACAAGTATATGACAGGTTCAGCCAATGATGAGATCGATCACCAGACCTGCGAAAACTGCGAAACCGGCCCAGTTGTTATTGAGAAAGGCCTTGAAACAGCCATCTCGTTCCCGTTCCCGAGCCAGATATTGGTGGTACACGAAGAGGCAGGCCATGGCGACAACCCCCAGGTAATAGAACGTGCCCAGTTCAGCACGATGGCCCACCATGATCAGGATCAGTACCACCATGGCCTGCAGCATGCCAATGATTGCCTTGTCGGCTTCTCCGAACAGGATGGCGGTGGACTTGATGCCTACTTTCAGATCGTCATCCCGATCCACCATGGCATACAGGGTGTCGTAGGCAACGGTCCATAGCACGTTGGCGGTGAACAGCAGCCAGGTGAGCTGGCTCAGTTCGCCGGCCTCCGCCGCCCACGCCATGGGAATGGCCCAGGAGAAGGCCGCGCCCAGAAACAGCTGCGGCAAATGGGTGTAACGCTTCATGAACGGGTAAATAAACGCCAGCAGGGCACCGCCGAAGGACAGATACAGGGTCAGCGGATTGGTGAATAGAACCACCATCAGGAAGGAAACCAGGCACAGACCAGCGAACAGCGCGACCGCTTCCCAGGGTTTGACACGGCCGGCGGTCAGTGGCCGGTCCTTGGTGCGTTTGACGTGCTTGTCCCAGTCACGGTCAGCGAAATCGTTGATGGCGCAGCCGGCCGCCCGCATGAAGAACACACCCAGGGTGAAAACGATGACATTCGCCAATGCGGGGCTGCCGTCGCCGGCCAGCCACAGGGCCCAGTAGGTCGGCCACAGCAGTAGCAGGGTTCCGATCGGGCGGTCGATTCTGAGCAGGCTGGCGTAGTCGGCCAACCGGCGCTGGATAGGTTCTGGCACAGCGTCAGGCAGCATGGTGCGCGTCCGTCTGATGTTCTTCGAGTTTAATGAGTGCTGGGATTATAGCCAGTCGCAGGAGGCCGGTTAAAGCGTGTTCCGCTGAAACAGGGCGGGCAGCAGGTACTCACCAACGAGCAGGGAGCTGTTATGGCCGCTGAACAGGGAGCGCCGGGCCAACGACGGCTGGCCTTGGGTGACCGGTTTGCAGAGGCCGGTTTCCAGCGGGCCCCGTTTCCAGTGGGGGCTGGTGAACAGATAGGCGCCCAAAGGCCGGTTGCCAAGATGAAGCAGCCGGCGCCCCTCACCCTCCAGGCAGTTCAGGGGAATGACCGTCCTGGCCAATACCCAGGGCTGGTTGTCGCCACAGAGGCTGACCTCCCGTATCCAGGCGTATTGGCGGTGGGGAATGCGCAGACGCCGGGCTTCTTCCTGCGTGGGCGCTGCAAAGCCCTCCCGGCGGACCTCGACGTGAAAGGAATGGCCGCACTCTTTCTGCAGGGCCCGTGTAAACGAGCCCTCTACCTGCAGCCAATATCGGGCAGGCCCGTGAACATCCGGGTTGCGAAGGCCTGCGGCCGTCAGCGATTGGTACCAGTCCGTCGGGGGTATGGTCAGTGGACTGTCGATGTCAGAGACCCTTGACTGCATAGATGCCGGGGGCATTGCGCCAGTAGCCCTTGTAGTCCATGCCGTAACCGAACAGGAAGCGGTCTTCCACTTCCAGGCCGGTGAAGTCCGCCTTCAGATCCGGACGGGCTTTCCGGTCATGTTGCTTGTCGACCAGAACGGCCGTCAGTACCTCGCTGGCACCGTGAGCCCGGCAGTAGTCGGCGATGGCGCACAGGGTGGTTCCCTCATCCAGGATGTCATCGACAATCAGGATGGTGCGGCCGTTCATATTGGCTTCGGGCTGCAGTTTCCACTCGAGAATACCGCCGGTGGTTTCCTGACGGTAGCGGGTGGCATGAAGGTATTCGGCCTGGACCGGAAACCGGAGCCGGGGTAGCAGTTGTCCGGTAAGGATCAGCCCGCCGTTCATCACACAGAGCAACAGGGGGTTACGGTCTTTCAGGCGCGCGGTAATATCGTCGGCCAGGTTGTCGATTGCAGTCTGTACCTGCTGTTCATCGACCAGGCAGTCGGCTTCGGCCATTACCTGGTTCATTTCGGCGACGGTATCGGTCATATCGGTCGGTCCTGTCGTAAAACGGGCGATTATACCGGAGAGGGCAGACAGAAGGGAGGGGCCGCCCCGGTTGTCAGATCTGTAATTGTGGCTATTGGCAGAAAACCCCTGGGCGAACCGTCGGCATTGGCATTGGTCAATGCCGGGACGATGGGTATGATGGCCTGATTCGACAGTCGTTCGTATCTGTTAACTGAACAAAACACTTGCGTGTAATATTGTCTGACAATTATTATTGCGCCCGGATGATATTGGGAGAAAATTTATGAAGAAGTGGCAGTGTGTGGTTTGTGGTCTGATTTACGATGAAGCCGAAGGCTGGCCCGAGGACGGCATTGAGCCAGGCACCAAGTGGGAAGACGTACCGGAAGATTGGGTCTGCCCGGATTGCGGTGTCGGCAAGGAAGATTTTGAAATGATCGAGATCGGTTGATATTACCCGGTACGGCAGGTGAAACCCGCAAGGGTGAGTTAAATACAGGAACGCGGTTATGACTGAACAGGCCCCCATCATCATTGTCGGTACCGGGTTGTCCGGCTATTCCCTGGCGCGGGAAATCCGGAAGCAGGACAAGGAAACACCTCTCCTGCTGCTGACCGCCGACGATGGCATCAGCTACTCCAAGCCAATGTTGTCCACCGGCTTCACCAAGGGCAAGGACGCCGATGGGCTGGCCCAGGGCGGGACCGACGCCATGGCGGGGCAGTTGAATGTCCGGATCCGGACATTCGCCACGGTCACCGGCATCGATACCGACGCCCACGAACTGATTCTCGGTGATGAGCGACTTGCTTACAGCAAGCTGGTCCTGGCCTGGGGCGCCGACGTGATCCGGCTCAGCCTCGACGGTGATGGCCAGGAGCATGTGTTTTCGATCAATGACCTGATGGATTACCGCGCCTTCCGGGAAGCCCTGGGTGACGGCAAACGGGTGGCGATCATGGGCGCCGGTCTGATTGGCTGTGAATTCGCCAACGACCTTCGAAACGGAGGTTACGAGGTTGACGTGATTGCCCCCTCCGAGGAGGTAATGCCGGGGCTGCTGCCGGAGGCGGCCGCCCATGCTGTCCAGCAGGAGCTCGAGAATCTGGGGGTCGGGTTTCATCTCGGAACCGTGGTTGATCGGATCGACCGCAGGGGTGACGGGGTCCGTCTGACCCTGGCCAATGGTGAGACTCTGGACGCTGATCTGGTAATTTCCGCTGTGGGCCTGCGCCCGAGGACCGATCTGGCCCGGGCTGCCGGGCTGGAGACGGCCAGGGGCATCATAGTGAATCGCGCGCTCGAGACTTCCGCGCCGGATGTCTACGCACTCGGTGATTGCGCCGAAGTTGACGGCCACGTGCTGCTTTATGTCCTGCCGCTGATGGCCTGTTCCCGGGCGCTTGCAAAAACCTTGCTCGGTGAGCGCACCGAAGTGAGCTATGGCACCATGCCGGTGATGATCAAGACGCCCTGCTGCCCGACCGCCGTCTGTCCACCACCGTCGGAAGCCGAGGGCAACTGGGAAGTTGAGCAGGATGGCACCAGCGTCAAGGCGCTGTTCAAGAGCGCCGGGGGCGATGTACTGGGGTTTGCGGTAACCGGAAGCTTTGCCATGGAGAAGCAGGCCCTGTCTAAGGAAGTGCCACCGATACACGGGTGATGTACCCGCTCCCATTCCACAGCCCCGTTATCCCGGGGCTGTTTTCTTTCAGCCAGCGACGGCTTTTGATTGCGAAATCTCGCCGCTTGCGGTAGAAAACTCCTTCGTGTGCTAACGAAATCACAGGAGCAGGCATGCTTGAGGTAACCAAGAAACTGGTGGAGTTGCTGGATCTCTCGCCCATCGGTGACGACCATTTCCAGGGGGACAGCGAGGATCTGGGCTTTCCCAACGTGTTTGGCGGGCAGGTTCTTGGCCAGGCGCTGATGGCGGCCAGCCGAACCGTTGAAGGTCGCCTTTGCCACTCCCTCCATGCCTACTTTTTGCGCCCCGGCAATCAGGACATGCCTATCGACTACGAGGTCCAGCGGGTCCGTGATGGTGGCAGTTTCTCGGTACGTCGGGTGATTGCCCGCCAGGACGGCAAGGAAATCCTGACCGGTTCCATGTCGTTCCAGGTAGCCGAGGAAGGATTCGAGCATCAGTTGACCATGCCGGATGCGCCGGAGCCGGAAACGCTCCGCTCAGAACAGGAATGGGGCGAGCTGCTGGCGCCCCAGGTGCCGGAAAAAATGCGGCCAATTCTGACCCGAGACCGCCCGATCGAGATCCGCCCGGTGAACCCGGTCAATCCCCTGAAACCAGAGAAGCGACCGCCCCACAAGCAGAGCTGGTTCCGGGCCCAGGGGCATCTGCCGGACGATCCCGTGCTTCACCGTTGCCTGCTCACTTACGCATCGGATTTCCAGTTCCTCGGGACTTCCCTGAACCCGCACGGTCTGACATTCATGAGCAAGGGGCTGCAGGTGGCCAGCCTTGATCACTCGATCTGGTTCCACCGGGATTTCCGCATGGACGAATGGCTGTTGTATGACAAGGACAGCCCGAGCGCCTCGGCCGGACGTGGGTTCAATCGGGGCAATTTCTTCAACCGGGACGGTGTGTTGGTGGCATCCACTACCCAGGAAGCGCTGATTCGGCAGAGGACCTAGCGGGTTATCCCAATTTGCGCTGGTCCGGCTGCTGGTGATTCTGATCCAGCCATTCCATCATTTCGTCGAAGGGCAGTGGCGGTGTCAGCAGGTATCCCTGAATCATGTCGCACCCCATGTCCCTGAGCAGCTTCGCTGTGACGTCATCCTCGACACCTTCTGCCACCACCTGATAGCCAAGGCTGTGACACATCTCGATGGTGGTCTGGACAATCACCCGGTCTTCCGCCTCGGTGGTCAGTTCGGTGACCAGTGAACGATCAATCTTGACCTCGCTCGCAGGTAGCTGCTTGATGTAAGAGAGCGAGGAATAGCCGGACCCGAAGTCATCAATCGACACCGGGATTCCGGTCGCACTGAGTGAGTTCAGCGCCCGGAGGGAGTTGGCCGGGTCCTGCATCATGGACGTTTCCGTTACTTCAAAAATGATTGCGCCCTGGTGGCTGTGGTAGCTGTTCATCAGGCGTTGCACAAAAATGGGAAAATCCGGTTCGCGCAGGTTGTTGGGCGAAATATTGATGGATATGTTCAGGGGCCAGCCGCGCTCCAACAATCGCGAGCGCAGGTTCAGTGATTGCTCAAGTACCCATCGGGTCAGCGGTTTGATCAGCCCGCTCTGTTCTGCAAGGGTGACAATCTCATCGGCGCGGATCGGTTTTGACCGGCCAGGCCAGCGTATGAGAACTTCAATCCCAACGATACACCCTGTTTTCAGGCTCTGCTTGGGTTGCATGAACAGCGCCAACTCATTGGTATTGAGGGCGTGTCGGAGTTCCGAGACCAAGGTCAGCCGGTCAGCGCTGTAAGAGTCTTTCTTGGATTTGTAATAGGCAATGCCCCGCTCCCGAGCAGAATCCGATCCTTCTGCGATTACCGCCCGCCGTATCAGGGTGTTGGCGTCCGTTCCGTGCTCCGGGAAGATTGCCACCCCAAGCCTGGGGTCCAGGGGAATCTGCATGCCCAGATAGTCGACCGGGTAGCGGATGCCTTCGAGGGCTTTGAGAATGGCCCTTGGCACAGAGCCTGTGGCATCAGCATCGACAATAAATGCAAATGTTTGCGGATCCAGTGACGCCAGGTAGAAATTGCGGTGGTCACTTTGTTCGACAGGTATGGCTCCCGGAAGCTCCCGCGCAACAGCATTGTAGTGTTTGGATGCCAGCTCCAGAATCCGGTCGCTGTTCCGGTGGCCGAGCGTCTTGGTGACCGACTGCAGGTTGTTCAGGTGGATGATGGCAACGCCATAACGCCGCTCCGGGCTGCGCAGCATCAGGTCATTCAGCATCATCTCCAGGCTGCCACGGTTCGGAAGACCGGTGAGGGGATTATGCAGTGCATGATCCATCAGCTTCAGCTCCGCCGACCGCCTTGCCGCCAGGGCCTTCAGTTCCGCTTCTCTGGCTTCGACCTTGTCCTGCCGTTCCTGGTAAAGCCTGGCTGCGAGAGCCAGCGTAAGCAAGATGGCTTCCAATGCCGATCCTATCTGCATGCCGTATGTGGTCACGAAGTTGTTGGGCAACAGGCCATATTTGTTGGCTGCCGTTATTGCGCTGCCCAGTGTGAGTGCTGCCCATGCCACCGTGTAATAACCGGCCTGTGGGTTGCCCTTCCACCATTGAACCGGCCCCAGAACAGTGAGCAGCAGGCAACTGGGTATTGCCAGGGCCACCGTGAGCCGACTACCCGTGCTGTAATCCACGAAGAAGGTCATCAAGGCCACCACTGCATTCACTGAGATCATGAGCAGCACGAGCCGGTTCAGGTAGGGGCCTGTGTACTGGAGTTTCAAAAACGAACGGGAGAACACCAGAGTGAAAAGCAAAGAGAAAGGCACCGCCAGCAACATTATCTGATTCTGCAGATCCGGGCTGTTCGGCCAAAGAAACTGGAACGTGGTGCCGTTCAGACTGGCGATCAACACCAGATAGCCCAGAGTTGAGAGCACGTAGAGCAGGTATACCGTCTCCCGCAGAGCGGCGAAGATAAACAGATTGAAAAAAATGACTGTGATTAGAATGCCGTAATAGAGCGAATGCATCTGGTCTTCGGTGGAGGAATGCTCGAAGAACGCCTGGGCATTCCATAGTCTGATCGGAATCTGCATTGCACCCTCGGTGCGGACCTCCAGCAAAATTTCATACTCGCTGGCGATGCTTTGTTCGAAGGGGAACAGGAAATGCCGGTGCAATATCGGACGTTGCTCGAACGGTAGGTGATC
Source organism: Marinobacter sp. es.042 (assembly GCF_900188315.1). NCBI lineage: Bacteria > Pseudomonadati > Pseudomonadota > Gammaproteobacteria > Pseudomonadales > Marinobacteraceae > Marinobacter > Marinobacter sp. es.042. Next base: position 3,557,052 of record NZ_LT897781.1, read on the forward strand.
TCCGGTCTCGAAGCGCCGCGCGATTCGGTCGTTTTCAAGCAGGTGGAAAGTGAGTTTGTCCAACTGTGAGTAGCGAACCTCGAGGAGGTTGATGCTCGCCGGATCGGATACCGGAAACCGGAGCCAGACGGTATCACGGATGTAGCCAAAATTCGGACTTTCTTCCTCGAGGGTTTGCCAAGCGTCTGAGGCCATGGCTTCACCGGCCGTCAGGTTGTTATCCGGGGCGGCGCGCAGATACTCGATCTGCGGAACATAGGAAACTCCAGCCCCGAGGGATGGGGCGGACAGACCCGATAACAGCAGCAGCGTTATCAGTAAACGAAGCCAGAAAGTGGATGCCACGTCGTACCGTTTTGATTGTCGTTTTCCAAAGGAGTATGGCGTGTCGCCTTTGGCGGCTCAAGTCACCGGCAGGCCCTGTTTGGCAAATTTTTGTAGCCGGGGCTCACACCTGCTCGAGCCATGATCGGACCCAGGGCAGTGCATCGGCTTCAGGCTCCATGGTTTCCAGGGCATCAATCCTGAGCGTGTCTCCGACCTTACGTGCGGAGGTCTCGTAGAGCGCTTCCTCCATGAGGTCGCCGGCGCCACAGAAAGTATCTCCGTAGGAGCTGTCTCCGAGAACGATAATGCCAAACGGCCGACCCGGTTGTTGGGGCAGCTGATCCCGCAGGTCCAGGTAGAAGGGCAGCAGATTGGCCGGAAGCTCGCCCTGTCCGGTTGTCGATGTGCATACGAGTAGCGCATCGTTGTTCGACGTGATGTCATCCAGTACCGGGTTTTCCAACACGGTCACGTGGTGGCCTTCCCCCTCAAGCTCTTTCTTGAGAGTTCTGGCTGTCAGGAGCGCGCCACCATAGACGCTGCCCACCAGGATTCTGATTGATGTCATAGTTTATCCATTCGTCGCTCAGGAATGACCATACGGTCTCTCGGTGCCGCACGATAATAGCGGGAGTGCTTTGCCGCCTCAAGGAGACGGCGAAGGCGAAGATTCGGTTTCCTGGCTTCGGACCCGAGGTGCTATCCGATTGCGGCCGGATTCCTTGGCATTGTAGAGATGCAGGTCGGCCTGCTTGAGCAGATCGTCCAGTGAACGGGCCTTGGCAATGGAGCAGACGCCGGCGCTGATGGTGACCGGTAATGCCTGATCCCTGAACTGGAATGGATGCCTGGACACATTCGAACGCAACCGCTCTGCCAGAGTCAGTGCCTGCAGCAGGGAGGTGTCCGGCAATAACACCAGAAACTCCTCACCACCCCAGCGGGCAGCGACATCCGCCTGCCGGATCACCGTTCTGATCAGTCCGGCGAACTCGCGCAGGACGTCATCACCGGCATCGTGGCCAAACTGGTCGTTAATCTGTTTAAACAGGTCCAGATCGATCAGGGCAATGGAGAAGTGGTGGCCGGAACGCTGGTAACGGGAAAACTCCATCGCCAGACGATTCTGCATGTCGCGCCGGTTGGCCAGCCCGGTGAGTTCGTCTGTTCGTGCTGCATGCTCATGGGTTTCGGCGAGGGTGAGAAGTTCATTGCGTGCCTTCAGGCGGCTGGCTTCAAGCACGAAACAGAAAATGGATTCGAAGGTCAGGGCTGCGAAAAAACGGATCTTGAAATCCATGCTGTATTCCGCGGAGACCAGAGGAAGGCCGGGAAACTGGAACACCACGACGGCCACGAGGTAGCAGAACAGCAGAACCGCCGTACCGGTTTTCAGATCGGTCAGGTAGAACAGCAACGGTGGAAAGACATAAAACCAGAGTGGTCCGGTGTTGCTCTCGCCGCCTGAGGCGATCAGGTAGGTGAAAAGCAGCCCCACAATCACGATCATCCCCGCTTTCTGGCGGGCACGGTTTCCGGTGCTGGCGAAGTACAGCATGTTCAGCGCAATCAGACCGATGAAGAACCAGAGTACCCAGGCATGGGTCGAGTGCCCGGCGAACCAGGCTTTGATACCGATGCCCACAAGAAAAGCGATGGCGGTTACCGAGAGCCAGGTAAGCAGACGCGAGACCTGAGCGTCTTCCCGTTCGCCGGCAGCAAGCTGCCCGGAGGAAGGTGAATGGGGCATGGGAACCTTATTTTGCTGTTTTTGTAATTTTAACGCTTCTTTTCGGATTTATGAGTCAATTTAGTGCGTTTTTGCACTCCCGTCTGTGATGTGTTTAGTCTGTGTGAATTGTGACCGTTTTATTTCATTTTCATGTCAAAAAAATTATAGTTGCCGCGCGACAGCGTTCGCCTCTAATCCTCACAGACTAAACGAGACCTGATCTGTTATGGCCCGTTCGAGCGGATTCCTGGATACCCTTCTCACCAGTCCTACCACGGAACGATACAGGGTCGGCATTAGCCTGCTTTTCCTGCTTGGCGTGTGGCTGACTGTCGGATCTTTCAGTCAGGGAATGCCTAACAATATGCTGCTGATGGCCGCTGCGGTTATTGGCGGTTACATGGCGATCAATATCGGCGCGAATGACGTTGCCAACAACGTTGGGCCTGCTGTTGGTTCCGGGGCCCTGTCCCTGGGTGCGGCCGTGGTGATTGCCGCCATTTTTGAAGCAAGCGGCGCAATCATTGCCGGCGGTGACGTGGTTTCCACCATCAAGGGCGGTATCATCGATCCCTCGAGCCTTGAAGAAGGCCGGGCTTTTGTCTGGTTGATGACCGCAGCCTTGCTGGCGGGTGCGCTCTGGTTGAACCTGGCCACCTGGATGGGAGCCCCGGTTTCCACGACGCACTCCATCGTTGGGGGTGTTCTCGGCGCGGGTATCGCTGCCGGCGGCTGGGGTATCGCTGACTGGGCGGTGATGGCCAAGATTGCTGCCAGTTGGGTGATTTCCCCGGTTCTTGGTGGTGCGCTGGCGGCCCTGTTCCTGTTCGCGATCAAGAAGACCGTGCTTTATCGCAAGGAGGTCATTCCGGCGGCCCGCACGTTCGTGCCCTGGTTGGTCGCAATTATGGCCTGGGCTTTCGGCACCTATCTGATGATCAAAGGCGTCAAGAAAATCGTCAAAGTCGATTTTATGGAAGCGACTCTGATCGGCCTCGCTGCCGCCGCCGTGGTGTTCTTTGTCATGCGTACCCTGGTGGGTCGCATGGCCTCGACCATGGAAAACAGCTCCGCCGGGGTAAACACCCTGTTCACCTGGCCGCTGATCTTTGCCGCGGCGCTGCTGAGCTTCGCTCATGGCGCCAACGACGTGGCTAACGCCATTGGTCCGCTGGCTGCGATTAACGATGCCCTCTCGGCTGATTCGGTGGTCATGTCAGCGAGCATTCCCCTGTGGGTGATGATGGTGGGTGCCCTGGGTCTGGCCGTTGGCCTGATGTTGTTTGGGCCACGCCTGATCAAGACCGTTGGCAGTGAAATCACCGAGCTGGATAAGACTCGGGCGTTCTGCATCGCGCTTTCGGCAGCGCTCACGGTGATCCTTGCGTCTCAGCTTGGCCTGCCTGTCAGCTCCACCCATATCGCGATTGGTGGCGTGTTCGGCGTTGGCTTTCTCCGGGAGTACCTGAAGTCCAACTACGCAACCCAGCTGCACAAGATCATGGAGCACCATGATCCTGCCGAGCAGGAGCGTCTCAGGCCGTTCCTGGATGATTTCCGCAATGCGTCGGTTGAGGAGATGGAGAACCTGCTCAAGCGGGCCAAGAAGAAAAAGCAGGTTCCTCTGTCCAAGTCCGAGCGCAAACGCCTGAAAAAGATCTACCGGGAAGAATTGGTGAAGCGTTCACATCTGGTGCGTATTGCCGCGGCCTGGATCATCACCGTACCGGCATCGGCCATTATGGCTGCGATTCTGTTCTTCACCCTGCGGGGCTTGTTGATCTGACCGGGCTGGTTGTATAAACCGAGTTTGGTCATACTATCTGTAAAAAGGGGTGTTCCACCCCTCAAGCCTATTTGTCCGTGGAGTGAAGTATGAGTTCATCCGTTGAAGGCCGTCAGGCGAAGATGATTAATGAGCTGAGGACCTTCATCAAGAAGGTTTTGAGCGACCCGACCATTGCCGTCAAGTCCATGGAGATTGCTCGCAAGCACCGGGGCCAGCCGAATGCCGAGGAGCTGATTGCGCAGGAAATCAGTGCCAGCACCAATATCCGGATTCCCGAGAACTGGAGTGAGGCGGATAAGATGTTCCTGGATATCATCCATGATGTTCTGGATGATGAAGAGGCCCTGTACTAAGGCCTTGTCTGCAGGCTTGGGAGAAGCGAGCCGGGCGGGGGATAGTTCAAAAACACGCTGTGAATACGTCCCTGTACGCTTGGCTCCGCCATCCCTGGCTCCGCACAGTTTTTGAACCATCCCCCGCCCAGCTCACCTGAGCCATGGTTGTGGCCTAAAATCGCCATGGCTAAGTCTTTTGGACTCTTCAGGCCTGTCTCGCGTTCGGCGTCGCCTGCTTCAATACCGCATCCGCCATCTGGTGCAGGATGCTGATCTCATCCTCTATACCCTCATCCCGTGATAACTCTCTCTGTTCCGAAAGGATATCCGCCAGGATTTCTTTGGTGGTCAGAGGGTTGGCTAGTACCACCCGGAACACGATGCACGGGAAGTTGTAGTAACGGGCCGGCTCCAGTCGGGTACGTGACACGAATGCCTTGCCCCGTTCCCGTTGGGTTTTCTGGATGAACTTGGTGATCCGGTTCAGGCAGGTGTTGAGCTTTTCCGCCTGCAGCGGGTCGGCGCAGGCCAGGGCTTCCTGGACGTTTTCCGGGCAGTAGCGGTAGGTCAGGATGTTCAGTTCCGGTCTCGTAACCAGTTCGAAATCCGATTCAGCCTCGATCATGTCTGCGAATGTGTTGGCCTTGTCGATGCCCTGGTCGATCAGGATCTCGTAGCCTTCCCGGGCCAGGATTTTCAGGCCGGAGTGGATCAGCATGGACATGCCGGGCCGTGAGCCTTCCAGGGTTGTGCTACCGAGGTCTCGGGAGCCTTTACGGATGATGTACTGGGCGTGGTGTTCCACCGCGCTGGCGAGGCTCGGGTCGCGGAATACCACCAGGCCCACGCCCATGGGTACGTAGAGCTGTTTGTGGGCGTCGAAAGTGACGGAATCGGCCTTCTCGATACCGCGCAACAGGTGTTTGTAGGTGCGCGAGAACAGGGTCGGCCCACCCCAGGCGGCGTCCACGTGGAAGTGGGCGCCGAATTCCCGGGCGATGTCGGCCATGGCGTCCAGGGGGTCGATGTTGCCGGTTTCGGTGGTGCCGGCCACGCCGCAGATGGCCATGACCTTGATCTTCTGGCGCTGCAGTTCCAGACACTTGTCCCGAAGGGCATCGGTGTTGATGCGGTTTTCGTCGTCGGTATCCACGGGGATCAGGGATTCCCGGCCCAGGCCGAGTACGTCGGCGGCTTTGCGCAGGGAATAGTGGCCGCGGCGCGAGACGACGATGGCAGCGCCTTCGTAGCCGTAGTATTTCAGAGCCCGGAACAGGCCTTCCTGGTGCAGTCCGCGGAAGCTGCCCTCGGCCGGGAAGGCCCGGTTGCGGGCGACCCACAGGGCGGTGAGGTTGGCGACTGTGCCGCCAGAGCACATGGCACCCAGGGCGTAACGTGGGTCGTGCATCCATTTGCGGTAGAAGGCGCCGTCTTCCTGGTATACCAGCCGGTGAATCATGCCCAGCACCTGGCGCTCCATGGGGGTAAACGCCTTGGAGGTTTCGGTTTTGACCAGGTTCTGGTTCAGGGCAATCATGATTTTCGACAGCGGCAGCATGAAATACGGCAGCGCTGAGGTCATGTGCCCGATAAAGGCTGGAGAGGCGGTGTGAACGGAGTTGGCCACCAGTTTGTCGAGCAGGAACTGGGCCTGTTCAGACACAAAGACGGGCTTCTCGGGAATGCTGTAGTCGGAGAAGTCTTTCTCCACATCCGAGAGGTCCCGTTCTACCGCAACAATGTGCTCCTGCAGAAAGCCTGCGAGATTGCGGGAGATGTTCTGGTCAATCCGGCTCAGCGTCGATTCCGGCGCCTCGGGCACCGTGAATACGCGATACATGGCCTCTACCGAGGCCTGGGCGGATTTTTTCTTTCCGGTCATAGGCGCCACTCACAATCAGTGGTCATCCGAAGGGCCGGTTCCGGATGCCCTGCGGATACGGCCGGCATTGCTGTCCGGCATTAATGTCTGGTCGCCTGCCGCTGGCAGGCGCACTGGCATCCCTGAGGGGGCGTAGTATACGGCCTGGCGACAGGTTACGCCACACGCGGCCCCTCGGGGTTATACGGTCAGAGTATTTCCCGGTGTACATCCAGTATGGCAGCATCCACGCGTTCTTCGATGGCTTTTTCGATCTGGTCCAGACGCTGGGTAATCTGCTGTGAGGAGGTGCCCAGGGCTGCGATGGTCCAGGTGGCGCAGTCGAGAGCCTCCTGGTCGGCGGTTTCGGCGACGGCGAGGTCGGGTTCTTTACCCCAGACGGCCTTCAGGGCGGTGAAGACTTTGCGTTTGGCTTTGAGGTCGTCGCAGCCGTAGAGCTGGAAGTGCAGGGTCAGTACGCCCACGTGGGGCGTGATAACCGGCTGCTGGGGCTTTTGGCCTTCCCGCAGGAGTTTTCTTAGAGCTTCAGACATGGGTGTTCCGGCTTTGGTGCTGGAACCGGCGAGGGCAGACTCTCCAAAACACGCTCCTTGCGGCACCCCTTCGGGGTCCAGCCTGCAATCACAGATTGCAGTCGTTCCGCTCTCGCATGAAGCTCCGCTTCATAAGCACTCAGCGTCACCCATGTGGCGCTTGGGCTCCGCCATCCATGGCTCCGCACAGTTTTGGAGAGTATGCCCCCCGCCGGTTCGCGAACAGTTCAGTTTGCGTCCGCGGGGCGAGGTTTTCGTGGCTCGGCAGACGCTATGTCTAGCCTACTACAGGCGTTGCCCGTTTGATAATGGCTGCCGGATCGGTGCCCGAGGGCAGGTTGCCGTAGTTCATGCCGCCACTGGACTCGAGTCTCGAGGCGCAGAAGGCGTCGGCGACGGCGGCATCCGAGTGACGGAGCAGCAGGGAGCCCTGCAGGGCCAGGGCCATGCGATCGACCAGGTTGCGGGCGCGGTACTGGAAATCGCTGATGTCGGCGAAGTCGTGTTGCAGCTGCGCCAGGAACTGGTCGAAGCGGCGATCGGCGCCTTTGGCTTCAGCGGCTTCCTTGAAGAAGGCGTCGAGGGTTTCAGGTTCTTTTTGCAGGGCGCGCAGGGTGTCCAGGCACTGAACGTTGCCGCTGCCTTCCCAGATGGCGTTGACGGGCGATTCCCGGAACAGTCGGGGCATGATGCAGTCTTCCATCACGCCGCTGCCGCCGATGCATTCCATGGCCTCATAGGCATGGTTCGGGGTGCGTTTGCAGATCCAGTATTTGCCGACTGGTGTCGCCAGGCGGGCCAGCAGCCGTTCATGTTCCTGGTCCTGGTTATCCAGGGCGCGGGCAATGCGCATGGTATAGGCCAGTGCCGCTTCGCTTTCCAGGGCCAGGTCGGCCAGGACATTCTGCATCAGAGGCTGATCGATCAGGCGGGCACCGAAGGCGCTGCGGTGACGGCAGTGGTGGCTGGCCTGGGCGATGGCCTGACGCATGCCGGCGGAGCTGCCGATCATGCAGTCGAAGCGGGTCATGGCCACCATTTCAATGATGGTGGGCACGCCGCGGCCTTCCTCGCCAACCATCCAGGCAAGGGCGCCACGCAGTTCGGCTTCGCTGGAGGCATTGGCAACGTTGCCCATTTTGTTCTTGAGGCGCTGGACCTGCCAGGGATTCTTGGTGCCGTCCGGGCGCCAGCGGGGCATCAGGAAGCAGGACAGTCCTGCCTGCGTCTGAGCCAGTACCAGAAAGGCATCGCACATGGGCGCAGAGACAAACCATTTGTGACCCACCAGCTCATAGGCCTGGCCGGGACCTTGAGCGCCGATCGGATAGGCCCTGGTGCTGTTGGCACGAACGTCACTGCCACCCTGTTTCTCAGTCATGGCCATGCCGATGGTCACAGAGCTTTTCTGGCTGTCCGGCAGGTTGCGGGGATCGTAGCTGTCGGCCAGGATCCTGGCTTCCCAGTCGGCCGCCAGTTCCGGCTGTTTGCGAATGGACGGAATAGCGGCAAAGGTCATGGTTACAGGGCAGCAGTGGGCGGCTTCCACCTGGGAGTGCATGTAGTACTTGGCAGCGCGGGCAACATTTGCGCCCTGGCCTGGATGGCTCCAGGGGCTGCTGTGCAGGCCATTGTCGAAGGCGATGCGCATCAGCTCGTGATAGGCCGGATGGAAGTCCACCTCATCAATGCGATGGCCATGCCGATCGTGGGTGTTGAACACCGGCTTGTTGGCGTTGGCACGGAACCCCAGGTCAATGGTCTCCGCGGCCCCGGCCAGGGCTCCGAATGCCTTGAGGTCCTCGGCAGCGTTGCCGGCGCCCTCCCGGAGGGCGGCTTCCTGCAGGGCAATGTCCTGTTCGAACAGGTTGTAGTTCTCCAGCGCCGGTGGCTGGTTGAAGACCTCGTGGGTGCTGGCCAGGTAGCGATCTTCCTGGTCGTTTGATGGCGTCTCTGGCCGGGGCTGCCGCGCGTTCATAGCTACCTCCTGGTGCCGGTCAACCCCTGCATACAAAAGCAGATGATGGAATTGACCAGCGGGTCATTGTTGTCTTCTGTTGTGCTGGTGGCCTGGCTGGTCTGTGTCGGTGACAGGGGGCCAACCAGACTTTCCGCTATGGCGCCCACCAGGCAGGTGCTGCTTTGGCGCGCGTCCTGATCCGGGATGCATTCTTCTTCAATGCCTTCGCGGATCGCTTTTTCGAACAGGTTGGCGTACGCCTTGCGGTATGCCAGTCGTTCTTCTTCTACTTTCGGGTCCACCGGCTCGGCGATCAGTGACCAGGCCATTTGCGGGCCTTTCAGTGCCCGCTCGGCAAATTGTCTGAGTGCCCGCTCAAGCCGCTCAGCGGCGTTGCCATCGGAGGCCAGAGCTTCGGCGACCTTGTCGACTTCCCGCTGGGTTGCCAGCCGGAAAATCTCGGCGAACAGGTCCTCTCTGGATTCGAAATGCCGGTAGATAGTTCCTGTGGCAACGCCGGCCAGCCCGGCGATCCGGGTAACCCGCGCGCTTCGAAAACCGCCTTCGGCCACGCACTGATAGGTGCAGTCCACAATCCGTTTGCGCGCCTCCGCCTTGCGCTGGCGCATTTTTTCCGTTTCTCGATAGGCCATTCGGGCTCCCTACAAGTAGTGAATCACTATTCATTCTTTATGTCAATTTTTCGATCTACAGACGAATATAAAATTTCCGCATGTAATTCAATCGTTTGTTGTAAGTAACAAAAAGTTACAAAAAAGTCGTTGCCAATAAATAGCGTGGTCACGAAAAGCAGATTATAAAGACGCCAAGACGAAGCCGCAGGCGGTCGTTCGTCGATACGGAGTGAGGTTCCCTGCGGGGTCGCAGCACTCGACCATCTGTTTTCGTTGATGGAGAAAAGATCATGAGTGAATTCGACGAAAGCAATCTGGAGCAGTCCGGAAGCTGGACCAGCGACAGTAACGACAACCATTCCATCGCCGGCCGTGCCCGCGTTCGCGCACAGTTGCAGGCAGACATCGAAGCGTTCCTGAGCCAGGGCGGAAGGATCCAGGAAGTAGATACCTCTTTCCGTTCTGATACGCCTCGCAAGGTGGAAGTGGGTTTTAACAACCGCTCCCTCTGAACGTTCAGACGGCAGTCCGGGGCGCTTCGCCCCGGCTCCGTTTTTGATCCCTGTCTCGGTATGACCTGTCAGCGTCGTTTATCCTCGTTTATTATCGTTTTGCGCCGTTAGCCCGGGCAAATCGCCAGTCACCCGTAACCCGGACTCCTGTGTGGTAATGAAGCCGCGAATCCAATTTTTCCTTGTTTTGCTAATGATCATAGCAGCTGTTGCCAGCTTCTGGCTGATGACGGCAGATCCGGCTGCCGAGGGTGAGCCGGTCGTATCGGCGCCGGTAAGTGAGTCTCTGAAACCAATCAAGAAGGAGGCGGCCGCTTCTGCGCCCTCCGATCTGATAAACAAGGCTTCCACGGTCCGTATTCCCGAGCAGTTGCCGGCCTCGCTGGCAGGCACCTCGGTCCCGGATGGTTGGGCCCAAACGGACAGGCTCGGCAATCTTGTCCCGACCCCGCATCTGCGACAGTTGTTCGAGTATTTCCTGTCAGCCCTGGGAGAGGAATCGCTGCAAGCGTTGGTGGCGCGCATTGAAGCGGCTCTGTCGGGCCTGGAAGAGCCGGCGAGATCCCAGGCCCTGGTAACCCTTGGAAACTACCTGGAATACAAGCTTGCGGTTTCTGAGCTGGAACAAAGCTATGGTGAGGTGTCCGGGCTTGGCGCGGGTGAGATGCAGCGAAGGATGGCAGAGATCCAGGCACTGCGGCGGACCTGGCTTGATGCCGATACCGCCGCCGCTTTCTTTGCTGACGACGAGGCAGTCGACCGCTTCCAGATCGAAAAACTCAGGATCGCAAGCAATGACAGCCTGACCGATGAGCAGAAAGCAGAGGCTCTTCGCCAGGCCGAGTCTGCCTTGCCGGAGCCGCTCCGCAAGGCCAGGGAGGAGACCCGCCGGTTTGCAGACTATGAACAGGTGCGCCGGGAGCTGGCGGATGATCCCCGTGCACTCGATGCGTGGCGTCAGGAGGCCTTTGGGGAAGCCGCGGCGGACAGGCTGGCCCGCCTTGAGGAGGAACAAAAGAGCTGGGACCGCCGCTGGCAAGTCTATTCACAGGAGCGGGACCGGCTATTGTCTTCCGGGCTTGCCGAGCCGGAACGTCAACAGGCGCTGGAGCGCCTCAGGGTCAGCCATTTCGATGAGACTGAACGGGTTCGTGCCGAGGCGCTGGATTCGATCCGGTAATCCGCCTGTCATGTAATTACCTTATCCTGCCGAGGGAGTCTGCAACCAGTGGCGCCGGCCGTGTATGATGGAGCAAAGGGCGCCCGGCGGATGCCGAGACGGTCCATCAGACTTTTTGTTCAGCCATTCAGGAGGTTGTCAGTGCCGATTCCGACTCCCCGTACTTTTCCTGCCACCCGCTTACGCCGTAACCGGGCCAGCGATTTCTCGCGTCGCCTGGTTCGGGAAAACCAGCTCACGCCGGACAACCTGATCTATCCGGTTTTCGTTCTGGAGGGTGAGGGCCAGCGGGAACAGGTGCCCTCAATGCCGGGAGTGGAGCGCCTGAGCATTGATCTTCTGGTTGAACAGGCTGCGGAGCTGGTGGAATTGGGCATCCCTGCAATAGCCCTGTTTCCGGTGGTTCCGGCCGAGAAGAAAAATCTCTCCGGCTCCGGGGCCTGGGATTCCGATGGCCTGGCGCAGAGAGCGGTTCGCGCCCTCAAGTCGGCCCACCCGGAACTTGGAGTGATTACAGACGTGGCGCTGGACCCGTTCACCACCCATGGCCAGGACGGGATCATCGATAACGACGGTTATGTTCTCAATGACGTGACGGTCGAGGCATTGGTCAATCAGGCGCTCTCCCATGCCGACGCCGGTGCTGATGTGGTGGCACCGTCTGACATGATGGATGGCCGGATTGGAGCCATTCGAGAAGCCCTGGAAAACGGCGGCCATGTGAACACGCGGATCCTGGCCTATTCTGCCAAGTACGCATCAAGTTATTACGGCCCTTTCCGGGACGCGGTGGGCTCGGCGGCCAATCTTGGTAAGGGCAACAAGGCGACCTATCAGATGGATCCGGCCAATGGCAATGAGGCATTGCATGAGGTCGCGATGGACCTGGCCGAAGGCGCGGATATGGTGATGATCAAGCCCGGCATGCCGTATCTTGATATCGTCCACCGGGTAAAGACGGAATTTCGGGTACCGACATTTGTCTATCAGGTCAGCGGCGAATACGCCATGCATATGGCTGCGGCCCAGAACGGCTGGCTGGACGGCGATGCGGTAATGATGGAGAGCCTGATGGCCATGCGCAGAGCCGGGGCTGACGGAATCCTGACCTATTTTGCCGTGCGTGCAGCCCGGCTATTGCGGGATCGTCAGGACAGATAAGCCAAACAAGTCATCGCCAGCAGTGGCGAACACGATGGAATAAAGGAATCATGACAACGGATACGGCGAAGAAACAGAAAGCAGGGGATGAACGGAGTGTGCCTGCGCCGGTCGACGTGCCCCCGGTTGGTGAGGAGGTCAATCTGGATGCCAATGAGAACTACTTCAACCGGGAACTGAGCCAGCTCCAGTTTAATTACCGCGTGCTCAAGCAGGCTCTGGATACGACGCACCCGTTGATCAACCGTCTGATTTTCTGCTGCATCTTCAGCAGCAACATGGACGAATTCTTCGAGATCCGCGTCGCCGGTCTACGGCAGCAGATGAAATACGGCCGTGAGACCGTTGGTGCCGATGGCATGATGCCGGACCAGGCACTGGCGGAAATCAGCCGTGTTGCTCACGAGTATATTCGCGAGCAGTACGACATACTCAATAATGTCCTGATTCCCGAGATGGAACAGGAGAACATTCATTTTGTCCGTCGTCGGGAGTGGACGCCAGAGCAGGCGGAGTGGGTCCGCACCTATTTTGAAGAGGAGATCCTGCCGGTGGTCAGCCCCATCGGGCTGGATCCGTCACACCCCTTTCCGAGACTGGTCAACAAAAGCCTGAATTTCATTGTTGAACTGGATGGCAAGGATGCCTTCGGCAGGGAAACCGGTATGGCGATTGTTCCGGCTCCGCGTTCGCTGCCGCGTCTGGTCCGGTTGCCTGATGACGTCTGCAACGGTGGCGAGAATCTGGTGTTCCTGTCGTCCATGATCCACGCCCATGCCGACGAGCTCTTCCCCGGCATGGAGGTGAAAGGCTGCTATCAGTTCCGGCTGACCCGCAACGCCGACCTTGAGCTCGAAGATGACCTGGAAGATCTGGCTTCGGCCCTGCGTGGTGAGCTGCTCAGCCGGCGGTTTGGCGACGGCGTGCGCCTTGAGGTTGCCGATAACTGCCCGGAAGAGCTGGTTCAGTTCCTGCTGAAGGAATTCGGTCTGACCGAGCGCGATCTTTATCAGGTCCATGGCCCGGTGAACCTGACCCGATTGATGGCTGTCGGTGGGCTGGTGGACAGGCCGGACCTCAACTATTCCGGTTTTTCGCCGTCGATTCCCAAGCAGATCCGCAGCAAGGAATCGATGTTTGATGCCATTCGCAAGCGCCCGATTCTCCTGTTGCACCCTTACGAAAATTTCAGCCCGGTCGTTGATCTGCTGCGTCAGGCCGCCAAGGACCCTCAGGTTCTTGCGATTCGCCAGACCCTATACCGGACGGGGGCAGACTCGGAGATTGTCGAGGCGTTGGCGGATGCGGCCCGTCGCGGAAAGGAGGTTACCGCGGTTATCGAGTTGCGGGCGCGGTTCAGTGAGGCCGAAAACCTCGAGCTGGCCAGTCGGCTGCAGGAAGCGGGCGTGATCGTGGTATACGGCGTGGTTGGCTATAAGACTCACGCCAAGATGATTCTGATTGTGAGGCGTGAGGAGGGACGGCTGCGCCGTTATGTGCACCTGGGCACCGGAAACTACCATGCCGGTAACGCCCGTCTGTATACCGACTACAGCTTCATGACCTGCGATGAGTCCATCAGCGACGACGTCAACAAGCTGTTCCAGCAGCTTACCGGAATGGGCAAGGCCCTGAAGATCAAGAAGCTTTTCCATTCGCCCTTCACCCTGCATCAGCGACTCCTGAGCCTGATTGATCGGGAAGCCGGTTATGGGGACAAGGGCCGAATCATCTTCAAGTTCAACGCATTGACGGAGATCCAACTGATCAAGGCGCTTTATCGGGCCTCACAGGCCGGTGTGAAAATCGATCTGATCATCCGCGGCATCTGTTGTCTGCGCCCGGAAGTGCCGGGCCTCTCGGAGAATATTCGGGTGAGGTCGATTATTGGCCGTTTCCTGGAGCACACCCGTGTTTACTATTTTGGCAACAATGGCCGCCCGGATGTGTATTGCTCCAGTGCCGATGGTATGGAACGGAACCTGCTCAGCCGGGTGGAAACCGCTTTCCCTCTGGACGATCCTGATCTCGCCGCCCGGGTCAGAGAAGATCTGGATACTTACCTGGCCGACAATTGCCAGTCCTGGGTACTGCAACCGGACGGCAGTTATATTCAAAACCAGCCTGCAGAAGGTGAAGAGCGCCTTGCCTCACAATTGGTGTTGCTTGAACGGCTGACCGGAAAAACCTGATTCCCGAACTGGAGAAAGTGTTTGAACGCCAAATGGATGATTGCCGGCGCTGGTGTGCTGGCTGTAGCTGGCGGCCTGCCCTGGGTCGTGGGATACGTAACTGAGCAGCAGTGGCACCAGGCAACAGCGGAGGTGAACGATGCACAACCCTTCCTTCGCATGGAAACGGATAACTATGAGAGGGGTATTCTCGGAGCCCGTTTCAGCGGTTCGGTGAACCTGATCAATCCGGAAACCGGTGAATCCCAAAGGCTTGCCTATCGGGCGAATGTGACCCATGGCGTGACCGGCAGCCTGATGGATTTCCAGCCTGAGGATGGCTGGGCCGCCGGTGATACCGACTGGTTCTCCGGTGAGGAGCCGAGGCTGACCCTGGAAACCCGTCTCTGGGGTACTGCTGTTCTTGAACTCGAAGCGCCCCAGATGACCCTGACGGACCCGGATACCGGGGAGACCCTGGCCTCAAGTGGCGGTCTGGCACGAATTGAGATCAGTGACGCCGGTTCTCAGGCCGATGCCTTGATGGTCTGGCCGGGAGTAACCCTGTCCGGTCCGGACCTGGATATTCAGGTCAGCGACTTCCGCCTGGAGCAAACCATGAGCCATCTGACCGGTGAGGTCTGGACCGGCTCCGGCGAGATTGCGGTGGAATCGGTTGCTGTGACGCCGGCAGCGGAAGCCCCGTTCACGCTTCAGGAGATTTCGGTTCGTAGCAGCAGCGAGCCGGTCAACGATGGTGAACGCCTGGATTCACGAATGACGTTCGAGGTCGCTGGCGTTTCAACGGCCGATGAGCGTTATGGTCCCCAGAGATTGGTGTTCGCATTGTCGGGGCTGGATGTGGCGGCCTGGAGCAACCTGACCGAGAGCCTTTCATCCATGCAGGCGCTGGCTATCACTCAGGCCTCCGGCGGTCCCCAGCAGTTTGAGCAGCAGATGGCCGCCATGCAGCAGGTGAATGCCGCCGTTCGGGATTTGGCAGCAGCCGGGTTCTCGGTTGGTTTTCCAGAGCTGACCGTGACCACCCCGGAGGGTGTGATTGAAGGCAGCGCCCGAATCGCCCATCCGGAGCTGACGGCGGATCAGAAAGCCGAAATGCTGATGGTGATGCAGCAGTTGACCGGCGAAATGGATCTCAGTCTGCCCGTCGCACTCGCGGAGGAATACCCGGAATTCCGGTTACAGCTGGCACCGCTGATCAAGCAGGGGCTGCTGGTAGAGCAAGGCGACCTGCTGGTGCTTGATGCCAGTATGAAAGATCTTGTGCTGGACGTGAACGGTGTGGAAATTCCTTTGCCGCCGTTGCTTTGACGCCGCTGGTTCATTGCCATAAAAAAGCCCCGCTGGTCGGGGCTTTTTTCGTAATTTCAGGGTCAGCTGAACTTCTTTTTCAGGGCAGCTTCTACCGCCGGATCAACAAACTCCGAGACATCGCCACCCAGGGATGCAATTTCCCGGATCAGCGTGGAGGAGATGTAAGACAGGTGGTTGGCCGGCGTCAGGAAAACGCTCTCGACTTCCGGCGCGAGCCGGCGGTTCATGTCGGCCAGCTGGAATTCGTACTCGAAATCGGACACCGCCCGGAGGCCGCGAAGGATCACGGTGGCGCCCTGTTCACGGACAAAGTCGGCGAGCAGGTTGCTGAAGCCGGTGACGGTGACATTGGGGAGGTGCGCGGTTGCCTGGCGGACCAGTTCGCAGCGTTCTTCGAGGTCGAGAAGTGGCTGTTTCTTGGGGTTGTAGGCAATGGCAACAACGATTTCATCAAACATTCGGCCGGCCCGTTCGATCAGGTCGGTGTGGCCGTTGGTGATGGGATCGAAGGTGCCCGGGTAGATGACTTTGGACATGCGCAGCTCCTTTCTTTGTAAGCGCCTAGGATAGCAGCATTTTCGGAGACTCTGTAGGCGTCCGGGGCTTCAGGCAGTGCATGTCGGCTATGTGCTGGGGCCGACTGGAAGGGCTTGTCCGGGAAACGCTACGAGCACATCCCTGTGCGCTTGAGCGAAGCCATCCATGGCTTCTCACATTCCCGGACAAGCCCTTCCAGCCAGCCTGTCTAGTCCCGCGTAAGCATCCCCGACGGGAACCGGGCCTTTATCAGCGGGCACTGCTAACTGGCAGTTTGCGAGAGTTTTTGCGCTAACCGAGTACTGTTGCGTGCCGCCAGGGCATACACCGACAGCTGCGGATTTGCCCCGATGCTGGTCGGGAAGATCGAAGCATCGTGGACGCTGAGGTTACCAACGTGGTGGTGTTCACCAAAGCCGTTGACGACCGAGTTTTGCGGATTGCTGCCCATGGCGCAGCCGCCCATCTGATGGGCGGTGAACAGGCGGACGCGGTGGGGTGCCATGGGGAGTTGGTCGATGGCGGCTTTGGCGTCGGTCCAGTTGGTGTACCAGTCGGAATCCAGGTGCATCAGGCGGACTTTTTCGGCACCGGCGGCGAACTGGATTTCGGCCATGGTGTGGAAGGCTTCGCGGATGCCCTTCCAGAGGTAGTCGCTGACGGGGTAGTCCAGTACCGGGCTGCCGTCGTCGCGGAGGGAGACGGTGCCGCCGGGGCTTTCGGGGTGGAAGCCGTCCCGGAGCAGGGCGATGACGGACTGCATGTGGGGCAGGCCGGCCATGTTGTTGATTTGGGTTTCGCCGTGGCCGGGTATGACGCCGCTGGACATGCCCGGGTGCAGTGGTGGCACCTCGAGTTTGTAGCCAACCGGGCCGTCGACGCCGTTGCGGAAGTTGAATTCGTCAGAGTAGATGGACTGGGGCGCGCCATAGAATGGGTCGACGCGCTGAGGCATCTGGGCGACGGTGGCGTTGACAGGATGGATGAACGAACGCTTGCCGATCCGCTGGTGCGGGTCCGGGATATCTGAGCGCAGCAGCAGGCCGGGGCTGCCGATGGCGCTGGCGGCGACCACGAAGTGTCTGGCTTTGAGATTGACCTTGATGCCGGTTGGAGTGACGCCATCATCGGCAAACGCAGAGGCTTCCAGATGGTCGATCTGGTCCTGGTTCATGACCAGGCGGTCGGCGCGCAGGCTGTGGAATAGCCGGGCGTTGTTATCGAGCGCCCCCGGAATGGTGGTCATCAGGGCGCCTTGTTTGGCGTTGGTCGGGCAGCCGACGCCGCAATAGCCCAGGTTCCAGCAGCCTTTCACATTGCGGGGAATGATCTGCCAGCTGTAGCCCAGTTTCTCGCAGCCCTGGCGCAAGATGTCGTTGTTGACGTTCGGGTCGACCTGCCACGGCGCCATGGAATGGCGTTCTTCCCGGCCATCGAACCAGGGCGCCATGGCGTCCGGCCGGAGTTCGTCCAGGCCAAACTGCTCGGCCCAGTAATCGAGCGTGGGCGGCGGTGTCCGGAAACTGGAAGTCCAGTTTACCGTGGTGGAACCGCCCACGCAGCGGCCCTGCAAAATGGCGATTGCCCCGTCCCGGGTTACCCGGCTCATGCCTTCCTGGTAAAGGTTGGCATAGGAGGTCTGCTCGTCCATCTTGAAGTCTTTCTGATAGTAAAGCCGGCCCTCCTCCACGAGTATCACGGACAACCCGCTGCGGGCCAGAATCTCGGCGGTGGTACCGCCACCGGCGCCGGTTCCGATAACAACAACATCCGCTTCTGCGGTCAGGTTTTGCCTCAGAAGGGCGCTATCGGTGACGTTCCAGCCTGATTCCAGGCCCCGGGCAATACGATCGGTCAATGACATGCTTGTGCTCCGTCAGATCAGCTGGCAATCAGGCGTTTTGGAATTGTGGCAATGCGTCGACCGCGTATTGCGGTGGTCCGGGATAGCCGGACAGATGCCAGAAATCGCGATAGCCATAAAATGCCACGTTGCTGATCTTGGTCAGCGCAATGTAGCCATTATTGAAAAGTCCGATACGGCTGGTGCGCCAGCGCTCCAGAAACGCGTCCGCTTCCTCCGTGGTCACATTCGGCCAGCTGGACCAGACCCGGGCAACGGTCACCCGGGTGAGCCCGAAGTTCAGCAGATCAAACAGTTGCCGCAGTTCCTTCTGGTTGGCCGGACCGAATTTGTGGATACCGGCATCAATTCGTTCGATGGTTCCGGCAATCGCTGCGTTTCTGGCTTGAGGCTGCTCCGGCAAGCCCGGCCCAATCATGGCGGGCAGCAGGGCTTCAAATAATGCAATGTCGTCTGCGGTCAAGAACCGGAACTGGTAGCTGGCATCCATCCGGGTGCCAACGGCACTCAGCCGACCCGCCGGCTGCGTGGCGCATCCGCTTAGCCCAGCGGTGACAGTTACGGTGCTCAGAAACAGGGCGCCGCCCAGTCCGGTTTTCAGAAAGCTTCGGCGGTTCAGATCGGCAAATTGAGGGTGTCCTGACGGATCAGGGATCTGTTTCTGCATGGGTGTGTTCTCGTTATTGTTTTTGGATAGCGGGGAAAATGCTGAATCGTCGCGGGCTGGTAGCCCCTTCCAAAACTGTGCAAAACAGGGATGTTTTGCTCAAGCCTACACGGACGTATTCACGGCGTGTTTTGGAAGGGGCTACCAGCCCGCGACAGACTCCGAGTTCTCAGCGGATAAAGAACTTGTAAACCAATTTGTGCGCAGTCGTTCCGTGGGGCGCATAGACAAACTTGCCGCTGTTGAATTTCTGCTTGGTGAAAATGGCCCGGTGATGGGAAAAGGTCAGGAACCCCTCGCGGCCGTGATAGTGCCCCATGCCGGAATCGCCGATGCCACCGAACGGCAGATCATCCTGGGCTACGTGCATCAGGGAATCGTTGATGCACATGCCTCCAGAGTGGGTGTTATCCACCACATGCTGCTGCTGGGTCTTGTCGTATCCGAAGAAATACAGCGCCAGAGGCCGCGGACGATCATTGATGTAATGAATGGCTTCATCCAGGCTGCCGTAACTGACGATCGGCAGAATCGGACCGAAGATCTCATCCTGCATTACCTTCATATCCGGCGTGGTGTTCAGTACCAGCGTCAGGGGCAGCTTTCGGGTGCCGTCCTTCAGATTCTCACGGGCAGGGTTGATCTCCACCAGTTCGGCGCCTTTCTCCCGGGCGTCCTCAAGGTAGCCTTGCAGTCGATCGTACTGCCGCTCATTGATGATGGCAGTGAAATCGTCATTGTCCCGCAGGCTGGGATACATCTCGGAAAAACGGGCACGAAACTCGTCGACAAACGACTGCACCCGGTCAGCGGGGCAAAGGACGTAATCGGGCGCCACGCAGGTCTGGCCGGCATTGAAAGCCTTGCCAAAGGCGATTCTTTGGGCCGCGTCTTCCATGGGCACATCCGGAGAGACCACCGCCGGGGATTTGCCTCCCAGCTCCAGGGTGACCGGTGTCAGGTTTTCCGCTGCGGCCTTCATGACCAGCTTGCCCACCGACGTGGAGCCTGTGAACAGCAGATGATCAAACGGACGTGACGAGAAGTCCGCAGCTACGTCGGCCTCACCATTAATTACCGAGACCAGGTCCTCCGGGAAGCTGGCTTCGATCAGCTCCTTGAACAGGGCCGAGGTGTGTGGCGTGTACTCCGACATCTTGATCATGGTGCGGTTGCCCGCTGCCAGGGATGCGACCAGTGGGCCCACCGCCAGGTACAGAGGGTAGTTCCAGGGCACGATCACGCCAACCACACCCTTGGGCTGGAAGTGGACCTTGTTGCTGGCGGGCTGGAACAGCACGGAGACGTGGCGCCTGGACGGCTTCATCCAGCCGCTGAGGCTTTTCAGGGTGTAGTTGATGCCCTGGATTGACGGCATGACCTCGGCAATCAGGGATTCGTCCTTCGAGCGGCAGCTGAAATCCCGGTCGATGGCATCCAGAAGCCGGTCCTGGTTGTTGAGCAGAACCCGCTTGAGGCGTTTCAGGTTCTCCTGCCGCTCGGCCAGGGAGGGCATCGGATTGTTGCGGAACGCCTTTTTCTGATCCTCAAACACGCGGTGGGTGTGCTGGATCTGTTTCTTGCTCTCGGTGAGCTGGACGACAGTGGCTCCCATGATGCTTTCTCCTCATTGGTGCCGATCAGAGTCCGTCGGCGACCTGTTATTCCAGATATTGAAAGGCTGGCGAAAAAATACTCAATTTGCGTCTGGGGGTATTATTAGAGTATATACTCTAGTGAGTCAAGCGGAGGCGGGTGGCGAATCGGGCCATCTGTGAGCGACACAACAACAAACGCCGACGGGTCTATGAAGACAAGAGACAAAATTCTGCTCTCCAGCCTGGAGCTTTTCAACGAACGTGGCGAGCGCAACGTCACGACCAACCATATTGCGGCGCACCTGGCCATCTCGCCGGGCAACCTGTATTACCACTTCCGCAACAAGTCGGACATCATTTACGAGATCTTTCTGGAATACGAAAAACTGGTGGATTTCTACCTGGATATTCCGGAAGACCGGGCGATGACCCTGGACGACATGACCTTCTACCTGGAGTCGGTCTTCGACGGTCTCTGGAGTTATCGGTTCTTCCACCGGGATCTGGAATACCTTCTCGATAGTGATCAGAGGTTGCGCCAGGACTATCGGGATTTCACCAACCGCTGTCTGGCGTCCATCAGTCGTATCTTCGAGAAGCTGGCGGATGCGGGCATTATTGAACCCCAGGAAGAGGATCTCCGATCGGCCATGTCGCTGAACGTGTGGCTGGTGATAACCAACTGGATGGCTTTCCTGAAGACAGCACATGCGGCCGAGGCGTCCGCCTGCCTGACGCTCACGGAGCTGAAGCAGGGCATCTACCAGGTGCTCACCCTGGAAATTCCCTATCTCACCTCGGCGTATCGCGAGCGTGTTATGGCGCTGAGAGAAAAATACCGGCCGTCGCTTCATGAACTGGGCGACACCGGCACCGGGGTTTGTAAGTGAAACCCGAAAATGTGGTCAAAAAACGATCTATTCTGGAACTTTTGTCGAACACTACAGTCATATGGAGTGACGTCGGGAATTCGGACATTCCTTGCGTCTCCTGAGTGCGATCTCAGGTTTTAGCACGTCGCAAACCCTGACGTTTCACCGGTCTGCTTTCTGGCAGGCCGGTTTTTTTATGCCTTCAAGCCGTTGTCTCTGCTTCTCCAGCATCGCCCTCCAGCCACTCGATCAAGGCCTCTCGGCACTCGTCCACGCCCCGTTTTGATGTGGCAGAGAACATGATCAGATGTTCGACGCAGGAATACGATTTCAGGTTCTTGGCAATGCCCAGCATGGCGGTCTTGGCCTGGCCGTATTTCAATTTGTCTGCTTTGGTGGCCAGAATCATCAGCGGCAGGTTGTTATGTTCGCACCATTCCACCATCATTTGGTCGAAATCGGTCAGTGGGTGGCGAATGTCCATCACCAGAACCAGGCCGCGTAAACAGCGCCGGTCATTCAGGTAGTGGCCCAGGTGCTTTTGCCAATCGTCTTTCATGTCCCTGGATACTTTGGCATAGCCGTATCCGGGCAGGTCGACCATTCGGCAATTCTCGCGGTTCAGAGAGAAGAAGTTGATCAGTCGGGTGCGCCCCGGAGTTTTACTGGTTCGCGCCAGCTTGCCATTAGCGGTGATCGCGTTCAGTGCGCTGGACTTTCCGGCATTGGATCGGCCGGCGAAGGCAACCTCCGCTCCGAAATCGGGCGGGCACTCGTCCAGACGGGAAGCGCTGATGAGGAATCGGGCGCTGTTAAATGAGAGGCTTTTTTGAGTCAGATCAGGGTCCACAGCGGTTGGCTTTCCTTTGGATTTCAGTTATCAGGGATTAATGTATAATGCTACACCAATTCCGGGCGGCGCGCTGTGCGCGACCGCTGTCAGCCCCGGTTTTGAGCCTGACTGGTCAGTGCCTGCCGGCTGCGTAGCGAAGAATACCTTTAAAAGATGAGAGAAGCGGAGCGAGCATGAAAAAACTGATCGCAGGAGTAGTTCTCGGTGTTGGCCTCACAGCGATGGCGCACGGGGCTGGAGATCCTCAAGCAGGCGAACAGAACGCAGCGGTATGTGCCGGTTGTCACGGCCAGAATGGTGCGAAGCCCATTATGGGTTCTTATCCCAAGCTGTCCGGTCTTGGTGAAAAATATCTGTATCGCCAGCTGGTGTTGATCAAGGACAAAGAGCGGAATATCGCGGAAATGACCGGCATTCTGGATAACATGGATGATCAGGATCTGCAGGATCTGGCGGCGTATTTCAACAGTAAGGAAATGGTCGTTGGCCAGGCTGACCCGGATCTGGTGGATCAGGGTGCTGCTCTGTACCGCGGCGGTAACATGGCAACCGGCGTCCCCTCCTGTGCCGGCTGTCATAACCCACAAGGTGTTGGCAACGAGCCGGCCGGCTACCCGGCTCTCGGCGGCCAGAACGCGGAGTACCTGATCAAGCAGTTGAAAGCCTATCGCGATGGTGAGCGTCAGAGCGGTGTGAACGCATCGATCATGATGGACGTGGCTTCGAAGCTGACCGACGCCGAAATCGAAGCGGTCTCCAGCTACATTTCCGGCCTGAACTGAAGCTGCCGGACTGTGTCGAAAACCCCGCCCTGTGCGGGGTTTTTTTGTTGCCTTTCGTTTCTGTAACTGCCGACCGGTGGAACTTTTCGGGTACGCTGGGTCATAATCCTCCCAAAACGACTTAGAGATAATCGGAGATTTTTCATGTTTCGATCCTTCAGAACGGCCTTCCTGCTTATTTTGGCGCTGTCTTTTACCGGCCTGGCCAACGCCGCAGATTGGAAAGAAGGGGTCCATTACAACCGGTTGGAAAACCCGGTAAGAACCGACAGCGATTCCGGTATCGAGGTAGCGGAAGTCTTTTGGTATGGCTGCCCCCACTGTTACAACTTCAAACCCCTTGTTGAGGCGTGGGCGGCAAGCGCTCCTGATTACGTCAATTACGTAAAAATTCCTGCGGCACTGGGAAGGAATTGGGAGCCGCACGCCTACGCCTTTTATGCGCTTGAGTCCATGGGGGATCTGGACAAGGTGCACGATGCCCTGTTTGATGCGCTTGCCGGCGAGCGTCGTCCGCTGAATACACCGGAAGCGCTTGCCGATTTCGTCGCGGAATATGGAGTTGATCCGGATGAGTTTGTGAGCACCTATAAAAGCTTTGGTGTGAACGCCCGCATGCAAAAGGCCCAGTCGAAAATCCGCGGTGCGCGGATTACCGGTACGCCGACTATGCTGGTGAATGGCAAGTACACTATCAGTGCATCCATGGCCGGTAGCCATGAGGCTGTTCTGGAGGTTGTGGACTACCTTGTCGCCAAGGAGCGCGGCGAGGTGGAGTAAAGCGCTCCAGGAAGCCTGAAGCAGGTACAAAAAGCAGCCGGCTGGTTGAGACCGCCACTATGTACAAGCATATAAGAAAGCAGTTGAATGGCATCCTGAAGCCGGCCGGCGGGCCGAGGGGTGCCTGCTCCGGGACCGAGCATGTTCCCGAGTTCGAGCCGCAACGACATATTCGTCTGCTCACCTTTAACATCCAGGTGGGAATCAACACCTCGTCCTATCGTCATTACCTCACGCGAAGCTGGCAGCACATACTGCCTCACCGTAACCGTATCGAAAATCTGGACCGGATTGCTTCCCTGCTGCGCGGGTACGACGTGGTGGCTCTTCAGGAGTGTGATGGGGGCAGTCTGCGCAGCGGCTATATCAACCAGGTGCAATATCTTGCCGAAGCGGCCGGCATTCCCTACTGGTACCAGCAACTGAACCGGAATCTCGGTCAGATCGCCCAGCACAGCAATGGCCTGCTGAGCCGGTACCGGCCTCTGGACGTTACCGAACACAAGTTGCCAGGCCTGATTCCGGGCCGGGGCGCTATCATCGCCCGGTACGGAACCGAACATGATCCACTGGTGCTGGTGCTGATGCATCTTTCCCTTAGCAAGACGGCTCAGCAACGCCAGCTGGGCTACATCCGGGAACTGATTGCCGACTACCGGCATGTGGTTCTGATGGGGGACATGAACGCCCATGCCGAACAGCTGCTTACCCAGACGCCCCTCAGGGAAACCGATCTGGTGCCATTGCCAGACACTGCCCACAGTTTTCCGAGCTGGCGGCCAGAGAAAGCCCTGGATCATATTCTCGTGAGCCCTTCACTGCAGATCCGGCGTTCGGAAGTGGTGAGCTACCCGATGTCGGATCACCTGCCTATTGCCATGGATGTTGCGTTACCTGAGGGCTATCTGGAGAAGTTTTGAGAGGCATAGACCCACAAAAAAGCCCGGCGCATTGGCCGGGCTTTTTTGTAAACGCCGGATCAGGAATTACTTGATCTTGGCTTCCTTGTACGCAACGTGCTTGCGGACAACCGGATCGTACTTTTTGATCTCGATTTTTTCCGGAGTGTTACGCTTGTTCTTCTTGGTCGTGTAGAAGTGACCGGTACCTGCTGATGAAACCAGCTTGATTTTCTCGCGCATGATGCGGCTCCTTAAAATTTCTCGCCGCGGGCACGAAGATCGGCCAGCACAGCGTCAATGCCTTTTTTGTCGATGATGCGCATGCCCTTGGTGGATACGCGCAGCTTCACGAAACGCTTCTCGGACTCAACCCAGAAACGATGGTTCTGCAGATTCGGCAGAAAACGACGACGAGTGTGGTTCATCGCGTGGGATACGTTGTTACCGGATACCGGACGCTTACCGGTAACCTGACAAACTCTGGACATACTTGCCTCCGACCTGAGCAATGGTCTCAATAATACGAATTCGTTTTTAATGCGTCTCTGGTTGCTAAGGAGCCATTACGCCCCCATTCGCGCCTCTAAACTGAACGCTGCTCGCCAGACGCCGCCAGAAAGGGACGCTTTTATACCAGAACTCGCCCCCCAACGCAAAAAATTGTTGGGAATTTGGCCAGTTTTCCGGCATCGACGTGCACGGTTAACCATCGGGCTTCACAGCAGACCCCGTTCAGCGAGAGATACTACCTCACCATGGCCAACAACCATATGGTCAAGAACCCTGATATCCACCAGTCCGAGGGCCTCTTTCAAACGGCGGGTCAGGGAAATGTCGGCCTGGCTCGGTTCAGCGACGCCCGACGGGTGGTTGTGAGCGAAAATCACCGCTGCTGCATTGTCCTCCAGAGCCTGTCGCACCACTTCCCGCGGATAGACGGCCGCGCCATCGATGGTGCCCCGGAACAACTCACGGTATTGGATGACGCGATGGCGATTGTCCAGAAACAGGCCTGCGAAAACCTCGTGCGGGTACGTGCCGAGTCGACTGGTGAGGAACCGGCGGGTATCTTCGGGCGACCGCAGGGGGTCCCCCTGACGCAATGGTTCGTCCATGACCCGCCGGGCCATTTCCATGGCTGCCTGCACCTGGGCATATTTTGCTGTTCCCAGGCCTTTGACATTACAGAACTGACGTTGGGAGGCGGTCAGCAGCCCCCGCAGCCCGGAAAATTCCTCAATCAGGTAGCGTGCCAGTGCCATGACCGGCATGCCGGTGGTGCCGGTGCGTAGAAAAATCGCGAGCAGTTCGGCGTCGGAGAGGGTTTGCGCGCCGTGGGCGAGCAGGCGTTCCCTTGGACGTTCGTCCGTGGGCCAGGCGGGGTCTGACATCGTGGCTTCCTTGCATTGGTTGTCTCCTGCCCTCGTGCTTCCTGCACCGCGACGGGCATCTCAGGGTTACAAAGGTTACTTTAAAAACTAACAATCGGTAAACGTATGCCGGCTCTGGCAGGCTGTCGCTGCGGCCTGAGCATGCTATCTTATAAGCCTTTCATTTTATGCGGAAACGGAGCCCTTATGGCCGCCAGACGAATCCTCCTGGGAGTAACCGGTGGTATCGCTGCCTATAAAAGCGCCGAACTGGTTCGCCAGCTCAAGAAAGCGGGCCATGAGGTGCGGGTGGTCATGACCCGCGGGGCGGAAGCGTTCGTGGCACCACTGACCTTCCAGGCCCTCAGTGGCGAGCCCGTGAGGACGTCCTTGCTGGACCCTGAGGCGGAAGCTGGTATGGGGCATATTGAACTGGCCAAGTGGGCTGATCAGGTAGTCGTTGCGCCGGCGTCGGCCGATTTTATTGCCCGCCTTGCCCAGGGTATGGCTGACGACCTTTTAACCACCGTCTGTTGTGCAACAGAGGTGTCCATTGCGGTGGTGCCTGCGATGAATCAGGCAATGTGGAGCAATGGCCGTACCCAGAGAAATATCCGGCTTCTTGAAGAGGATCCCCAGATCGAATTATGGGGGCCGGCTCAGGGAGCGCAGGCCTGTGGTGATACCGGGCCAGGGAGAATGTTGGAGCCGGAGGACATTGTTGCGCTTGTCGATCACGGTCGCACAGGCGTGCTCGCTGGCAAGACGGTCGTGATTACTGCAGGCCCGACCCGAGAGCCTATCGACCCGGTGCGCTATATAAGCAATCACAGCTCCGGGAAAATGGGTTATGCCCTGGCCAGCGAGGCGCAGAAGGCAGGTGCCCGGGTGATTCTGGTCAGTGGTCCGGTAGCGCTTTCTGCGCCTATCGGTGTCGAGGTTCGTCCGGTGTTAACGGCCGAGGACATGTTGCAGGAAGCTTCAAGCGCAGTGGATGAGGGCTGTGACCTGTTTATTGCGACAGCTGCGGTTGCGGATTACCGGCCGGAAACCTGTGCCGGAGACAAGATCAAGAAGTCCAGTGACGCCATGGCGCTCTCGCTGGTGCGCAATCCCGACACCCTGGCTACCATAGCAGGCCGCGACGATTCGCCTTTTACCGTAGGTTTCGCGGCCGAAACCACCGATGTGGCGAGCTACGCCACCGAAAAAATGCAACGCAAGAAGCTGAACATGATCGTGGCCAACGATGTGTCTGCGCCCGGGCTGGGCTTTAACAGCGACAACAATGCGGTGACCGTATTCTGGCCGGGCGGCCAGACGTCGATCGGTCCCGACAGCAAAACGAACATTGCCCGACAGCTTGTGGCGATGATAGGTGAACATCTTGGTCAGGCCGCCCGCTGACTCAGCGCAGCGCACCTGCACTACAATCGACAGGACCCCTCATGAGCAGGAAAAATCTTCAGGTACGCATTCTGGATGATCGCATTGGCAGCCAGATTCCCTTTCCCGAGTATGCCACCGAGGGCTCTGCAGGCCTTGACCTTCGGGCCTGCCTGGACGAGCCGCTGACCCTCGAGCCGGGCGATACCCAACTGATCAGGACAGGATTTTCGATCCACATTGCCGATCCATCGCTGGCGGCCATGATCCTGCCCCGAAGCGGGCTCGGCCACAAGCACGGTATTGTGCTTGGCAACCTGGTGGGTTTGATCGATTCGGATTACCAGGGCGAGTTAATGGTGTCCTGCTGGAACCGGGGGCGCACCAGCTTTACCGTGGATGTGGGGGAGCGTCTGGCACAATTGGTGCTGGTACCCGTTGTTCAGGCTGATTTTGAGGTGGTTTCGGAATTCGACGCCAGCGCCCGCGGTGACGGCGGCTTTGGCTCCACCGGCACCCGGTGACCGGGAAGCCGGCCACGCAGAACATTGTGCCGGCGTCTATACTTTGCGGATAACTGCTTGTCCAGGACGATAAAATTACAACTGCAGGATGGACTATGAAGCTGGGTAAAAAGAAAGATGCCGACGCGTCCGTTGATGAAAAGCCGGCGAAGAAGGCGGTGAAGAAGGAAAAAACCAGTTCTTCGGGACCAAAACTGAAGAGACTCAATTCCGTGGCGGTGAACCAATCGCTGGTCGTGGTGCTTGCGGGGGTGATTGCTGTTGCCTTGCTTCATTTTCTGGTAGTTCAGCCGTCGGCAAAGGAGCGCTTCGAGTCATTGAAAGTCCTGGAGGCGGATGCCGCTGCGCTGCGACTGAACCAATATTTTGACCAGGTCCAGAAAAGCGTCAATGGTCTGGCGACGCAGCCCCATGTCATTCAGGCCCTGAACAGCCGGAACGAGATTCCGGCAACCGAGGTGCAGCTGGCGGATTCACTACCCGGCATTGAGGCGGTTCATCTGTTTCCCTACCGTGACATTCCACGCACCTCCAACAGTGAGGGCCTGCTGGGCTTCTCGGGGCTTGAGCTGGCCCGGCGCGCTGAAACCGGCCAGCGGCTGTTTCCGGATGCGTTCCCAAGGGATAACCGGTGGTTTGTCCAGATGGCAACCCCGGTTCGAAACCCGACCAGCAATGCGGTCATCGGCAGCCTGCTGATTATCTTCGACTCCGGCCAGATCCAGCCGTTGCTGCAAGTGGTCAACTCCAGCCTCGGTGGTCAGCTTGCGCTGGTGCAGACCGTGTCCGGTTCATCCCGCACCGTGGTCAGTAACGGTAGCGGCTCCGGAAACGCCGAATCCCGCCGGCTTTCCAATCCGGACTGGACCGTAGCCTATACCCCTGCCAAATCGTCTGCAGCGCCGGTTGATACGGTGATGATCGCCCTTCTGGTCGGCGTGCCCGCGTTGATCGCTGCGATCATCGTCTGGGTACTGCTGGGCGGGGCTCAGAAGGGCTTGCGTCAGGACGTGACGGCCCTGATCCAGTGGGCCCACAAGGTGTTCGGCGGAGAGCGGGTAAAACTGCCGACCTTCCGTTGGGATATGGTGGCTTCAACCGGTGAGGTGCTCTACCGCTTGTCCCAGGTGGTTGATAAACGGGTTGCCAAGGCTGGCGCAACCGCCAAACCCAGGCCGGCCGGTTCCGGAAAGTCTGGCGGTGGTGCCGCCAAGGGCGGCGATGAGCCTCTGTTCCAGGACAAGGACATGCCCGATATCGACATGCTTGATGGCGATGAGGACGTTCTCGGCTTCGGCAGCGGCGATGATACCCTGTTCGGGTCCGGTGACACTCCGGACGTAGAAGAGGTGACCCTGCCTCAGGTGGAGCTTTCTCAGGATATTTTCCGGGCCTATGACATTCGAGGCATTGTCGGCGAAACCCTGACCGCCGAGGGCGTTGAAGTCATCGGTCGGGCCATCGGTTCGGAGGCCCGGGAGCGCGGTGTCGACAGCCTTTGCATTGGTTATGACGGCCGCCATTCCAGCCCGGATCTGGCCGATGCCCTGGCGCGCGGTGTCATGGCAGCCGGGTGCAACGTGATTCACGTGGGTGCGGTGCCCACACCGGTCCTCTATTTTGCCACCCACGAACTCCAGACTGGCTCTGGCGTTATGGTGACCGGCAGTCACAACCCGGCCAACTACAACGGCCTGAAAATCATGTTGGGTGGTGAAACCCTTTCAGGTGAGGCCATCCAGAAACTGTATCAGCGCATCCAGACCGGAGATTTTGCCAGCGGTCGGGGCAGCCAGAGCACCGAGGATGTGCGCCGTGCCTACCTGGACCGGATTGTTGGCGATATTGCGGTAGCGGCACCGCTCAAGGTGGTCGTTGATGCCGGCAATGGCATTGCCGGTGAGCTGGCGCCCATGCTGATCGAGGAACTGGGCTGCGAAGTGATTCCGCTCTACTGCGAGGTGGACGGTGACTTCCCGAATCACCATCCCGACCCAGGTAAGCCGGCGAATCTGGCGGATCTGATTGCCCGGGTTGAATCGGAAGGGGCCGACATCGGTTTGGCCTTCGACGGCGATGGTGACCGTCTTGGCGTGGTGACCAATTCTGGCAAGATTATCTGGCCGGACCGGTTGATGATGCTGTTCGCCCGGGATGTGGTTTCACGGAATCCGGGGGCCGATGTCCTCTACGATGTGAAATGCAGCCGCAGGCTGGCCGGAGTGATTTCAGAAGCCGGTGGCCGACCGATCATGTGGAAAACCGGTCATTCCCTGATGAAGGCAAAAATGAAAGAGACTGGCGCCTTGCTGGCTGGGGAAATGAGTGGTCATATCTTCTTTGGCGAGCGCTGGTACGGGTTTGATGACGGTCTGTATTCCGCGGCCCGCCTGCTGGAAATTCTGGGCATTGAGGATCGTCACAGCGATGAGGTCTTCGAGGATTTCCCGGATGACATCAGTACGCCAGAGCTGAACGTCGAAGTGACGGAAAGTTCCAAGTTCGACATTATCAAACGCCTCGGCGAGTCCGGGGATTTCGGTGACGGCAGTATCAGCACCATCGACGGCATCCGGGTGGACTACGCCGACGGCTGGGGGCTGTGCCGGGCATCAAACACCACACCAATGCTGGTCTTACGCTTTGAAGCGGAGACCGACGAGGCACTGGAGCGTATCAAGTCTGTGTTCCGCGACCAGCTGCAGAAGGCTGCGCCGGATCTGGTGGCGGATTTCTGATTCGCAGTCACCGAGTTTCGCAGGCAAGTTTCAATACAGGATCAACAAGGCAAAAACATGGCGCTGGATCGTGAAACAGCAATGCAGGTGGCCTCGGTACTGAGCCGGGGTCTGCCTTATATTCAGAGATTTACCGGCAAGACAGTGGTCATCAAATATGGCGGTAACGCCATGGAGAACGAAGACCTGAAAAGCAGTTTCGCCCGCGATGTGGTGCTGATGAAGCTGGTGGGTATCAATCCGATCGTCGTGCACGGCGGCGGCCCCCAGATTGGCGAACTGCTGGAACGCCTCAATATACAGTCCCGTTTCGTCAATGGTATGCGGGTTACCGACTCCGAAACCATGGACGTGGTGGAGATGGTGCTTGGTGGTCAGGTGAACAAGGAAATCGTGTCCCTGATTAATTCCCACGGTGGCATGGCCGTTGGGCTCACGGGGAAAGATGCCAACCTGATCCGGGCTCGCAAGCTGGAGGTCGTCGACCGCTCTCCCGAACTGGAACGCCCGGAGATTATTGACATCGGCCACGTGGGCGAGGTGGCCAGTGTCAATGTGGATGTGATTGACATGCTTACCCGCAGCAACCTGATTCCCGTGATTGCACCGATTGGCGTGGGACCGGATGGCGCCTCCTACAACATCAATGCGGATCTGGTGGCGGGCAAGGTGGCCGAAGCCATGAAGGCCGAGAAGCTGATGCTGCTGACCAACGTCTCCGGCCTGAAGAGCAAGGAAGACAAGGTGCTTACCGGGCTCACGGCCAAGCAGGTCAATGATCTCATCGAGGACGGCACCATTCATGGTGGCATGCTCCCCAAGATCCGGTGTGCACTGAGTGCCGTCGAAAACGGCGTGCGCACGTCCCATATTATCGACGGCAGGGTCGCGCATGCGTGTCTGTTGGAGATCTTCACTGATGAGGGTGTCGGCACCCTGATTTCCCGTAACTGACGGCACCCGACAAGGAGTCTCCGGATGAAGCGCCTGCTTGCGACGCTGGTAATACTGGTTCTGGTCGGCTTTGCCGCATTCAAGGCGGGGGTCTGGTGGCTGGCGGATCAGCGCATGGCCGATGCGAGACAGGCGCTGGAGCCCCACGGTGTTCTGCATAGGGGCAGCATCAGTTCCGGTGTCGAGGGCCGGTTGGTTCTCAAGGACGCCAGCTGGCAGGATTTCGAGCTCACCCAGCCTCTGGACATGGCGAGGGTGGAGCTTGATACCGGCTCACCCGTCAGTTTGCTGTCTGTCCTGTTCGACCCGGCTGGCATGCCGGAACAATGGACCTTGCGACTCGACGGCCTTGGCCTGACCCTGGACCCGACCATGCTTCGTAACTGGGTCACCGCAGAAGGCGCCAACAGCGAGGGCGATCCGGCCTTGTTTGCGCTTTCCTGCGCGCCAGATCCGCGCCAACAGCTGGGTAGCGGTGATCTGATCCGCATGGGCATCACAGCGCTCGCCGGGGATGGCTTCGTGCGACAGACTCCGGGCCATCTCCATGCCGAGTTGAATACCGTCAGCACCGGCAGTCTGGAGCTGGACTGGCGTGATGCTCGAATCCGGATCCAGGATGCCGAGCTGACCGTTGCCGGTGGCGCCGAGCCGATGACGCTGACCTTGCGTGATGGTGGCCTGATGCGTCGCATCGCCGCCTATTGCGCCCGCGAAGCCGGTATCGAAACCGGAGAATGGGCCGGGCGCGCAGTGCAGGCGCTGTCTGCCGGGCTTGAGGCCCGGGGCCTGGCCGCCAGTGACCAGCTGAAAGCGTTGTACCGGCAGTGGCTGCTGGAGGGCGGTGAGCTCACGGTAAATGTGCAGCCGGCTCAGCCACTGCTCGGGGTGCCCGTGAGAACGGCTGAAAACGAGGCTGCGGGCATGAGCTGGCCCGTCCGTTACAACGGTGCAGGCGTGCCGGACGTCTATCTGGCCGAGGCTGAGCCGGTTGTTCAGGAAACACCGGACGTGGCCGTCGAGCCGGTGGTGCCACGTGAGGATCCTGAGATCGAAACCTGGTATCCGGCGAGTCTTGAAACCGCTGAACAATGGATTGACCGGCAGGTTCGTGTAACCCTCTCAAATGACAATGTTGTAGAGGGTCGTCTGGTGAGCGTCAGCGAACGCGAGCTGGAGGTGGCCCGGGTTATCGCTGGCGGTGAAGTCGCCTACCCGATGTTGATCCGGGCGATTACCAACTTTGAAGTCTGGCGGCGTGGCCGTGCACAATGATTCCAATGGGAATCTGAGAGGAAACTATGTCGCAGTCCGATAGCAAATCCGCAGTGGTGCCGGGTATTCGTGACATGCTTGCCCGCCTGATATCTCTGCCCTCAATCAGCAGCGCGTCGGCACAATGGGATCATAGTAACGAGCCCGTGGTGCGAACCCTGGCAGAATGGCTCGAAGCCCTCGGGTTTGCCGTGGAAATTCTGGAAGTGCCCGGCATGCCCGGAAAGTTCAACCTGATCGGAACCCTTGGCAGCGGCCCGGGCGGTCTTGTGTTGTCCGGCCATACCGATACGGTGCCCTTTGATGACAAACGCTGGCAGAGCGACCCCTTTACCCTGACCGAGCGGGACAATCGCTGGTACGGGCTGGGTACCTGCGACATGAAAGGCTTTTTCCCGCTGGCCATTGAAGCAGCCAGGGCCTTTGTGGACGAAGATCTCAAGCAGCCCCTGATCATACTGGCCACCGCCGACGAAGAGAGCTCCATGGACGGCGCCCGGGCCCTGGCCGAAGCTGGCAAGCCCAAGGCCCGCTACGCGGTCATCGGCGAGCCAACCAGCCTGAAACCGGTACGCATGCACAAGGGCATCATGATGGAGCGCCTGAAATTCGAGGGCCAGTCCGGCCACTCTTCCAACCCGGCTCTCGGTCGCAACGCCATGGAGGGGATGCACGAAGCGCTCACCGAGTTGCTGGCGCTCCGCTCAGGATGGCAGGAAAAGTATCGTAACCCGAACTTCGAAGTGCAGTTTCCGACCCTGAACCTTGGCTGCATCCACGGCGGCGACAATCCAAACCGTATCTGTGCCCAGTGCGAACTGCACTTTGATCTGCGCCCCTTGCCGGGCATGAATATGGAAACCCTGCGCCAGATCATCTTGAGCAAGGTGCAGCCGATCGCGGAACGGCGGGAACTGTCCCTGGAATTCGAGCCGCTCTTTGATGGCGTGCCACCGTTCGAAACTCCGGCCGATGCCGCTCTGGTCAAAGCCTGCGAGAAACTGACGGGCCATACCGCCCACGCTGTTGCTTTCGCCACGGAAGCGCCCTGGTTGCAGAAGCTCGGCCTGGAAACCCTGGTCATGGGCCCCGGATCCATCGATCAGGCGCACCAGCCCGATGAATTTATCGAGCTGTCCCAGCTTGATCCAACCGTTAAGGTACTGCGAGGGCTGATCCGACAGTTTTGTCTCTGAGTGTGGCGCAGGCACTTCCAACGCCTGCGGAGAGTCCTGGCGGGGAGGGTGTGCCAAAACCGTGGAGCGCCAGGGATGGCGCGACCGAGCCCTACAGGGACGTATTTACGGGCGTGTTTTGGTTCACCCTCCTCGACAGGACTCGGCAAACTCCTCAAGATAAACTACCTGCCGTTAGAAGGTAACGAGAAACCAGGAGAAAGGTTTGAAATCAAACGACTGGCTGCATGGATTCCGCCATTCATCCCCCTACATCAACGCCCACCGCGGGCGTACGGTGGTGCTGACCATTCCGGGGGATGCGATTGAACACGGGAATTTCATCAACATCATCCATGACATCGCGCTGCTGAGCAGTCTTGGTGTGCGGCTGGTCGTTGCCTTTGGTGCCCGCCCGCAAATCCAGACGCGGCTGGATGCGGCCGGAATCGAATCGTCGTTTTCGAAAGGTCTTCGGATTACACCGCAAGAGCACCTGAGCATGGTGATGGAAGCCGTCGGTGGCCTGCGTGCCTACCTGGAGAGCCACCTTTCCATGGGTTTGGTGAATTCGCCGATGCAC
Source organism: Marinobacter sp. es.042 (assembly GCF_900188315.1). Lineage (NCBI taxonomy): Bacteria > Pseudomonadati > Pseudomonadota > Gammaproteobacteria > Pseudomonadales > Marinobacteraceae > Marinobacter > Marinobacter sp. es.042. Next base: position 3,591,464 of record NZ_LT897781.1, read on the forward strand.
AATGCCCGTATCCGGGTGAGTGGCGGCAATTATGTGGCTGCCAAGCCCGTTGGCGTGCTGGACGGCGTTGATTTTGGCCACACTGGAAAAGTGCGCCGGGTGGATGTGGCCGGCATCGAGAAGCTGCTGGAGCTCGGTCACATTGTCCTGTTGCCGCCTATGGGTTATTCGCCGACGGGAGACGCCTTTAACCTCTCCTACGAGGATGTTGGCAGCCAGGTAGCGGCGGCTCTTCAGGCCGAGAAGCTGATGGTGTTTATTGATGATCCCGGGTTGCAGGAAGAGGACGGCACTTTGATCCGGGAGCTGTCGGCGCGCCAGGCGTCCGAGCGTCTGGCGGCCGGTGCGGTGACCGGTCACGATGCCGACTTGCTGCGAGCTGCCTGTGATGCCTGTGTGAAGGGTGTACGTCGCGCCCACATTATCAGCTATGTGGATGACGGCGCCCTGCTGAAGGAGCTCTTCACACGGGATGGCGCCGGCACGTTGGTCAGCGGCGATCACTACGAGCAGTTTCGCCAGGCCCGGGTCGAGGACATCGGCGGGATTCTGGAGCTGATCCAGCCGCTGGAGGAGCAGGGCATTCTGGTTCGCCGCTCCCGGGAGATGCTGGAAACCGAGATTGACCGCTTTGTTGTGGCGGAGCGCGACGGCACTATCGTGGGCTGTGCCGCTCTGTACAGCTACCCTGAAGAAGGCGCCGGCGAGTTGTCCTGCTTCGCGGTAGACCCGACCTATCGCCGGGCCGGGCGGGGTGATGAGATTCTGGCAATGGTGGAGAAGCTGGCCCGGGGGCAGGGTATCCAGAAGCTGTTTGTGCTCACCACCCAGACGGAGCACTGGTTCCGGGAGCGGGGCTTCCAGCCTTCGACCGTGCAGGCCCTGCCCGGGCCGAAGCTGGCTGCCTATAACGCCCAGCGGAACTCAAAGGTGTTCTTCAAACCGCTCTGAAAGGGCGGCCAGATGTTCAGACCTCTGGGATTCCGGTTGCTCTGACAGCGTCTCGACGGCCATGTAAAAGTCCGCAAAGTCGTAGTCTGCATTCCGAAGCATTTGGCGGAACGCCGGTACGTGCTGGTTGTACTGACGAAACAGCGCCAGGTTGGCATTGTTCAGGCTGACTGGTACCGGTCCGAACGGGCCCGGCTCGGACCACTCTGCGGAAAGTTCCTGATAGGCAAGAGCCAGCTCTTGGTAAATAGCCGCCTTGCGATTCCGCAGTTGCTGGTCTGGCAAGCTGCTCTGCTGAGCATAAAGAACGTCCAGCCGGGCACTGAAGTCTTCGACCAGGGAGAGCGTCTGGTTTCGGCGAGCCAGGCGGTCCAGTGCCTCCTCGAACTGGCCTGGTTTGCCCTGTTCCGATAGCCAGAGCCTGAGCCCTTCCAGCTCCACCGCTGTGGCAAAGCTTTCGTTAAATGCCGTGTCATCGGCGATGTAGACCACCCGGTGTGCCAGTTCATGGAACATCAGGGCGACCATGCGATCCTCCGTCAGTCGGGTAAAGCCGGTGTGCAGGGGGTCATCGAACCAGCCGAGGGTGGAGTAGGCTGTTACGCCGCCAATAAACGTGTCGAAGTCCTTGTTGCGAAATTGCGACTCCTCGGCACGCGCATCCGCCAGGCTGTAGTATCCCCGGTAGGCCTGACAGCCGAGCACCGGATAGCACCAACGGTGCGGTTCCAGGGAGAACTCCGGCACCGCCACCAGGTTCACCACTACCCAGGGTCTGTCGAGATCCACGTAGTCGCTGAAGGCTCCTCCCACCGGCAGGGCCAGTCGTTGACCGGCGAACTCCCGGGCCTGTTGCGCTACCGTGAGTTTTCCCCGAAGATCCATCGGCGTTGTGGTGTCGGAGAGGATGTCGTCGACCGGTTCCGCCGACATCATCAGGGAGAGATGGCCACTGACAGCTTGCGAATAGTAGCCAATGGTCGAACAGCCGTTAAGCATTGTTACCAGTAGCAAAAGTAGATAGATCTGACTAAGCTGTTTCATGGGTCAGGATGTTATAGTGGATTGGTTTGCCTGTGGGGGCCAGGCCGCTATAGTACAATCATGGTCTCTATATTAGCAGCCGGTGGCATCCGCCATCGTTTCAGGGACGTGAGTCGGTACCGGGCGCTGTGTTCGGTGATCGTTCCGGCTTTGCGAGATATCAGGTAGTTCATGGATCCAAGAGAACGTCGTAGCAGCCCCCGCCAACCAATCAAGCTTGCCGCCCAGATTGATCTGGGAACCGGTGAAGCCTGGCCGTGTCAGATCGCCGATTTCTGTGCGGAGGGTCTGTTCGTCCGCTATTCGGGTGAAACCTCGAAGAAGCTGGATCGGGCGTTTGCTTCCGGCATACCCCCAGAACTGGTGATACGTTTTCGGGGTCTGGATGGCGCGCGCCGCCACGAGCTTCATGTCAGTATTGTCCGTCGCATCGATGGTGCCATGGGGGTCAATTTCAGCAGGCCCAACCCGGTAGCTGTGGATGCCATGCTGCAGCAATGCGGGGGCTCACGCAGTCAGGATCGCTCCTCGCTCCGCGCGCCCAGTGACCGCGTACAGTTTGTCCTGCACCAGACCGCCAAGGCGGTGATCCAGTTTATCGAGCCATTGATGGACGCCTGTTTTGTGCAAATGGTGGAGGGTCTCAAGCTGGCGGCTCGGAGAGCCGCAAATGATCAGCAGGCCAATGAATACATGGATGCCTCGGGCCAGATTCAGGCCCGGCAACGGGTCGTCTGGCATCAGATGGCGCGCAGCCTGGAATCGCCACTGAAGCCCGCCCCCAAGGGGTTTCCGGGGTCCGAGCTGTCCGTGGTCGACAAGGGTGAATTCGAGGACTGGTTGACGATACGGGTGATGGTGACCAAGGCGGATACCCAGTATCGGGGAGACCTGCTGCAGCTCAAGCTTCGCCTGGACAAACTTGGCATCGCCAACGCCACGGGACACCACAACCCCCTCGGGCCCTCCATGGTCTGCGAAGCCTTCCATAATGGCCTCAGCCAGCTCAAGGCAACCCGGGAGGTGGAGAAAGTCTGTCTTCGGGTCTTTGAACAGACCGTTTTGCAGCAGCTGGGACCCCTGTACAAAGAACTCAACGATATTCTGATTCGTCACGGTGTTCTGCCGGACCTGGATCTCAGCAAGTATCTGAGTGAGCAGGCCGGGGCAAAGCCGGAGACACAACAAGAGCCCGCGGAGCCCGAGCCGGTTACCGAGGAGAGTGCTGCTGCAGAGTCAAAGCCAAAGGCGGGTGCCGAAGACGCCGGTCAGCCCCAGTCTCGTCGCAGAGCCGGCATGCTGGGGGGCGAGTTTCGGGGTTATGCCCAGGCGGCCCAGACTGCGTTCGCCACGGTGCGTAACCTGTTGAATACCCTGAGCGCGAGCCGTGTGGCCCGGGGCGATCCGGAACCTTTGCCGTTCCAGCCGAACGCCAGGCCTCTGTCGTCCGGAGAATTCCAGCGAGAACTCCAGCAGCTGCAATCTCAGCCCGTGGATACTGGCGAGGAGCTGGCACCCCTGAAGGAGCGGGTGGTAGAGAAAGTAAAGGCAAGCGGTGATAACCGGCTGGATGAACAACAGCAGGAAACGGTCGATGTGGTCGACCGGTTTTTCAAATCGGTGGTGGAAAGCCCGAAGCTCAGCGAGTATGCCCAGCAGCGCATGCGGCAGCTGGAAGTGCCCGTTCTCAAAGTTGTCATGAGGGACCCCGCGTTCTTTGACGATCAGGATAGCCCGGTGCGCGGGGTGATGAACCGTCTGGCCCAGCTAGGGGTAAAGGGCGGGCGCATCAATCCGGTGGTTCAGCGTCGCGTGGATGAGCTGGTAGAGCGCATTACGACGGACTTCGAGCAGGACACCGGGGTATTCGAGCAAACGCTCCAGGAGCTGGACAGCCTGATTGATCGCCAGAATCTTGTCTATCGCAGGAATGTCGAGCGAGTGACAGCGGCCGCGGAGGGAGCCCAGAAGGTAGCCGAGTCAAAAAAGGCTGTGGCCGATGTGCTGGACAACAAACTGGGTGGGCGCAAGGTGCCAAAGGCGGTGATAAGCCTGTTGGATGGTGGCTGGCGGGATCTGCTTTCGCTGACCTGGATCCGGCAGGGGCCTGACAGCCAGCTGTGGCATGATTACCAGGCCGTTATCGATTCGCTCCTATCCTTCGCTGATGATCCGAACAGCTCGATTAATCTGCCCGAGCTGCTGCGGGTGATTCAGGATGGCCTGGCCTCTATTTCCAGTAACCACATGCCTTCTTCGCAAATCCGGGACGAGCTCAAACAGTTTCTGGTTCGCAGTCCGCAGAAGAGCCCCGAACTGGTTGAAGTGCCAGTGGCAAAGCCGGAGCAACCGGATGCCAGAAAACTGTCCGACCGGGAGCAACGAAGTCTTCAGCGCTGGATCAACCGGGCGCAGAAATTGCGAACCGGCGACTGGCTTCGCGACCAGGAAAAACCGGACGAACCCCAGTACATTCGTCTGGTCTGGGTGGCCCGCGGTTTCAGCCGCTTTGTCTTTGTGAATCACCAGGGCATGCGAGTGGTGGAATTGGAGCTGGAGGCCCTGGCCCGGCAGATGCGAAAAGGCATCATCGTGCCTGATAGCCAGTATGAACGGCCCCTGGTGGACGAGAGTATCGATCGCATGGTCCGCAAGGTCTATGACCAGTTGTCCTGGGCCTCCACTCACGACGAATTGACCGGCCTTCTCGGGCGTCGGGAATTCGAACGCATGCTCGATCAGCAGTTGGCCCGTCGGGAGGACGAGCGCTCCCTGGTACGTCTGGATCTCCGCAGGTTCCGCCTGCTGAACGACACTGCCGGCTACCAGGCCGGTGATGAGACCCTGAAACGGGTTGCCGATATCCTGCGCAGCCACGTCGGTGATGGCATGCCCGTGGCCAGGCTGGCAGGCAATGAGTTTGCCATGCTGGTGCCGTCCGAGAGTGCCGGCGACGCGGCAAAAGATCTCATCCGGGCAGTGGAGGCCGCCGAGTTCAGTTTTGGTGGTCGCGACTACCGGCTCTCTGCCAGCGTCGGTGTAGTCCCCACGTTGCCGGCCCTGGTCAGTGCTGAACGCTGGTTGCGGGCGTCGGAACAGGCGCTTGCTACGTCCCGCCAGCAGGGCCACGGGAAGGTTTCGGAGTACGCCCTGGATGCCGATGACCATGCCCGTCAGGAGCAGATTGCCGCCAAGGTTGCCAGCCTCAGCGACCTGAACGAGGAGCGCATGCTGCTGCGCTGCCAGAAGATCATCCCTCTGCATGCCAAGTCCTCCATGGCCGCGCAGTATGAGGTGCTGATCAGCATGTACGATGACGAAGGCAACCTCATTACCGGTCGGGACTTCGTGCGCATGGCCGAGCGTTATGACCGTATGCAGGCCGTGGATCGCTGGGTTGTTGGTCACATGCTGGACTGGCTCAGGGAGCAGGCGCCAGACCCGAGGCATTTCGGCGGCGTCTGCATCAACCTGTCCGGCTATTCCATGAATGACCAGTCGCTGCTGGAGTTCATCTACGAAAAGCTGAGTGAGAAAGACGCGCCTATCGAGCGGCTGTGGTTCGAGATTACCGAGGCCTCGGCGATCAACGACGTCCAGTCAGTGGCAGACTTCATCATTGAGATGAAAGAACTTGGCTGCCGGTTCTGTCTCGGCAACTTTGGCAGTGGCCCCAGTTCGTTCGAGTTCATGCGTTCGTTACCGGTAGACCTGATCAAGATCGACAGCTCCTTTACCGGCCAGCTGTCGACCAGCGAGACCGATCGGGCAATGGTGCGCTCAATGGTGGACATGGCCCACTACATGAACCGGGAAGTGATTGCCTCGCAGGTTGAATCCCGAGACGTTCTGGACATGCTCCGACAGCTGGGTGTCGACTATGCTCAGGGCTTCGTGGTGGAAAAACCCCGTCTGCTCGACAGCCTCACCTGATTCCGGCAACCTGCCTCTATGTCAAAACGTCATCCCATCATCGCGGTTACCGGTTCGTCCGGAGCGGGCACCACGACCACCGGCCAGATTTTCAGCCGGATGTTTGCCAGTGAGGGGCTGAACGCCGCAATGGTCAGTGGTGACAGTTTCCACCGCTACAACCGTGAACAGATGGCCAGGCTTGCGGCCAAGGGCCAGTTCGGTGAGCGTAACCACTTTGCTCTGGCCGCCAATCACATCGACAAGCTGGAAGCGCTGTTCTACGACTACGGCCACACCGGCAACGGCCGGTATCGTCAATACGTTCACGATGAGGATCGCAGGCTGGTTGAAGCCGGGTATAAGCCCGGCACCTTCACGCCCTGGGGGCCTTTGCCCGCAGATACCGATTTGCTGTTCTACGAGGGGCTTCATGGGGGTGTGGTCAGCGAAACCTGCAATATTGCCCAGTATGTGGACCTGCTGATCGGTGTGGTTCCGATTGTCAATCTTGAATGGATCCAGAAGATCCACCGGGACACGCACAAGCGGGGCTACAGCCAGGAGGCGGTGGTGGAAACCATCATTAACCGCATGGATGACTATGTGCACGACATCGTGCCCCAGTTCTCCCACACCCACATCAATTTCCAGCGCATTCCCCTGGTCGATACTTCCAACCCCTTTGTCGTCCGGGAAGTCCCCACTGAGGACGAAAGCATGCTGGTGATCCGGTTCAGGGACCAGTCAGAGGTGGACTTTCCCTATCTGCTGCAGGTGATTGCGGGCAGCAGCCTGTCGCGACACGATACCCTGGTGGTTCCGGGCACAAAAATGCCGCTGGCCATGGACCTGATTGTCAGGCCGATGGTGCAGCGGCTGATGGCAAGAAAGCCGTTTGCCTGAGGCGTCAGGCCGTCAGGCGTCCATCCCGGTAATCCCGGAGTGTCTGCTCGATCTCCTCGCGGGTATTCATCACAAACGGACCGTACTGGACAACCGGCTCGCCAATCGGTTTGCCGGCAATCAGCAGCAATCGCGCACCGGCTTCCCCGGCATGGAGTTCGATCTGGTCACCGTCGTCGGAAAGAACGTTAGCGGCGCTTCGCTGCAGCGAGCTTTCTCCCAGGCTCGCGCTACCCTCGTAAAGATAGAGCATGGCGTTGTGGCCTTCCGGAAGGGGCAGTTTCAGACTCCCGTCGGATGCCAGGTGAATGTCAGCGTAGATCGGCTGGGTGGTGCGACCGGACATCGCCCCTTCCTGGGCCTGGCCATCAATCTGTAATGAGCCAGCAATGAGCTTCAGTTTGCCACCGTTGAAAGCAAGCTCTGGAATATCTTCCGGCTGGATGTCCCGGTAGCCTGCCTTCGTCATTTTTTCCGCCGCCGGCAGGTTCAGCCAGAGCTGAAAACCGCGCATCACGCCTTCTTCCTGCTGGGGCATCTCCGAATGGATGATGCCGCGACCGGCGGTCATCCATTGCACACCGCCGTTGCGAAGGTCGCCCCGGTTTCCGAGATGATCTTCATGCAGCATGTGCCCCTCGATCATATAAGTCACGGTTTCGAACCCCCGATGGGGGTGCGAGGGGAAGCCCGCGATATAGTCGGCAGCCTCCGCGGAACCGAACTCGTCCAGCATCAGGAACGGATCCAGGCGAATGTTCTGTTGCTGGCCAATGGAACGCTTGATGCGCACGCCGGCGCCGTCGGACGTTTCCAGGGCGGGTATAATCTGTTTCAGGGAGCGCAATGTCATGGGGTCCTCCTCTCATAGCTGTTGAGTCTATTTAAACGGGATAGGAGGAGAGAATAAAACGCAGAAATCTGGCGGGTGACATCAAAAAAACTGAAGGACCCGTGACGCCCCGGGCGAGGCGCCACGGGAGGTGATCATTCGACGTTGCGGGAATAGAAGATTTCCAGCATTTCCCGACGCAGACGGTCCTCAATGGACTGGGCTTCGGCGGGATCAAGATCACCGGCGTTCACCCCGAACACATAGTTATCGAGGTTGAAGTTCTTCAGCATCATCTTGGTGTGGAACAGGTTTTCTTGGTACACGTTCACATCGATCATCTGATACGCGTTCTGGGTATCTTCGGTCAGGTAGTTCTGGATCGAATTGATGTCGTGATCAATGTAGTGCTTGGTGCCGTCCACATCACGGGTAAAGCCGCGAACCCGGTAGTCCACGGTAACGACATCAGAATCAAAGCTGTGGATCAGGTAGTTCAGCACTTTGAGCGGTGAGATCAGGCCACAGGTGGATACGTCGATGTCAGCCCGGAAGGTGCTCACGCCATCGTGGGGATGGCTTTCCGGGTAGGTGTGCACCGTGACGTGACTCTTGTCCAGGTGGGCCACGATAGTATCCGGCAGCGGTCCGGGAGACTCTTCGTTGTCGGGCTCTAGGCCATCGGTGAGCTCGTGCTCGGCGATCAGCATGGTGACAGATGCGCCATGGGGCTCGTAGTCCTGACGCGCGATGTTAAGAACATTCGCGCCGATAATCTTGACGACGTCGGTCAGAATCTGGGTCAGGCGCTCGGCGTTGTACATCTCGTCGATGTAGTCAATATAGGCCTTGCGTTGTTCTTCGGTCTGCGCATAACAGATGTCGTAGATGTTAAAGCTCAGGGATTTGGTCAGGTTGTTGAAACCATGCAGCTGGAGTTTTGATTCCATGCTCAGCCCCTCCGGATCGTGGAGATGAATGACTGCAGAGCCGCATTGCTGAGCTCTGCCGAGGCCGCCACCGACTACTGACCGGGTTGTTCACCTTTTGCGCAGACCGGCGGAGAGGGTGCGTATTATGCACACCGCAAGTGACGTTGAATAGTATTCGCAATGACATTTTAGCATTCGTGATTTCCCCTGCATCCGGCCCGGGGAATCGGTCCATGAGCGGCCCTGGCGAGATCTCTCACTCGGGTTATGACGCCTGGTGAACCTCATAGCTGTGACTGATCTCGACGCCGGCCTTCTCAAGCATGATAGACGCGGAGCAGTACTTTTCTGCCGACAGGCTCACGGCCCGCTTGACCAGATTGTCTTTCAGGCTGTTTCCGGTTACCACGAAGTGCAGGTGAATGCGTGTAAACACCGCCGGAACCGCGTCGGCCCGCTCTGCTTCGAGCTCGGCGTGGCAGGCGGTCACGTCCTGGCGGCTTTTCTTCAGGATGCTCATGACATCGAACGCCGAACAGCCTCCGAGCCCCATCAGCAGCATTTCCATGGGGCGCGGGCCCAGGTTCTCACCGCCGTGGTCTGGCGGGCCATCAAGCTGGACGCTGTGGCCACTGCCGCTGGTGGCTTTGAAACTGGCGTTGCCGGTCCAGTCTACGGTTGCTTTCATGGGACGACTCTCCGTTGTGATGACGCGGGACCAACTGTTGTGATGGCCCCGATAAAGATGACCTGTGGCCGGATGCTAGCACAACCGGCTTCGCCAGGCAGGCCGATCCCGGATACATGTTGTATACTCTTTCCGGTTGCCCGCAACAGACCTTCTTGTTATAAGTTGCGCAGTTTTGCAGTAAAAAAGAACGAACCCGCAAGGAAAGCCGGGTGCATAACAAACATTGGGACCCGCCAGTATCTGAGGAGGCACGACTCGCATTATGGCCACTATCGTCAAGCCGGTTGAGCAGAAAACCAAGCATCTCGACTATTTCCTTTCGCAGTGCCATCGCCGCCGTTACCCAGCCAAGAGCACGATTATCTATGCCGGGGACAAGAGCGATTCCCTGTTTTACATCGTCAAAGGCTCGGTGACGGTTATCATTGAAGACGACGACGGTCGCGAGATGATCATGGCTTACCTGAACGCCGGTGACTTTTTCGGTGAAATGGGACTGTTCGACAACATGGATTCCCGCAGCGCCTGGGTAAAGGCCAAGACCGAGTGCGAAGTGGCGGAGATCAGCTACACCAAATTCCGTGAGATTGCCCAGCAGGATCCCAGGGTTCTGTATTTCATTGGCGAACAGATGGCTTCCCGCCTCCGCCAGACCACGCGCAAGGTGGGTGATCTCGCGTTCCTGGATGTGACCGGTCGGGTCGCCCGCACCCTTCTGGATCTCTGCAAGGAACCGGATGCCATGACCCACCCGGATGGCATGCAGATCAAGATCACCCGACAGGAAATTGGCCGTATTGTTGGCTGTTCCCGGGAGATGGTCGGCCGGGTACTGAAAACTCTGGAAGATCAGGGACTGGTCAGAGTCAAGGGCAAGACCATGGTGGTCTACGGCACCCGCTGAGTCTTACCAATCACGCTTTTTTCGATAAGGCCGCTTCCAACAGCGGCCTTTTGCGTTGCGCAGCCAGTAGCGGTACCCAGGGTGCTACGCTATTACATCAACCGATTTGATCTGCATCCAGACGTTCATGCCCGGCTCAAGACCGAGCTGGGCGATTGCACGGGAGGTCAGTCTGGACAGGAGTGGCGTCGGTCCGGCCAGAAGCCGCACCAGGCTGATGCCAGGCGCCACATCGGGGTCAATCTGGTCGATAACGGCAGGCACCAGGTTCTGGATACTCTGATCGGAATGCTCGGTCAGGGCCAGGCTGACATCCCGTGCCAGTACTCTTACCCTAACCCGGTCTCCCGGCCTTACCCGATGGTCACATCGTAGCCAGAGCTGGCCGCCATCGAACCGGAACAGTGCCAGGTGCCAGTCGTCGTCAAGATCGATAATCCGGCCTTCGAGCAAGGCGCCGGCGTCGTCCTGGATGCGGAAAGGGTTATCGATGCCAGCCAGTGTTTCCCGAAGTGGCCCCTGTGCCACCACACGACCTGCCTCCAGCATCACAATATGATCCGCCAAACGGGCAACTTCTTCGGTTGAATGGGATACATAGATAATCGGAATTGCCAGTGTATCGTGCAGCCGTTCGAGATAGGGAAGGATTTCCTGCTTGCTGTTGAGGTCGAGAGCGGACAACGGCTCATCCATCAGTAACAGCCGTGGACTGGTCAGCAGGGCCCGTGCGATGGCCACCCGCTGGCGTTCACCGCCAGAGAGACCTACCGGCATGCGGTTCAGGTGTGACTCCAGACCAAGCCAACGCACGGCATCGTCGAATCCGATTTGTCGATCGCCGGCCGGTATGCGCCGGTACCCGAATTCCAGGTTTTTGCGCACGTTCAGATGAGGGAACAGGTGGGTCTCCTGGAACACATAGGCCAGAGACCGCTTGTGGACGGGTCGAATGAACGTCTCGGTTTGCCAGGGTTCGCCAAGAACGGTCATGGTGCCGGGGGCACTTTGCAGGCCAGCCATGCACCTCAGCAACGTGGTTTTGCCACAGCCTGAATGGCCGAACAGGCCAGTGATGCCCGTGCCTGGCAAGGTGAGGTCTACGTCGAGGCCAAAATCGGGGAATGTGCACTGGAAGCGGGCACGAATGGTGTTGGAGGCGTTCATCTGAGCGCTCCAGAGCGGGCTTTGCCGTTCAGCGCGTAGAGGGTCACCAGGACCACGAAGGAGAATACCACCATGCCGGCGGACAGCCAGTGGGCCTCGGTATACTCCAGCGATTCCACATGGTCGTAGATGGCGACAGACAGCACCTTGGTTTCACCCGGGATGTTGCCACCGATCATCAGGATCACGCCGAACTCGCCAATGGTATGGGCAAAAGTCAGCACGGCGGCTGTCAGGAAACCATTCCTGGCCAGGGGAACAGCGACGAACAAAAACCGGTCCCAGGGCGCTGCGCGCAGCGTGGAAGCGACTTCCATGAAGCCCTCGCCGACTGCTTCGAATGCGTTTTGCAGTGGCTGCACGGTAAAGGGAAGGGAATAGATTATTGAGGCCACCACCAGACCCTCGAAGGTAAATGGCAGCAGGCCGATACCCAGCGACTGGGTCATCTGACCCACCCAGCCCTCCGGCCCCATGACCAGCAGCAGATAAAAGCCCAGCACGGTGGGGGGCAGAACCAGGGGCAGCGCCACAATGGCCGCGATTGGCTGTCTAAGCCAGTGGCGTGTTCGGGCCAGCCACCACGCAATAGGGGTGCCGATAAGCAGGAGAAGCAGGGTTGTCGTCGTGGCCAGCTTGAGCGTTAGCCAGACCGGGTCCCAGTAGGTTTCAAGCATCAGTTGGCCGTGTCGTACCCGTAGCTCTGGATAATGGTGATGGCGGTGTCCGACTTCAGGAAATCCATCCAGGCCGTCGCCGCTGCTTTGTCCGCACCGTTGTTCAGCAGGATAGCCTGTTGGTCAATGGGCTGGTAATAGGCCTGGGGTACCTTCCATAGTGTGCCTTCGTCTTTTTTCCAGGCCTGGACCTGGGACAGGGCTACAAAACCGGCCTGGGCGTTGCGGCTGACTACAAACTGAAAGGTCTGGGCGATGGAGTCCCCGCGGACCAGTTTCGGCTGCAGGACCTCCCATTGATTCAGGTGCTGCAGAACCTGTTGCGCGGCAAGGCCATAGGGAGCGGTCTTCGGGTTGGCAATGGCCAGCCTCGAAAACGGCTGTTGGGCAAGATAGCTTTCGGCATTTTCAAAGGCCCCGGCCGCAGGGCTCCATAGTGCGAGTTTGCCACGAGCGTAGGTGAAGCGGGTGCCGGCAATGCCTGCCTGTTCTTCCTCGATCAGTGCTGGTCTTTGAACATCTGCCGCCATGAAGACGTCGAAGGGGGCGCCGTTTCTGATTTGAGCGTACAGCTTGCCTGTGGAACCGTAGCTGGCGGAGACCGTATGACCGGTTTCAGCTTCAAACTGCTTGGCCAGTTCCCGGGTGGTGTCAGTAAAGTTGGCGGCGACGCCGATACTGACCTCGCCCGCCACAGCTCCGGTGATTGCGTAGCCAGAAAGCAGCAGTAGTAACAGGGTACGGAACATCCTGCGGCCTCGAGGATAACCCATGCAACGTCCTTATCAGTTCATTCATTGATGGCAAGAGTCTGTGGCGACATCACCGGATGCGCTCGCTCCAACCGTGATTCAGAGGTCAGGCACAGAGACCGAAAGTAATCCCAGACCTCCTCCCGGTTGGTCTCGTTGAGCATCTCATGACGTCCGCCTTCAAACAATCGCAGGGTAACGTTTTCTGCGCCTGCTTCGCGGATTGCCTGGAAATGCCGACGCACGCCGCGTCCCATTTCACCGACCGCATCTGCGGTTCCGGAAAACAGGTGCACAGGCAGATCTTTTCGGTAGGCAGCCGGCGAAAGCCGCAGCATACCACCAATAAAATCCCACCAGAGGCCAACGGTGCACTCGAAACCGCACAGCGGATCGGCAATATAACGGTCCACTTGCAACGGATCCCGGCTCAGCCAGTCGGCGTCCGTGCGGTTCGGGCGAAACGTTCGATTGAACTTTCCAAAGGTCATTTTTGCCACCAGCTGGCTGCGGTATCGTTTGCCGCGCACCAGACGGATCAGTCCGATCAGGGATCTGGATGCGAGGAGCTGGCCCCGGTCAATGCGGTTGGTGGCGCTGAGGATCAGGGTGTCCAGGTTGTCGCCATGGATCTGGGCGTAGGCCTGGGCGATAAAGGAACCCATGCTGTGGCCCAGCAGATTAACTGGCAGCCCTGGGAGTCGTGAACGGGTGTGTTCAACCACCTGGTGCAGGTCGGCAACCACTCTGGCCCAGCCATCCCGGTCGGAATAGTGCCCGAGGTTCTCGGAAGGGCAACTGGGACCATGCCCCCGGTGGTGGTAGGTGATAACGGCTATGCCGTTTTCGCCGAGCCAGCGCGCCATTGGTTGGTAACGGTCGCCGTGTTCGGCCATACCATGGCTGATAATAAGACTGGCGGTCGGTGCCGCCGGGATAAAGACCCTCCCGGTTATCTCGTGGCCATCACCAGCGTTCAGCGTCAGGGGATGTTCGTTCTGTGTCATGGCCCACTTCCTTGTTGTTTTTTGCTGTGGCCTGGCGTTGCCACTCCGGCGGTTTCCATAGATGGGTAAGGCGAGACAATAATCCGCCGGGCTGTGCCATGTCGCGGAACAGGTCCACGTATTCGTGGGTCCAGAGCACAATCAGGTTATTGGAGCGAACAGGCCGGGTGATGCCGTATTCGGGCGGATCCTGGGCATTTTCATCGACAAACGTGCCGAAAAGCCGATCCCACACTATCAGCGTGCCGCCGTAATTACGGTCGATGTAGCCGGGATTTCGGCCATGATGAACGCGGTGATGGCTGGGCGTGTTGAAAACCAGTTCGATCCAGCCGGGCAGCTTCCCGACCAGTGTGGTGTGAATAAAGAACTGGTAGACCAGCGACAGGGCATAGGCTACGCCGATCCAGACAGGATTGAGTCCCAGCAGTGCCAGGGGCAGGTAGAACACCCACATGCCGTTGAAAATGTTGGTGGCATTCTGGCGCATGGCAGTGGAGAAGTTCATCCGCTCTGAGGAATGGTGAACCACATGGGCCGCCCAGAACCAGCGCACCCTGTGACTGGCCCTGTGCATCCAGTAGAAACAGAAGTCCACGCCCAGAAAAGCCAGCAGCACGGTGAATCCGTTCAATTCCAGATCAAACAGTCGGTAGTGGTAGCACAGGGCATAGACAGGGAAGGCAATGAGGCCGGCGAAGAGCAGTTCGGTCACCTGGTAGCCGGCGCCAAGGGCAAAGTTTCTGACCGCCTCACGGGTATCCATCAGCTGCGGATCGTGGCGAATCTTCAGGTATTCCCACAGGGTAACGCCCACAAAAACCGGTGTTGCAATCACAAAGATCAGTTGGCGTTCATCCAGCGCCAGCCACGGCGCAGCCATCGCCCAGAGAGAAAGCAGGCCACTGTCTTCCAGTACGGCCAGTATCATATCGGTCAAAGCCATCGGGTTTCTGCCGGTTTCCTCATCAAGTCCGTTTATTCTGGCACGTAACCCGGAAACCGGAATGTCGGTTCACGCCAGATTGGCTAACGGATTCCGACAATCCGGTACTCAGCCTGGCCGACGGTTGTCTTCGTACACTTTTTCCAGAGCCCGGATCTGTGGCTGCCACTGGTCCAGCCAATGTTTGATGTCTTTGGGAATTCGCGCAGTTTTCGGCCATGGCACCGGATACTGTGCTGGCTGGAACATGGGTGCAAACAGGGCGGCTGCCGTCAGGTCTGCGCGCGAAAACTGGTCGCCAGCCAGGAAAGGCCTTTCGGCGTAGATGGCAGCCAGCTCGGTGAGCAACTCCTCCATGACCTGGCGGGACTTTTCAGAGGTTTTTTCGTTGATCTTCATCCACTGACGCATGACTTCATCAACCCGGCTGAAAGCAAGGCTGAGCAGTATCCGGTTATAGAAAGGTGTTCCTGCGGCCAGCATGGGCACCACAATTTTGGGGCGCTGCAGGAAGTGGTGGTAGGAATAGCAGCGGATAGCCGGCCCCGCTTCCTCGTCAAGCCGGCGCTCCCAGGCCAGCGCCTGCTCACGAACGTCCGGGTCTGCCGGTGTCAGCGGGTGCTCTGGAAACGTCTGGTCCAGGTAATCCAGAATGGCGGCTGAGCCCTGAACCACGTGGCCGTCATGGTCCAGCACCGGTACAGAGGAGGCTTCACCGGTCAGTTTCCGGATGGTTTTCACATGTTGTCCCGGCAGCAGGTTCACCGTTTCGTAGTTGAGCCCCTTGTAGTCCAGGGCCCAGCGTACTTTTTCGCAGTAGTGGGAAATGGCAAATTGGTAAAGTTTCAGTGCCATGGGGTCTCTCCTTGGTTCAGCGTTCTAGCATACTGCCGGTGGGGCGGTATAAGAAGTCCCATCAGATGCCCATGGTGGCCTCATCGGTCGTTGGGTTCTAAACTGTAGGTCGAAAAGACGCTCACAAGGGAACTGACCATGCACTCACGACGAGTTTTGATGTTGTCCGTCGTCACTGCGGCGAGCCTTGCCATCTCCGCCTGCTCCTCTCTATCCAAAACCAGTCAGCCGGTTTCCGCGAGCTATGCTTGCGGGCAACTCGATATTGCCGTCTCCGGCACCGACGACAGCGATCTGATCAGCATCGACTATCTGGATCGACGTATTCTGCTCAAGCCGGAGGTAAGTGCCTCGGGCGCATTGTACGTAGCCCCCGGCGACGACCAGACGCGGTTCTGGAGCAAGGGTGAAAAAGCGACCCTGACAGTGAAGGGGCAAACCTATCCGGAGTGTTTGCAGCCAGGCGATCTGGAGATGCCGTTTGAGGCGCGGGGGAATGAGCCTTTCTGGCACGCGACGCTCGAAGGAGGTGAGCTCTTGATAACACGGCCTTTCGAGGAACAGGGAACCCGTCGAGTACCGGTTGAAGTCAAAACAGCCAACCGGCATGGGCGGACATTTGTGGCGACGCTGGCAGATCTCCCCATTACCCTGACAGTCGCCCGTCAGCTCTGTGACGACAGCATGTCCGGGGCTCAATATCCCGCGCAGGTGCGCCTGCAGGTCGGTGATGATGAGTTCAGGGGGTGTGGTGGTGATCGCCAACGTCTGTTCCGGGGCGCAATCTGGGTTGTTGAGGATCTTGCGGGCGCAGGCATCATTGATCGGTCCCGGATCACGATCGAGTTTCTTGAGGGCAATCGGATCGCGGGCAGGGCGTCTTGCAACCGATACACAGGTGCCTATGAACTCAGGGGTGAGGGCATGGCTATCGGCCCACTGGCATCAACACGGATGGCCTGTGCGCCCGCGCTCATGAATCAGGAAGAGCGGTTTCTGAGCCTGCTGGATCAGATGAATTCAGTGCGGATTGGGCAGCAGGGCCAACTGCTGCTGTCGACACCGGGCGGTGAGTCGATCCGGGCGTTTCAGTCTGACCACGACAGCCCATAGCGCGTCAGGATCTCAGCCACCCGCCCACTGCTTTGCAGGGCTCTCGCTCCCTCTGACAGGAGCGCTGCGAGCTGGGCGGAATCACGGCCGACCGGTGAAAATGCAACGTAGATTGGCGACTCATGGATCACCGCTGCCATTCTCAGGTTTTCCGTGTTGCCGTCCCGCTCCAGTTGCCACTGCATCACATAGCGGTCTTCCGGGAATACGTCAGAGCGCTGCTGGTGCAGGAGTTCGATTGCCCGGCTCAGTGGTGCCGGCCCGGACAGCACCCAGACCCGCTCCGGATCGTCCTGGTACTTCTCGATATAGCAGTCCAGTTCCGGTGAGTAAGCGTAGCCGTTGATCGCCAGCAGCGTGAATTGGCTGAGCGAGTCGATGCCAGCGTACTGCCAGTTGTTGCCAGGGTGGGTATAAAGCGCGATCGTCGAGTAACCAGTAGCGGCGTCCGGAAACACGAAGTCCGGCGCATCCCCCGGAAGGGCTCCGACAACCGCATCAATATACCCGTCCCGGGCCTGTTGCAGGGCCCGTGCCCAGCTCATGTTCACGTACTCGACATCGATACCGGCGAGGCCGAACGCCTCCCTGGCAATATCTATCATATAGCCTTCGTACTCGGAGCCGGCTTCACAATTGTGAGGACACCAGGGGTCAGCGGCAATGACGACGCTCTGGCGCGGCTCTGTGGGAGCCGGCGCAGCGGGAGCGGTCTTCGTTGCCTTTGCCGCTGTTTCAGGAGCCAGCGGTGGGGGATCCTCTGGCTGCGAGCAGGCGGCAAGAAAGAGCGCGATGGAAAGAACCAGGGGTTTTGCCATGGTAATAGAACCGGAATGCCGAAATCGTCGGCTTTCCCTGAAGCATAGACCCTAGTCGGGGGTTTGTAATGGCCAACAGGGGCCTAGGCCGCGTTTTTGTTCCTTTCGGTCGATGCGGCGGTAGGAACCAATGCCTTCGCCAAGTCTTTCATGTGAAGAGTGCCTACATGCTGACCGTCCCGGACCACCCGGAAGTTCAGGGACATGTCACCATCGGATTTCAGCAGTACCGACTCAAGGTTGTCCTTTTCTGTAATATCGCCGGCAAATTCGGTGTCACCGTCATCAGGCGGACTCATGACCGATCGTACCCTCAGCACCCGTGCCCGATTGATATCGCTGATGAAGTCGACGATGTAGGGATCGCCGGGATTGAGCAGGATTTCCTGGGGATCTCCCTGCTGCACTACTTCGCCGTCTTTCAGGATGACCAGGTGGTCGGCCAGTTTCAGGGCCTCATCAAGATCATGGGTGATGAACACGATGGTTTTCTGCAGTTCTTCCTGAAGCTCCAGCAACAGGTCCTGCATATCGGACCGAATCAGCGGATCCAGTGCCGAGAAGGCTTCGTCCATCAACATGATCGGGGCGTCGGACACCAGGGCTCGGGCGATGCCCACCCGCTGCTGCATGCCACCGGACAGCTGGTGCGGATACTGGTATTCGTTACCTTCCAGACCAACCCGCGCGAGCCATTTTCGGGCATCGGCCTCAAAGTCCGATGTCGTATAGCCGCGAATGTCCTTGGCCATGCCGGCGTTCTCGAGCACGGTTTTGTGGGGTAGCAGGGCAAACTTCTGGAATACCATCGACATCCGCTCGCGGCGAAGCTTTCGCAGCTGCTCTTCGTTGTAGCTCATGATGTCTTCGCCATCGACACGGATTTCGCCGGCCGTGGGATCGATCAGTCGGTTCAGGTGCCGGATGAGTGTGGATTTTCCGGAGCCGGAGAGTCCCATGATGACCGTGATCTCGCCATCGTGCATGTCCACGTTGATATCACGCAGACCGAGGACGTGTCGCTGCTGCTCCAGCAGATCGGCTTTGCCCATGCCCTTGCGAACATACTCCAGGGCAACATCCGGGGTCGGGCCGAAGATCTTGTAAAGGTTCCGGATCGAAATCTTGATGTCTTTTGCCATGGGGGCTTTCCTCACTGCTTCTGGGAGACGTTAATTCGTGCCAGGGACGCCTTGGTTACCCGGTCGAGAATAACCGCCAGGATCACGATGCCAAGGCCGGATACCAGGCCAACACCCAGTTCCAGATTACGGATGCCCCGCAGAACCAGAACGCCAAGCCCGGGCGCGGAAACCAGGGATGCGATGACAACCATGGCAAGACTCATCATGATGGTCTGGTTGACCCCTGCCATGATGTTGGGCAGCGCCAACGGGATCTGCACCTTGTAGAGTTTCTGTCGGGGCGTCATGCCAAAGGCGTCTGCGGCCTCAATCACGTCCTTGTCTACCAGCCGGATGCCCAGGTTCGTCAGCCGGATCACAGGAACAATCGCGTAGAGGATGATGGCGATACCGTACAGCTTTGATTCGGTAACACTGAAAAGGAAGATAAGCGGGATCAGGTACACAAAAGGTGGCAGCGTCTGCAGCATGTCCAGCACCGGTATGATCATGCGCTGCAACGAATTGCTGCGTGCCATGGCGATGCCTATGGGGACACCGAGCAACACACAGATAAAGGCACATACAAAAATGATCGCCAGCGTTTGCATGGCGTAATCGTAATGGTCGATGAAGGCCAGTAGCACGATGCTGCCGCCTACGAACAGCATCAGTTTCCAGGATTTGGTGACCACGTAAACAACCGCCAATAACAATGGAATCACGATCCACCAGGGCGTGTTCAGCATGGCATAAAGTGCCCCGTCCAGGAACCAGCTGAGAGGCTGGGTTAATGGATCGAGAACCAGACTCAGGCTGTCTTTTATTGCTAGAAATCCCTGTTCCAGGCCTTTGGTGAGCTCCCGGGACTGGGGGAAAGCGGCGCAGGATTCGTTGAGTGCATCCATGGATGGGAAGGGGAGTTCCCATATCGAGGCCGGTTCGGCGCTCTCTCCCTTGGTTTTATTCAGCAGATCGGCCATCGACATGGGGCCGCTGCTTTTGCCTTCCGAGCACCATTGCTCAAGGCCGAGCGATGAAAAAAGGGAATCGTAGGTTGCCATGGGCGGTCAGTCTCTCCTGCGCACGTCTGGAATCAGAACGGTTTTCGGGAAACGACCCGGGGCATCCCGAAGGATACCCCGGGAGGGGCAGGCCAATCAGTTAAGAACGTTGGCCAGACGCTCACGCGCGGCGTCGTTCAGCCAGGTTGACCACTCGTCGCTGTTGTTGCTGAGGTAGTAAACCGCAGCTTCCTCGCCCGAGGCATTGTTGGAGTCCATCCAGGCAAGGATGGCGCTCATGGTCTCGGTTTTGAAGGTCAGCTTCCTGAGCATCTCGGCTACTTCCGGCTCACGATCTTTGAAATCAGTGGTCACCGACGTCAGGATCGTGGCCGCCGGGAAGTCGGAAACGCCCGGATTATCCACATCCGGTGTTTGGTTTTTCTGGTGCACGTCCGGCTTGATGTCGCCGAGATCAACCCGGGTCATGTCGTATTTGCCGAGGGGAACGGTCGGCCCCCAGTAGTAGCCGAACCAGGGCTCTTCGTTCTGGACAGCGGACGCCATGGAGGATGCCAGGGTCTCACCGGAACCATGGTTGAATACGTCAATGCCGGACTCTTCCAGATCCAGGGCGCGAACCAGATTGTCACTCACGACACGACAGCCCCAGCCGTCCGGGCAGTTGTTGAAGGTGCCGCCAACGAGCTCAGGATTAGCCATGATGCCCTCGATGGTCTTCAGCTCCGGATGCTCTTCCGCGAGGTAGGTGGGAATCCACCAGCCTTCAACGCCGCCCGGATCCAGAACCTTGCCAAGGCGTTCCACCTTTCCCTGTTCTTCGAGGCGCAGGTAGGCCTCGCCTGCGGAGTTCAGCCACAGCTCGGTGACGATGTCAGGCTCACCGTTTTCGGCAACGGAGGTTACCGCCGGGACGGTGTCGGAAGGAACAATGGTGACGTCACAGCCGTAACCCTGCTCCATGATGAAGGTGGCCACGTTGGTGACGACCGTGTTGGATGCCCAGTTCATTTCTGTGATTGAAACTTCTCCACATTCGGCCTGGGCCAGTCCGGGTGCTGAAAGTGCACAAAGCAATGCTGCAGACGTAAGCTTTCGCATAGTCGCGTCTCCTTTCTAGGGTTTGTGTTGCTTGGCGGATTTATCGGGTACTACAGAATCGCGATCAGGAAAGATCGGATAGAAGGCGATATTTGGATCACTAATGTGATACAGCAAAACGGGGACGTCTCGGTTAGTACGTAGCTATTAGGATAACCATCCTTGGGCAAGTTACAAGGGTGTGAGCAAAAACTGTCATCAAACAGCACATAAGTTTGGCTGCATGATTGTCAAAAAAATGTAGTAGTGACAGGCTAGAATCCGGGTTTTACATGCCGGAAAGAGCGATGACAGAGCTGCGCGACCTGACACCTCACACATCAATCAGCCACGAGCAGGCCTCCCGGGATGGGCGTCAGCGAAGGCTACTGAGAACCTTCCTGCCGGAACTCGTTGGCCTGGAGCGCGTCCTGGCGGAAGCGCCGGATTTCATCACAACCGAAGTGGTGGAGCGGGTCGCCCTCAAGGACCTCTCCTTGCCCATCTACCGTGTCGATATCGGCTCTTCCCGGCCCGATGTGCCAGCGGTATTGCTTGTTGGCGGCGTGCACGGGCTTGAACGCATTGGAAGCCAGGTAGTAATGGCCTGGCTGAAGTCGCTGCTCGCCAGAGTGACTTGGGACGAACATTTGCTGGGGTTGTTGCAGAAGGTTCGAATTACCCTTTTGCCAATCCTTAACCCGGGCGGTATGTACCTGAATCAGCGTAGTAATCCCAACGGCGTGGACCTGATGCGCAATGCGCCGATCCAGGCCCAGGAACGTAGCGCATTCCTGCTCGGCGGCCAGAGAATTTCTCCCCGATTGCCGTGGTACACCGGCGATCCTGAACAGGGCATGGAGCCCGAAAACCAGGCTCTTGAGGCGGTCATAAAACAGCTGCTGCCGGGGCGGCCGTTCAGTGTGGCACTGGACTGCCATTCCGGATTCGGGATGCAGGACCAGATCTGGTTTCCCTACGCCTACCGGCGTCGACCCATGCGTCGAGTTGCATCGGTTATGGCGCTGAAGCTTATCTGGGAGCAGTCATACCCAAACCACGACTACCGTTTCGAGCCCCAGTCCCGCCACTATCTCACCCATGGCGACTTGTGGGATTACTTCTACAAACAGGTCAATCGCGAAAATGGCGGTGTTTTTCTTCCCCTGACCCTGGAAATGGGCTCCTGGCGCTGGATTCGCAAGCGGCCACGTCAGTTGCTGAGACTCGACGGCTTTTTCAATCCCCTGGTTCCGCACCGGCACAAGCGGGTCCTGCGCAGTCACCTGACCTGGATGGACTTCCTGATTAGCGCCGCCGCCAGCCACGAAAACTGGTTGCCGGCTCGGGATGAGGAGTCCATGCTGAAAGAAGCCGCGATCATGCACTGGTATAGCGATTCTCACTAGCGATCCAGCCGGCCCAGGCATTCATCAATCGGAACTATCGTATGCACTGGATTCTGTTGCGGGGTCTGACTCGGGAGCACGCCCACTGGGGCAGCTTCCCGGCTCGCCTCGGGGAGGCATTTCCCGAGCACCAGTTCCATCTGGTCGACCTGCCCGGGACGGGCGTGCGTTATCGAGAAGACAGTCCGGCAACGGTAGCGGCGATTCGGGAAGCCGTCTCCAGGCACGTCAGCCATATCCCCGGTCCTTTCAGCATTCTGGCACTTTCTATGGGCGGTATGGTGGCCCTGGACTGGGCCCAGCAGTCTGCGGATGGTCAGATCCAGAACCTGGTCCTGATCAATACCAGTTCCGGCTTCAGCCCGCCCTGGCAACGCATGCGGCCTGGGGTCTGGCCGCGAATTCTGCGGCTGCTGGCCCGTCAGGAGTTGTTTGACCGTGAGCGGGATATTCTCCGGCTCACGTCTAACCGTGAGGTGCCTCTGTCACTGGCAAAACAGTGGTACAGCATACAACGACAACGTCCCGTCAGTACCCGCAATGCGATCAACCAGTTGGCGGCTGCCGCCCGCTACAAACCCGGTGCAAAGCGTCCTGTGCCAGATGCACTGATTCTCGCCAGTCGCGGCGATCGCATCGTTCACTGGCGCTGCAGTTCCACGCTGGAGGAGCGCTGGCAATGGACCATGAAACTGCATCCGGATGCTGGCCATGACCTTCCACTGGACGATCCGGAGTGGATTATCCAGCAGATCCGCAACTGGCTGCCCCGGTAACGCCGGTTGCTTGACGCAACTCTTCTTTCCGGTCAGTCTTCTCGTTTTGAACCGTCAAAGCCGCCAGTGATCAGGAACGGAGCCGATAATAATGAAAATCTTCGAAACCAAAACCGCCCCTAACCCACGCCGCGTGCGCATGTTCATGGCCGAGAAAGGCCTGTTGGACAAGGCCGAATTCATCGAGATTGACCTGCAGAAGGGTGAAAACCTGACACCTGAATTTGTCGCCCGAAATCCGATGAAGAAAGTGCCTGTGATGGAACTGGATGACGGCACCTGTATTGCCGAGACCATGGCAATCTGCCGCTATTTCGAAGAGAGCTACCCGGACACGCCGACCCTGATGGGTGACACCCCGCTTGAAAAAGCCCAGCTTGAGCAGTGGCTCCGGTGGATCGAGCTGTTCTTCTTCATGCCCACCGGCATGTGTTTCCAGCACACCACCGGCTACTTCAAGGACCGGATGAACCCGATCAAGGAGTGGGGTGAGGAATGCGGCAAGAGCGTTGAGAAGTTCATGCACTTCCTCGACAAGCAGCTCGATGGCAAGGAATACATCTGCTGCGACCGCTTTACGGCCGCCGATATCAATGCCTTCACAACAGTGGCATTCGCCCGGGTGGTGGGCATCCGGATCAAACCCGAGCAGGCCAATCTGCAGGCCTGGTACGACCGCATCAAGGAACGCCCCTCTGCCCAGGCCTGAGCCACAGGCCAGTCAGAAACCAGAAGAGAGATCTTAATGACCACAACGGATTCAAGACTCCAGTGTGCGCTGGCGTTTATTGACGCAGCGAATAAGGCCGATCCCAATCAGGAGTCTTTTGGCAACGAACGCCTCCCGAAGGAATACGCCTACAGCTTGCACATGACCCGCTGGCTGTTCGAACTTGAATCCGACCCGTCTGAACGCATGCAGGTCGCCTGCCGCGCCCAGCACATAGAGCGCTGGACTATGCCGCGGAAAGAATATCCGGAGGGTCGCAAAGCCTATTACCAGTGGCGTCAGGCCTGTGGCCGGATGCACGGCCGCCGGGCCGCCGAGATCATGGCTGATTGTGGTTACCCGCAGGCCGAGTGCGAGCGGGTAGAGACCATCCTGACCAAGCGGGAACTGAGGCAGGATGAGGACACGCAGCTCCTGGAAGACGTGGCCTGCATGGTGTTTCTGGAGCGATATTTCGCGGATTTCTACGAGGAAAAAGCGGACTATGACCGGGAGAAGTGGTTACGCATCGTGCGCCGGACCTGGGGCAAGATGTCGCCCCGTGGGCACGAGGCGGCACTCAAGCTGGCAGAGGGCATGCCGGCGCACTTGTTGGAGTTGTTGCAGGAGGCTTTGGCCGACGCCTAGCATCAAATGCCTGTTGCGAACTTTTGTGCACAGTCCAGCGGGTACGACCTGCCAAAATACGCTGTGAATACCTCCCTGTACGCTCGGCTCCGCCATCCATGGCTCCGCACGATTTTGGCAGGTCGTACCCGCCGAACTGTTTAAACTTGTGAGTTAGCCTTTTGGAAAGAACAGTTCTTGAAGTTTCTGACCAGGCTCTTCCGCCCGCATAAACGATTCCCCCACAAGGAAACCGTAAATCCCGCGAGCAGTCATCGCTTCTACGTCGCTGCGGGTCATGATGCCACTTTCCGTAATGGTCAGCCGGTCCTGGGAGATCCGCTCATGCAGATCAAACGTGGTGTCCAGCGAGACATCGAAGGTATGCAGATTGCGGTTGTTGATGCCCACCAGAGGCGTCGTCAGCGTCAACGCATCATCCAGTTCCTCACCATCGTGAACTTCGACCAACACATCCAGCCCGATCTCATGGGCAATACCTTCCAGCTCCTGCATCTGGTCTTTGGTCAGGCAGGCGGCGATCAGCAGAATACAGTCGGCGCCAATGGCCCGGCTCTCATAGACCTGATAGGGCGCGACCATGAAGTCCTTGCGGATCACCGGCAGGCTGCAGGCATTGCGGGCGGCGACCAGATAGTCCTCGTCGCCCTGGAAGAAGTCGCGGTCGGTCAGTACCGAAAGACAAGCGGCGCCGCCTTTCTCGTAGCTCTCGGCAATGACCGCTGGTTCGAACGGATCCCGCAGAATGCCCTTGCTTGGTGAGGCTTTTTTGATTTCTGCGATAACAGCGGGAGTCTGCTGTTCAATTCGGCTGCGCAGAGCATTAGCAAAACCTCGGGCTGCCGGTTGATCACCAGCTTTGGCCTTCAGATCTGCAATGGAGACTTGGCGCTTGCGCTCGTCAATTTCTTCCCACTTACGATCAACAATTTTCCGAAGGATCGTCGGTGTTTTATCCAGATGTCTGTCAGTCATATCAGGCTCGTAAAAAGTTAGCGAGAGCCGGAGGGGAGGGAGCTTCCAAAACTGTCTGCAGCCACGGATGGCTGCAGCCAAGCCCTACATGGACGTATTCACGGGCGTGTTTTGGAAGCTCCCTCCCCTCCGGCTCGTCCGGCTGCAAAATCAGCAGGCCGGGATCAAAAGCACTGGGAAAAATCAGCCAGCTCCGACATCTTGCCGGCAGCGAGGCCAGAGCCCATGGCGTCGAGGGCCATATCCACACCTTCTTTCGGCGTCTTGGCCAAACCAGCGACATAGATCGCTGCGCCGGCATTGAGTGCAATCAGGTCCCGGGCTTTTTCGGCCATTTCGTCGTGGCCACGACCGAAGGCCGCCTTGATCAGCTTTAAGGAATCGTCGGCGGTGTCCACGGTCAGGCCCACCAGAGCCTGGCTCTTGATACCAAGATCCTCTGGGGTGATGTCGTATTCGGTGACCTCGCCATCTTTCAGCTCCGCCACGTGGGAGGCGCTCGCCAGACTGATCTCATCCAGACCGTCTTTGGAGCAAACAACCATGATGTGCTCGGCCCCCAGGCGGTGGAGTACTTCCGCCATCGGGCGACACAGTTCCCGGTTAAACACGCCCACCAGTTGGCGCTTAACGCCAGCGGGATTGGTCATCGGGCCCAGGATGTTGAAAATGGTCCGGCAGCCCAGCTCTTTGCGGGGGCCGATGGCGTGTTTCATGGCACCGTGGTGGGCCGGAGCGAACATGAAGCCGACACCAATTTCCTCGACGCAGCGGGCCACTTCTTCCGGTTTCATGCTCAGGTTGATGCCCAGCTTTTCCAGCAGGTCGGCACTGCCGCTCTTGGAGGAAACCGCCCGGTTGCCGTGCTTGGCCACAAAGCCGCCGGCTGCTGCCACCACGAAGGATGCGGCGGAAGACACGTTGAACAGGTTGGCGCCATCGCCGCCGGTGCCGACGATGTCCACCAGGGGTTCGGCCTTGACCGTAACCTTCGTGGCCAGCTCGCGCATCACCTCGGTGGCGCCGGTGATTTCATCGATGGTTTCGCTCTTCAGGCGCAACCCCATGAGAAACGCGCCGATCTGGGCGTCTGTGGCCTCGCCGTTCATGACGATACGCATCACGTCCTTCATTTCCTCCCGGGACAGGTCCAGGTTGGAGGCAATGCGGTTGAGAGCTTCTTTCATGTCCATGTGTCGGCCTCTTATTGTGTTCTCAGAAAGTTGCGCAGCAGCTCGTGGCCCTGTTCCGTCAAAATAGACTCCGGATGGAACTGCACGCCTTCGATGGGCAGCGTCTTGTGGCGAACCCCCATGATTTCCTCGATGGAACCGTCGTCGTTGCGGGTCCAGGCGGTCACTTCCAGGCAGTCGGGCAGGGTGGCCTTGTCGATCACCAGGCTGTGGTAGCGGGTCGCCTGCAGCGGGTTGCTCAGGCCCCGGAACACGCCCGTGTCCTTATGGAATACCGGGGACACCTTGCCATGCATGACCCGGCCGGCGCGGATCACGTCACCACCGTAGACCTGGCCAATCGCTTGATGGCCCAGGCAAATGCCCAGGATCGGAAGCTTGCCGGCGAAATGCCGGATGGCCGCCATGGAGATGCCAGCCTCGTTCGGGGTGCAGGGGCCGGGGGAAATCACCAGCCGTTCCGGGTTCAGGGCTTCAATCTGTTCGATGGTAATTTCATCGTTGCGGTGCACCTGCACGTCGGCACCCAGTTCGGCCAGATACTGCACCACGTTGTAGGTGAAGGAATCGTAGTTATCGATCATTAGCAACATAATCTGTTCCTCCGCCTCAGTGGTCGAAATCGTTGTAGGTCATGGCCACCGCCCGGAAAATGGCGCGACCCTTGTTCATGGTTTCCTTCCACTCGAGGCGGGGCACCGAATCGGCCACCACGCCTGCGCCGGCCTGGATGTGCAGGGTGTTGTCCTTGATCACGGCGGTACGGATGGCAATGGCGGTATCCATGTTGCCGTTAAACGATAGATACCCCACGGCGCCGCCGTAGACCCCACGCTTGACCGGCTCCAGTTCGTCGATAATCTCCATGGCCCGGATCTTGGGCGCACCGCTGAGGGTACCGGCGGGCAGGGTGGCGCGCAGCACGTCCAGGCAGCTGGTGTTGTCTTTCAGCCGGCCGGTGACGTTGGAGACGATATGCATCACGTGGGAGTAGCGCTCCACGATCATCTTATCGGTCAGCCGGACCGTGCCGGTTTCCGACACACGGCCGGCATCGTTGCGGCCCAGGTCGATCAGCATCAGATGCTCGGCAATTTCTTTCGGATCAGCCAGCAGTTCTGCTTCCAGCGCCTTGTCCTCGGCATCGGTGGCGCCGCGCTTGCGGGTGCCGGCGATCGGCCGAACCGTCACTTCCTCGTCTTCCACCCGGGCCAGGATCTCCGGGGAGGAGCCCACGATGTGGAAGTCACCCAGATCCAGGAAATACATGTAAGGGGACGGATTCAGCACCCTAAGTGAGCGATACAGGTTCAGCGGCGGTGCCTCGAAGGGAATCGACATGCGCTGGGAGATCACCGTCTGCATAACATCGCCGTCGAGCACGTAGCCCTTGATCTTGCCTACCGCGGCTTCGAATTTGTCCTGGGTAAAGCCGGAGATAAAGTCGCTCTCGTCCACGGCCTTGCCGCGCAGGTGTTCGGGGGTGCGGGGCGCGTCAGCGGTTTGCCGGTGCAGATGGTTCTCAAGCTCATCAATGCGGCTCTGTGCCTTTTCGAAGGCGCCCTCAATGGCCGGATCGGCATGGACAATCAGATGCAGCTTGCCCCGCAGGTTGTCGAACACCACGATCTCGTTGGACACCATCAACAGGATGTCCGGCGTGCCGATTTTGTCCGGCGGACAGCTCTTGCGCAGCCGTTTTTCGATGTAGCGCACGGTGTCGTAGCCGAAGTAGCCCACCAGGCCGCCGTTAAACCGGGGCAGCTCCTCCAGATCCGGTGCATGGAAGCGTTTCTGATAGGTTTCGACAAAGGCGAGCGGATCGTCCACTTCCTCGGTTTCAACAACCTCTCCGCCGCGGCTGATCTCCACCCGGTGGTCGAAGACCTTCAGCACTTCGTGACTGGGCAGGCCGATGATCGAATACCGGCCCCATTTCTCCCCGCCCTGAACGGATTCGAACAGATAGGAATAGGGTCCGCTGGCGAGTTTGAGGTAGGTGCTCAGAGGCGTGTCGAGGTCGGCCAATACCTCACGATACACAGGGATGCGGTTAAAGCCGGCGTCTGCGAGCTCGGCGAATTGCTCGGGTGTCATGGTGCGGTTTCCTGAAATCGGAGTTGCATCTTTACAAAAGCTCGGCCAGCGAATCAACAACGGCGTCGGCGCCCAGGGTATCCACTGCGGGGCCGTAGTTGTAGCCATAGCGTACCGCGACGCAGGGAATGCCCGCTGCCAGCGCTGCGTTAATATCGGCTGCGGAGTCGCCCACCATCACCGTGGTTCCCCGGGTTCCGCCGAGGGTTTCCATAGCATGAAGCAGCGGGGCCGGATCGGGTTTCTTGACCGGCAGGGTGTCACCACCCACGGTCAGGTCGAACCAGTGGTCCAGTCCCATTTGCTCAAGCAGCGGTGCCACAAACTGTTCCGGCTTGTTGGTGACGATGCCCAGCCGGCAGCCCTGGTTCTTCAGGTGCGTGAGGCAGGCCTCGACGCCGGCGTAGACCACCGAATGCTGCCCGTTGAGGGTGCCGTAGGCGTGATAGAAAATCGCCAGGGCATCCTTGAACAGGGCCTCGTCTTTTGGTCGCGCCGGTTCCCAGTCCACCTGGCCGGCCAGGGCCCGGCGCACCAGAACGCTGGCGCCATTGCCTACCCAGTTCCGTACCCGGTCAATGCCCGCCGGTGAGCGCCCAAGATGCGCCAGCATCTGGTCCACGGCGGCCGCCAGATCCGGTGCACTGTCCACCAGGGTGCCGTCGAGATCAAACAGGGCAACCCCCGGCCAGCGTGGATTGAACAGCCCTGCCAGGCTCATTGGCTGATCACCCTGCGGGCCTGCTCCAGTTCTTCGCGCATGGCATCAATGGTGGTTTTATAGTCGTCGGTGTTAAAGATGGCAGATCCCGCCACGAAGGTGTCGGCACCGGCCTCGGCGATTTCCCGGATGTTCTCGGTCTTCACGCCACCGTCGATTTCCAGGCGGATATTATAGTTACTGGCATCGATGCGTTTGCGGGCCTCCCGGAGTTTGTCGAGCGTGCCGGGAATGAACTTCTGGCCACCGAAGCCGGGGTTAACCGACATCATCAGCACCATGTCCAGTTTGTCCATCACATGATCCATGTAATGCAGCGGCGTGGCCGGGTTGAACACCAGGCCCGCCTGGCAGCCACCGTCGCGGATCAGCTGCAGTGAGCGATCAATGTGGTTGGTCGCTTCCGGGTGGAAGGTAATGTAACTGGCCCCGGCGTCGATAAACATACGGATGAGGTCGTCCACCGGAGACACCATCAGGTGCACATCGATGGGGGCGGTCACGCCGTGCTTGCGCAGCGCCTCGCAGACCATGGGGCCAATCGTGAGGTTGGGTACATAGTGATTGTCCATCACATCGAAGTGCACCACGTCGGCGCCGGCGGCCAGCACGTTATCGACTTCCTCGCCAAGACGGGCAAAATCGGCGGACAGGATGGATGGGGCAATCAGGTAAGGGTTCATGACGGCTCTCTCACAACAATGGATAATGGCTTGGTCAGCGGTCCCTGCCGCACATTCAGAATGGCTGCTAGTCTAACAGCTCAGTGGCGTTTTTTCGCAGTCAAAGGATCAGTATCTGTGCAGAGATTCGAGATTTACCGGCCCGGCGTGTTCTGGCTTTTTATCCTGGCGCTGATGTGTGTCGCACCGTCCATCACCCTCGGGCAGGAAGAGAGTGGGACGGCCGGGGAGACCGAAGGCGCCGAAGCGTCGGAGTCTGCGAGTCGGGCTCTGATCTGGACAGGCACCGGCGAACGCTCCCTGATCCAGCGTTTTCCCGAATCAGCGGTATGGCTGGAGCTTGAGGAGGGTGAGAGGGCGCTGGGCCTGTTCTACCCGGAAGCCAGGTTGCCGGCTCGCGGTGCGGTGCTGGTTCTGTCGAACGAAGGTGAAACTGCCGCTTCCGGAGTGTCCGGCTCACTGGCAGCGGGGCTGGCTTCCCGGGGCTGGGCCGTGCTTACGCTTGGTCTGGAGTCGCCCTCACCGGTTCTGAATGAGTTCCTGATGCGACCCTTGATGGAGCCGCCGGCGGCTGAAGCAGGCGAGGGTGAGGAGGGAGCATCAGATTCAGTCATGATCGATGTCATGGCCTCATCCGAGAGTGCCGATGATCTTGAGGCGCGCTACAGAAGCCGCATCAGCCAGATGCTGCAGGCAGGGCTGGCCCTGCTGGTTGAGCGGGGCTATGAAGCACCGGCAGTTCTCGGTGTCGGGAGAGCCAGTATCCATGTGACCAACCGGGTATTGGATGGCGCCGATGCCTCTGCCCTGATCTGGGTGGCGCCACGGTTTTATCCCGTTGACCGGTCAGGTCTGCCGGACCGTCTGGAGTCGCTCAGCACTAATTTGTTGGAGCTGTATCCACACGGAACGGCTGATGATCAATCGGGCTGGAGTATTGGCATGCAGTTGCGGCGCGCCGGTGTGAGCGGCTTTGAGCGACAACCGATTCCCTGGATCAGCCCTGCGCCTGAGTCTCTGGGCG
This sequence comes from Marinobacter sp. es.042, assembly GCF_900188315.1. Taxonomy (NCBI): domain Bacteria; kingdom Pseudomonadati; phylum Pseudomonadota; class Gammaproteobacteria; order Pseudomonadales; family Marinobacteraceae; genus Marinobacter; species Marinobacter sp. es.042. Next base: position 3,622,435 of record NZ_LT897781.1, read on the forward strand.
ATGGCGTGGCCAGTCGTGTTGCCGCCTGGCTGGAATCCCGCGAGCGTTAGGGGCGGAGGGTGTTGTGGCGCTTTATCAGTTCCCAGGCCTGTTGGTAGTGGAGCAAGCGTTCCTTGGCCAGGCTTCGGTCGCGGTCACTGACCTGCTGTTGGGCAAGCTTGTCCGGGTGGCACTCGGATATCTTCTTGCGGTAGGTCCGTTTGATCACTTCCAGGGAATCCCGGCGGGTAACGCCTAGAAGTTCACAGGCCTGCTGATAGCTGGTGGGTCTGGAAAGGTTCTCGCTGTGCCGGGTCCAGACCTTGCTGGCATAACTGTCGAAAATGTCCTCGCTGATGCTTACCGGCAGACCAATCTGGTCAATGGCGTCCTCGCAGCGATAACGTCTGGGTTTCCCGGGTCGGCCGTTAAGCTGGCTGGCGTGGCAGAGACAGATGGCGGTTTTTAACGCGGGAGCGGGCCAGAGACGGCGGGATAGTCGCATGGCTAGCCCGCGGATGAACGGCAGCTGCCCGGCCGACTTGCCCTGCTGGAACCAGCCAATGGCTAGCCTGCGCTGGCGTCTGGACAGCCTCATGGCCTTGATCAGTGACTCGGCATAACCGATGTCGGCTTCGGTGACGCGCCCGTCTGCCTTGGCGATATAGCCGAGGAAGAAAAATAGGGAATGTCGGCACCAGCGGGGCAGGCGGGCGCGCTCAATCAGAGCGGGGGCCTGGTGACCGCAGGCCGAGAGCTCCCGCATCAAGCTGGAAAACTCGGCTTCCATTCGGGGCGGCAGTGCCGGTTGTCTGTTATCGCCTGCCATGGCTTTCAGGTTCCTTGGAGCCCAGTTGCCGGTCGAGCGCATGCAGGCGTTCCGGGGTGCCGACGTCCACCCACTGTCCGGGATGTAAAAGACCCTTTACCCGGCCTCTGCTCATGGCACCGCGAAGCACCGGCCCCAGTTTTCCTGCCTGATCGGTCAGACCCTCGAACAGGCGCTGGTGTAACAGGCTAATGCCGGTGAAGGTCAGCTTGTCCGGGCCATCACTATGGAGTACTCCCTGGTCAGTGAGGTGAAAGTCACCTTCCGGATGGTGTGGCGGATTGCTGGTGACCACCAGCAGGGCGTCTGCGTCAGGCGGCGGTGTCAGTCGAGACAGGTCGAAATCGCTCCAGATATCGCCGTTGATCGCCAGAAACCAGTCAGATTGTTCACCGGCAAGCAGAGGCAGAGCGCGCACGATGCCACCGGCGGTTTCCAGCGGCTCGCCTTCCCGGGAATATTGAATGGATAGCCCGAACCCTTCGCCGTTCCCCAGGGTTTCCTCAATCTGGTCGCCCAGCCAGGCGTGGTTGATCACCACCTCACGGATTCCCGCCCGCCGCAGGTGCTCCAGATGATAGGTGATCAGAGGCTTGCCAGCGGCCCTTAACAGGGGCTTTGGTGTGGCCAGAGTCAGCGGCCGCATGCGTTCACCTTTGCCGGCAGCAAGAATCATGGCCTTCACTGGGGCAAGTGCTCCTGACCCGGGGCCGGGCCGATGCTCGTCTCGATCCGGGGCATAACCGTATCGCTCAGCCATTCGTGGAAGTGACGCAGGGCTGGCTGCCGACCGCTGGCAACGATCAGGTACTGAACGGTTCGGGGAATGTCCTTGAGATAGCCGTGCTTGCCATCGCGGATCGATAGCCGGGCAAAAATGCCGGCAGCTTTCAGGTGCCGCTGCATGCCCATCAGTTCAAACCACTGGCGGAAGGTCTCCGGGTCTGCGCGGTGCAGGCCAGCCTCGAGGCTGCTCTGGCGGTAGTCTTCCAGCCATTCGCAGATGCGCTTCTCTGGCCATTGGATGTAGCAGTCTTTCAGCAGCGAGACCACATCGTAAGTTGCCGGCCCGGTAACCGCGTCCTGGAAATCGATGACACCCGGGCGAGGTTGGTCTTGGCGAACCAGCAGGTTTCGGGAATGGTAGTCCCGATGGACCGTCACTTCCGGTTGCGCCAGGGCGCTTTCCCGCAGCATGGAAAAGGTCGTGTCCAGCAGGGCCCGCTCGCTGTTTTCCAGGTTCATGCCCAGATGCCTCTCCAGAAGCCAGTCCGGGAACAGTGCCATTTCCCGCTCAAGCAGAGTGGCATCGTAAGGCGGTAGCGGGTAATCACTGGGGGAGGTCTGGCTCGCGATCAGGGTCAGCTCTTGCAGAGCGTTCCTGTAGAGCTGGTCTGCGGACTCCGTGTTCAGTCGGCCAAGCATCAGCTGGTCGCCAAAATCCTCCAGTAGCAGGAAGCCCTGCTTCAGGTCGGCCTGGACGATGTCCGGCACCGCAATACCCTGCCGGTGCCAGTGCCGCGCAATGGCCACGAAGGGCTCGCAGTCTTCATGTTCCGGGGGCGCATCCATCACGATAAACGGTGCGCCGTCCCCGGCAGCGGTCGTCGGATTTGCGTGGTGCCAGACCCGGAAATAACGGCGAAAACTGGCATCGCCGGAAACCGGTTCGGCTTCGCACTGTTCGAAGCCGGGAAATTGTCTGACCCAGTTGGTCAGCAACTGCAGGCGGGTATCCATAGTTCGGGTTGCGATCCTGAAAAAAGTTGTCGCTGACAGCGAAAGTTAGCAGACGAGTATAAAGAGGGTAAATCGGTTTTGCAGCGGAGTTTCCGTTAACAACCCTTCAGGGCACGTGTAAACTAGGCGGCGTTTATTATTGCCCGTCCTCCAATTCACCCGGAACAGGATCCAGCCACCGTGCCATGTCCCGAACGCCCACTGCAATCGCCGGAAACCCGGTGGCAGAGCCGGTATGGCCGTGTGTTGCTGGCCGCGGTTTTTGGGTTGGGCGTTACGGATGGGCATGCCCAGACACCGCCGTCTGCGGCGGAAATAGATTGGCGGCCCAGAGCAGAGCTGCCAGCCGAGGCCCGGGCCTCGTTGCCCCTTTTCTGCGAAGGGGGGTATCTGCCTTCCGGTCGCGCCAATGGCGTTGGCAGTGCGTTTGCCGTTGGCAGCGATTCCGAGCAACCGCTGGAAGCCAGCGGCCTGAACGCCCGCTACGAGATTGACCGGACGCTGTTTCTTCAGGGTGATGTCCGCATTCGCCAGGGCGGCTTTCAGGTAACCGGTTCAGAGGCCCGCTACAGCCAGCAGGAGGGTGCAGTATCGGTGCAGGGGCCGCTGGTCAGTCGCGGCGACGGTTTCCTTCTCACCGGTGAGAACGCGAACTACGACGTCGATAGTGGACGCCTGGACATCAACACGGCGACATTCCTGTTTCATGGTCCGGAAATGCGCGGTCGTGCAGGCAGCTTGTCGCGCATCAGCGAGGAACAGGTCGTCATTGCAGATGGCTTTCTGACCACCTGTGGTCCGAGCCAGAATGACTGGGCCATCGTTGCCTCGGATATCAGGCTGGATCGGGCGCAAGGATTCGGTACCGCCAAACACGTTCGATTGGAGGTCCTGGATGTGCCGGTGTTCTATTGGCCGTGGGCAAGCTTTCCTATTGATGATCGCCGCAAGTCCGGTTTCCTTTACCCGCAGTTCGGCTCTTCCAGTGCCGGCAGCGGTGGCTTTCTTGCCGTGCCCTATTACTTCAATCTGGCACCCCATTACGACGCGACGCTGACGCCCCAGTACATTCATGGCCGGGGCCCGTTCAACGAAGTCGAGGGCCGATACCTCAGCTCTCTCGGGGAAACTACCCTGCAGCTCGGGTACATCGGCAACGATTCAGCGTTTCAGGAGGATAACCCCGGTGAATCCGGTGAGCGCTGGGCCCTGGATGCCACAACCCGGGCTGCCTTTGGCCGTGGCTGGCGGGGCTACGGAGATTTTTCCGTGGTGAGCGATGAGGACTATCTCAGCGATCTGAACCGCAGCCTGGAGATTAACCAGGCAACTCATTTGCAGAGAAAAGGCGGGGTTAGCTACCGAAGCGACAAGCAGTATTTCGATGCCTACCTCAACGATTACCAGACCATCAGTGATCGCATTGCCGATGTGGACAAGCCCTATGCCCAGTTGCCGGAAGTGATCTACGCAGGCCAGACCGGCGCAGGGATTGTCGAGGCGAACCTGGAAAGCCAGTACACGGTGTTTTATCGGGACAACGAAGCACTGACCGGTCTGGATCGGGCCAACGGGCAGCGTTTCCGGGCGCGGCCGGAACTGGCGTTGCCCATGCGGGCGTTGTGGGGGTTCAGTCGTCCGTCGGTAAGTGTGGATTACACCCGCTACAACCTGGACGACTACGTGCTGGGGGATGGCAGTTTCGATCGCACCGTGCCGGTTGCCGAGTGGGATAACGGGTTGTATTTCGACCGACAGAGCCGCCTGTTTGATGTGCCCTACAACCAGACTCTGGAGCCCCGGCTCTATTACGCCTGGGCCGATGCCGATCCGGACCAGAACGACATCCCGGATTTCGATACCGACCTCCAGACCTTCCGTTTTGAACAGCTGTTTCGACCGGACCGCTTCACCGGCGGTGACCGGGTAGGCGATGCCAACCAGTTGACCGTTGCCTTGACCAGCCGTTTCAATGACCTGCTCACCGGTGCGGAGCGTGCCCGATTCAGTATTGGACAGGTACAGTATTTCGAGGACCGCGAAGTGACGTTGTTCGGTGAGGGTGCCGGTACCCGGAGCCGTTCACCGCTGGCGGGCGAAGTCGTACTGAACCCGCTCGATACCCTGGAAATCCGCTCCTCCGGATTGTGGGATCCTGATACCGGGGATACCGAGGAAGGCCGCAGCCAGTTAACCTTTCACTCCACTGACTACCGGTACCTGGCCAGTGTGGGGCACACTTACAGCCGGGGCGAACTGGAACAGTCGGATATCGCGGCGGTTTTCCCGGTCTCGGACCGTGTTAGTCTGATCGGCCGCTGGGTCTACGACTCCGACCTTGATCGAACCGTCGGATCCCTGGCCGGGCTGGAATACAATAACTGCTGCTGGAGTGTTCAGGTGGTTCACCAGAACTATCTGACCGATGACCGGGAGCTCGATAGCCGCATACTGTTCCAGATCCAGCTAAAGGGCCTGGGCGGCAGCGATGGTGCCTCATCGAGTATTTCCGAGGCCATTTACGGTTTTGATGAAAGGGAGCGTCGTCGTTTTGGAACTCCCTGACTGGATCCCGGACTAAGGCCCCCAAAACGCCAGAAAAGCTTAAATTCTATTTGTAGAGGTGATTATGAAGGCGACCCTTCGCCATGGTGTACAAGCGTTACTGGTTCTTCTAGCCGTCCTGGCCCCCTTGTCTGTTCAGGCCGAGCGTAAGTTGCTGGACCAGGTAGTGGCCATCGTCGATGAGGATGTCATCCTTCAGACCGAGTTGGAGGCCCGAATCACCACCATCACCAGTCGCCTCAGTGCACAGGGCACGGCCCTGCCGCCAAGGCAGGTCCTCGAAGAGCGTGTGCTTGACCAGCTGATCACCGAATCGATCCAGATGCAGATGGCAGATCGGGCCGGTATGCGCATCAGCGATAACGAGTTGAACGAAACCATGGCCAACATTGCTGAACGCAATGGCATGAGCCTGCCGCAGTTTGAAAACCAGCTCGAAGCCGAAGGCGTGACTTACAACCAGGCCCGCGAACAGATCCGCAAGGAAATGCTGACCAGCCGGGTTCAGCAGCGCCAGGTCGGCAACCGGGTTCGTGTGACCGATCGGGAAGTGGAAAACTATCTGGAAAGTCTGGAGGCCCGTGGGGGGAGCAACGCTCAGTACCGGTTGGCGTACATCTTTGTAAGCGTAGACGACCCCTCTGATGAGGCGGAGGTGGATGCCGCCAGAGAGAAAGCCGAGCGGCTGCGCAGCGAGATCGCCAATGGCCGTGATTTCCGCGAAGTCGCTGTTGCCGAGTCTGATGCCAGTAATGCCCTGGAAGGTGGCGATATGGGCTGGCGTGCCGAGGGTCAGCTGCCGTCTCTGGTTGCTCCGGTCGTGCCGGAGTTGCCGGTGGGTGAGCCTTCAGACGTCCTGGAAAACAACAGTGGCTTCCACCTGGTAATGGTGATGGACAAGCGCGGCGGCGAGCAGCAGCAGATGATCCAGCAGCACCGTGTTCGACACATCCTGGTTCGGCCATCGGAAGCAACGACGGACAGCCAGGCTGAAACCGTGATCCGGGATCTGTACCAGCAGCTTCAGGATGGAGCCAGCTTCAGTGCGCTGGCCAGAGAGTACTCCGATGATCCGGTGTCTGGCTCCGATGGCGGTAATCTGGGCTGGGTAAGCACGGGCCAGATGGTGCCGGCGTTTGAGCAGGCTATGCTCGATGCTGATATTGGCGAATTGCGCGGGCCGTTCCGTTCCCAGTTTGGCTGGCACATCCTCCAGGTTCAGGAGCGCCGCCAGAAAGACATCAGCGGTGATGTGCGCGACGCCGAGGCCCGACAGGCCATCTATCGCCGCAAGTTCGAGACCGAACTGCAGAACTGGCTTCAGGAGATCCGCGATGAGGCCTTTATCGAGTTCAAGGGGG